>JAUNBJ010000077.1 GCA_030535245.1 Planctomycetia bacterium | reverse complement strand
CACCCCGTCAGCCTACGGCTGCCACCCCTCTGAAAAGAGGGGAATTACCCCATCTCGCCCAAACTCGCAAGGAAATTTGATCGCACCCCAGTTTTCGGGTGCGATCAAATCCCACACCGTACGAAGCGACGCTAACAACACCCCTCCACTCCATTGGCAGACATCGCGATTTCGTTAAAAAAATGGTGGTGCCTTGACAAAAAATGGAAAAGGGGTACAATCTTTTGCATACTTGTTCCCGTAGCACAATTGGATAGCGCGTCGCCCTCCGAAGGCGAAGGTTGTGGGTTCGACCCCCGCCGGGAACGTTTTTCGATGAATTTCCGTTTCCAGGCCGTTGGTTTTTCCAGCGGCCTGTTTTTTTCGGAAACGCCCCGCGAAGGCTTACTTCGTCAGCAACGGAAGAATGCTCTGGGCAGATTTGTTCGTCAAATCAAAAATCGTAAACCCAGGGAAACCGTTCCTGTCCGCCTCGCGAATCTGCTCGATCACGCCGTCCGGAGTGGTGCGGTATTCGGCAATTCCGGGATACAGCGGAAACGCGTCGCCCACCAGCTCCCGTTGCCGGATGGAAATACGGGCGTAGTTGTCCGCATCCGTCGTGTAGTTCATCGGGCAGAGGAAATCGACGTACCCCTCCCGGACCCACTTCACCCAATCTTGCCCGTTGCTGACTTTGCAGCTCGGATAACTGCTGAACACGGCGGCGGAAACCTTGCAATCGGGCCGGACTTTGCGGAGTTCTTCCCGCGTCCGTTTCACGATGGCGGTAATCTGGTCGCAGCGCCATTCACGGTATGCGTCCAAAAGTTCGCCGGAAATCACATCTTTCGGCCAATCGGCCACTTTTTTACCCGTCGCCTTCTCGAATCGTTCGCGGCAGCCCTCGCAGTAACAAGTGTCCCCGCTGGGATAACGGATATAATCGAAATGCACGCCGTCGATGGGATACTTGACGGCCATTTCCACCATCGATTTCCACTCCAACGCGTAATTGTCCGGATGCGATGGGCAGAGCCACGGAAATTCCTCCCCCAGAGCATTTTTCTGAAGGCGGCCCTCGCGGTGATATTTTTCCCGCAGTTCCGGCGTCAGGTCGTACTGCATGTTGAAATTGACCTTCCAGACATGGACTTCCAACCCCTCCGCATGACAGGCATCGACGCAGGCCTGGAGCAAATCCTCCTCGCCATAACGTTTTCCACGCGGAATCAGATCGCTCGGATAGCCGGCACACGCAGCCCAGAGCAGGTTCGGAATCACGGCGGTGAATCCGGCAGCCTTCAATTCCCGTGCCGTTCGTGGCCAGTCGCCGGGATACGCACCGCGTCCGTTATGGTTCCACCACGCCTTAAATTGCAACGTTTTGCTGTTTCGCGTTTCCAACGCCAGCTTTTTCAGATTCGCATCGTGCGTTTTCTGACAAAATTCCAGTCCGGGGAGCAGCCCTTTTTCCGCAAACACCTTTTTCGCCGCAGCTTCCAGCGCCGCAGCATTCGGAAGCGTCACCCCTGCTGCCATAGTCAGGTTGGCAGACGCTTTTTCCATGACCTTTTTTCTCATCCCCTCCGACGTGGCTACCGATTCCAGAAACGCCTGTTCGTCGAGCGTTTCCTTCTCCAAATCCTGCTGGATGAACAACACCGTTTTCCCGGTTTTCTCCTGATATTTCTGGAGGAATCGCTTCATCCTTTCCGGCATGTACGGCGTGTATGCCGCTACGATCACCTGACGCGGTTCCAGCGACCTGGCCCAGGTTTCCTCGGAATCGTCGCTTTCAAAGCACTGCGAATCGGCCAGCAAACCTACCCGCAACAGCACGCTCGAAAGATACGACGCATTATTTTTGGCCCGCCAGAATTCCAACCCCTCGTTGTTCCGCGTCGTCACAAACAGCACCGGTTCCTGAATCGCGCGGAACTCCTGAAAACGGATGGCTCCCTCCTGATCGCTCCCCTTCCAAAACGACAGACGCACCGTGTCGATACGTCCCCATCCTTCCGGCTTGCCTTCCGAACGAAAATGCCGTTTCAGAAACACGAGCGTTCCTGATTTTTCCGGGACATGCCCTCCCGCCGAGAACCACCCCCCCTGCGTATGGAAATACAACGACGAATTTCGGAACGCGGCCGGGTTCGTGACGTTTATATCCAGCTCGAAGCGGTTCCAGTCGCTCAAATCCCAATCTACGGTGCGATCGATGGAAATCCGCTCGGACGTGGGATATTCCCGAAACGTGGAACGAACGACCAGATCGTTTTCCACCGCCTCCAGCTTCATCGCCCCACCCCCGGTGTTACGCCACGCCGACAACGACGCCGAACCAAAATCGTCCAGCACCGTCACCCCGTTTTCATCGGCCACGGGAACCACTCCAAAACACAAACAGAACAAAACATTCAGAAACATGGTGGGACTCCTCTCTTTCCTTTTCCTTTCCGGAAAAATAAAATTTACAGGCAGCTTCAAAAGATACCGTCATTCCATTCTATCACCCCGGCGGGCAAATGTCAATGAAACCCCAGGGATGCCTTCGAATCGATTCCAGATTCCCCCCTTTTCCCTGCCCCTTGACAGGGGTATTCCCATCCTCTACGATGGAAGGAGTCTTTCCCCTTTCCCCCCTTGCCCCCTTTCCCCCTTCCCCCTTTCCCCTTTCCCTTCCTTCTGTTTTAAGGAGCCTGCCATGAGGTCGATCGGTTTTGTGTTGTTGATTTGTTTGGGAAACCTGCCGTTGATGGCGGATGGCACGCTTTCTACGGAGGGAAAAACGTCCTGGAAAATCGTTTTGCCCGATTCGCCGACGGAGGTGGAAAAGACCGCCTCGAAGGAGTTGGCCGACCACCTGAATCAGGCGACCGGTGCGGAATTTCCGGTGGTTTCGGAAAAAGACGCCCCCGAAACAAACGGCATTTTTCTCGGCAATACCTCGGCGGGAAAGAAGTTGTTGGGGAACAGACCGTTTGCGTTTGATGAAATTCGGATTCGTACGGAGGGGGGGAATCTCTACCTGACGGGGCATGAACGTCGCGGAACGTTGTACGCGGTCTATTCGTTTTTGCAGGACGTGGTGGGAATCCTCTGGCTGGACCCGGACAGGACGTTCGTTCCGAAAAAGCCGACGCTGGTGGTGCCGGAATGTGACATTTCCTACACGCCCCCCATGTTTTCGCGTGAAATGTACCACCGCCGCGCCCAGCCGACGGTTTTCTCCGCCCGGATGAAGGGGAACGGGTTCGTCACGGAACCTTATGGTGGACGGATTTCGATTCTCCATTTTGTTCACTCTTTTTACAGGTATCTCCCGCCGGCGGAGTATTTTGAAAAGCACCCGGAATGGTATTCGGAAATAAAAGGGGTGCGTACCGCCGAGCACGGCCAGCTTTGCCTGACCAACGATGCCATGCGGGAGGAACTGACCCGGAAGGTTCTGGAAACGCTCCGAAAGAATCCGGGAGCCAAAATCATCGACATCAGCCAGAACGACTGGCACGGATATTGCCAGTGTGAAAAATGCCGGGCGCTGGACGAGCGGGAAGAATCCCATGCCGGGACGCTGGTCGCTTTTCTCAATCGTGTTGCGGAGGATGTGGAAAAGGAGTTTCCCGACGTTCTGGTGGAGTCGCTGGCCTACCAGTATACCCGCAAACCGCCCAAAACGCTCCGCCCACGCGACAACGTGCTGATTCGGCTCTGCACGATTGAGTGTTCCTACATCCAGCCGTTGGATGGCCCGCAGAATAGGGAGTTTGCCGCCGACATGGAAGGTTGGAGCCAGATTGCCAAACACCTTTTTATCTGGGACTATGTGACGAACTACACCAATTATATTGCGCCGTTCCCGAATTTGGAGGTTTTGCCCCAAAACATGCGGTATTTCGTCCAACATGGGGCGATCGGGCTGTTTGAGGAGGGGGAAGGAGACGATTTCTGCGAATTGAAAAACTGGATGTTGATGAGGCTGATGTGGGATCCGTCGCTGGATGAAAAGCAGTTGTTCACGCAATTCTGCGACGCGTATTATGGCCGGGAAATCACGCCTCTGCTGCGGCAGTATTGGGATGTGCTAGTCCAACGGGCGAAGGCGAGTGGCGTTTACCTCGGCTGTTTTGGGGTGCAGTCGCAGAATTGGCTCGATTTGGAAACGCTGAACCAGGCGACGCGGATTTTCAACGACGCGATGGCGAAAAGCGAAGCGCTCTACGGGAAGGATTCCCCCGCGTTCCAGGCCCTGCGGAAGGCGAAGATGGGGATCGATTATGTCTGGATTCAGCGTTATTTTGCCCTCAAAAGTCAGGCTCGCAGAGAGAAAAAGCCGTTTGAGGGACCGAAGGATTTGGGGGGGATGGTGGCGGATTTCATCGAGCGGTGCGAGCGGTTCAAGACGCAGTCGCTGGCCATTTCGCAGCAGTCGAAATTACGTGAACAGTTGGAGGCCATGCGGTCCTATGATGCCGTGCGTCGGAATCCTCCGGAAGGGTGCCAGAATTTGGAGCCGGATGCCTGGTTTGCGGTGGATGATGCCCTGTTTGCCAATTTCAAGGATGTGGCACAGCGGGTGGACGATCCCGCGTCGGTCGATGGGAAAGCGACCCGAATGACGACGCGGGTGGACTGGAACACCAGCTACACGCCGACCGTGCAGGGAAAATATCGGCTGCTGGTCTCCATGCGGGCGGACGCGGAGTTGGAGAAAGGGCTGGCGGGGAATTTGGGGGTTTACAACTCCCGCGAAAAGAAAGGGGTGATGAGCCATCCCCTCCCGGTCGAAGAACTGAAAGGGGAGGAATATCGATGGATCGACTGCGGCGTGGTCGATTTTCAGCCCGGATGTTACATCTGGTTCGCGCACCGCCACAACCCGCAGGTCGAGGCCCTGTATGTCGATCGACTGATCCTGATGGAAGCGGAATGACGAACGGTTTTTGAAGGCTGGAATCGCGATAGAATATAGAATCAAGGGAGGCTAGAAACGCAATCGCCTGCCCCCCCACTAAATTGGAACACCCCTATTGTTCACTGTTCATTGTTCATTGTTCATTTCTAATTCCCCCGGTTTCCCCCCTCCCCTTGTGGAAATGGAGAATATATGGTACAATTTACCAACGTGTGTTTTCTTATAGGGTGAATATGGGAATTTTACCTGGAAAACCGAAGTTTTTTTCATTTTTTGTGGAAGTGGAGCCAGCGTGGCTCCCGGAGTTTTTTTAATGGTTAATCGCAACTTAATTCGTGGACTGGATCTCAACGAAAACAACTGGGACGAAGAAGTCCAGCAGGCCATGCAGGACCTCAACGAGGCGGACGTGGACTGGGGCGGGCATGAAATCGCCGTCAACCAGATCGTCGAGGGCAAAGTGCACCATGTCAGCGGTGACATGGTTATCGTCGATGTTGGTTACAAGAGTGAAGGTTACGTCAATCGTGACGAATGGGACGAAGGGCAGGAACTCCCCAATCCTGGAGACACCATTCGCGTGTTGATTGAGGAAGTGGAAGACGGTTCTGGACCGCAGATCAACGAAGCCAACGGGATGCTTGTTCTGAGCAAGCGGAAGGCCGAGAAAATCGAAGCCTGGAAAAAGGTCATGGAATCGGTCCATGAAGGCGATGTGGTGGAAGGTGAAGTCACCCGCAAGATCAAGGGTGGATTGCTGGTGGACATTGGCGTGAACGTGTTTCTGCCGGCCAGTCAGGTGGACATTCGGCGTCCGGCGGACATTGGCGAATACATTGGTCGTCGCATTAAGTGTGCGGTATTGAAGATTGACGAAGCGCGTCGGAACATCGTGGTCAGTCGTCGTTCGCTGATTGAGGCGGAGCGTTCGGAGCAGAAGAAAAAGCTTCTGGACGAGTTGCAGCCGGGGCAGCGTCGCAAGGGTACGGTCAAGAATTTGGCCGAGTTTGGCGCGTTTGTCGACCTGGGCGGTATCGACGGTTTGCTTCACATTACCGACATGAGCTGGGGCCGGATCAATCATCCGGAGGAAATGCTTCATTTGGACCAGGAAATCGAGGTTCAGATTCTGTCGGTGGACCACAAAAAAGAGAAGATCGCGTTGGGTCTGAAGCAGAAAACGGCCAGTCCGTGGGAAGAAGTGGAAGCGAAGTATCCTCCGGGAAAGGTGGTCACAGGCGCGGTGGTGAACGTCATGTCGTACGGTGCGTTTGTGAAGTTGGAGGAAGGCGTGGAGGGTCTGGTTCACATCAGCGAGATGAGCTGGACGAAGCGTATCAACCATCCGAGCGAGCTGGTATCGCCTGGCGACGAGATTCAGGTGGTGGTGCTTTCGATCAACAAGGAAAAGCAGGAAATTTCCCTGGGTATCAAGCAGACGCAGCAGAATCCGTGGGAAGCGGTTGCCGGCCAGTATCCTCCGGGAAGCGTGGTGAAGGGCGTGGTTCGCAACTTGACGAACTATGGTGCGTTCATCGAGATTCAGGAAGGTATTGACGGTTTGCTTCATGTCAGCGACATGAGCTGGACGCGTCGGATTACCCATCCCAGCGAGATGGTGGAAAAGGGTCAGACGATCGAGTGCCGCGTGTTGTCGGTGGATCAGTCTCGGCGTCGTATTGCGTTGGGTCTGAAGCAGATGACGGAAGATCCGTGGGCACACGACATTCCGTCGAAGTACGAACCGGGGCAGTTGGTCAAGGGTACGGTCACGAAGATCACCAATTTTGGGGTCTTTGTGGGTTTGGAAGATGGTCTGGAAGGGCTGCTTCACATTTCGGAACTGGCGGATCACAAGGTCGAGAATCCGGAAGAAGTCGTGAAGGTTGGCGACGAGATTGAGGTGAAGATTCTGCGTGTGGACATTGACGACCGCAAAATTGGTTTGTCCCGCAAACGCGTGGAGTGGGCGGAAGACGCTGGCGAGACGACGGAAACGTCCACGCAGGCGGCGAATCCGGTTCACAGCATCCCGTCGAAAGACCTCAAGGGAGGCGGCGGAAGCGGTGGTTTGAACATCGATTCCGACATGGTTTCCGAGTGATTTGGGGAATCCTGTAAGGGTTTTCTGAATTTTCAGGAAAGACGATAACGAGCTTCCGGGGGTTGAAAAACTTCCGGGAGTTTTTTTATGGGAAGGGGTTGTGGTGAATCCATTCTTGACATTTTTTCGTAAGAAGAATATAATAATGTAGGGCATTTCAGTGAAAGGAGACATCATGCAGAAGAAAATGATTATGCCGGTCATTCTGGCCACGTTTTTGGCGAACGGTCTGATTCTTGGGCTTTTTAATTGCGTGCAGAGCCAGACGCGGGAGCGATTTTTGCCCCTTCGGTACTCCGAACGGAGCGACGAGGAATATCAGGAGGATTTGACGCCGGAGGAGAAAAACAACATCCGGATTTACGAAAATGCGTGCCGCAGTGTGGTCAACATCAGCACGCAGATTCGTCGGGAGTTTTTTTTCCAGGAAGCGATTGAGCAGGGCGAAGGAAGCGGGGTCGTGATTGACAAGGCGGGGCATGTGTTGACGAATTTCCACGTCGTGGCGGGTGCCAGCGAAGTGGAAGTGACGCTGTTCAACGGCAACACGTACTCGGCGAAGGTCATCGGCGGCGATCCGGCGAACGACTCGGCGGTTTTGCGGGTCAGTGCTCCGGAGGACGAACTGTATCCGTGCGTTTTTGGCAACTCCTCACGGCTGAAGGTGGGGCAGAAGGTGTACGCGATTGGGAATCCGTTTGGGCTGGAGCAGACGTTGACGACGGGGGTGATTTCGAGTTTGAATCGTCAGCTCCCAAGCCAGCGGCAGAATCGGACGATCAAACAGGTGATTCAGATCGACGCGGCGATCAATCCGGGCAATTCGGGCGGGCCGCTTTTGGACAGTTATGGGGAGGTCATCGGCATGAACACGGCCATAGCGACCCGCAGCGGGGGAAGTCATGGCGTAGGTTTTGCGATTCCGGTGAACACATTGACGCGGATTCTTCCACAGTTGATCCAGCATGGTCGGGTGCTGCGTCCGAATTTGGGGATTGAGCAGGTGATGGAGACGGACGAGGGGTTGCTGATAACGCGAGTTCAACCGGGCGGGCCGGCGGCGGAAGCGGGATTGGCGGCACCGAAGATCATCACGCAGCGACGTTCGCGGGGCAGTTCGGTGTATATTTACCGAACGGTTGATCGCGATTCGGCTCAGGTGGTGACGGCGGTCAACGGGCAGGCGGTGCACACGGTGGACGACCTGTTGAGTGTGGTGGAGTCGTACAAACCGGGCGAGGTGGTGCGTCTGACCCTGCTTCAGGCGGGGCAAAAACGGGAGGTTTCCGTTCGGCTGGCGCAGCAGGAGGAATAACGTACCTGCGAATTGTTCCATCTGGAGATCCCATTGTCGTGAAGATTACCCGCACCCGGAGAGGTACCGTGGTGCGGTGGGATCGCCACGATATTCTATAGCAACTTTTATTCCCCTCCATTCCGTTCCCCAAACGGTGATTTATTGCTTCCAGACAGTGTTGGGGTAAATTTACCATATTTCACAAAAAAACCGGTCTATGATTTCTCACAAACCGGCCGAGTTGCGGGGGCAGGATTTGAACCATATCAAGAAAACCCTATAAAACACGGCATTTCAGAAAATCCAGAAACGGCTGGGGGCTTAAATGGGGGCTACTTGAATAATGAAACGGTTAAAAGGGGGATTCTGGAGTTGTTCCTCTCGTTGGATTCTGGAAGCCAAAAGGAGGTGGTGGACGTGTTAGGGCGGCTGGTAGGACAGGCAGCACAAATGGCCGGAAAGGGGATAGAACAATGAACCAGCAGATGGGAATCATTCAAGGGGGGTTCGTTCTCCAATTCTTCCATGGGCGAAAACCTTGACGCGTTCGCATTTTTGCGGTATACTCAATGGTGTCAAAAGGACGAAAAATCGGGTTTCCCCCCGGAATTTCTGGGCTCCGAAAATAGCAAAGGACAAAAAATCCAATGTACGGCGATGAAAAAAAAGAAGAATTTGTCACGTTGCGGGCGGGAAATATGAGCTACGCAAAGATTGCGGAAACGCTGGGAATCGACCGGAAAACGGCCCTACGGTGGGGGTTGGAGCTGAATCCAGACGTCGAGGAAGCCCGTCGAATGCTCCGAGATTCCTTGCGGGAAAAGCTCCGGTGGTCGATGGAATCACGGGCGGAACGTATTCATTCCATCTGGGAGAAGCTGGGGCAGCGTCTTGAAAACGAAGATTTTTCCGGATTGTCGGCAGAAAAGGCGGCTCAATTGTTCTTCATGGTCGAGGCAAAACTTGCCGGAATGCTCTCTCCGCTGAACTGCGAACCGATATCCAGTCTTGAAAAAGAACTTTCACGCGGCTGAATGCCCCTAAAATACCGCTGAAATGCCCCCGGTTTCTGTTTCCCCTGAAATCGGCCCTATGAGAAGCTGTCTGCAGGGCGTTCGGATGTCTTTCCGGCGTCTGTCGTGTTGTCTGTCACCCCTTCTGTATGAAAAGTACACAATTCTTTTGGCGGGGACGAAACGACACTTGACTTTTCACATCCCTGCTGTAAAATGCACAAAACTTCTTAACAACGCGGGAGAATGCGGAATATGGCGACGATTTAAGGGAGGGAGCTAGAATGAACAAAACCAAAATGAAGACAATTTTGCAGAAATTCCCCGCAAGTTACGAAGAACCGTACAAGAGCAAACCCGAAGAATTCTTTTGGGGTGAAAAAGAATGGTATAAAACATATGTCAACGGCACTTGTTTGGCTGATTTAGCTGAATTGTACAGATGTGGGTACCTGAATATAAAATACCGTTTTTCCGTGGTAAGGGAAGGGCTTTCCAGTCCTGAATTTGAAATTGAGGAGTTCCCAGATACTATCGGGTTTTCTGTGAAAAACAAGCCGGGGTATAAGCCGGAACCGTGTACTTATGAAATGGAATACGATGGGTTTTTTAATCGGATTTATTGGATTACAAGCGACCATGATTTACAGGCCGGGGAGAAGGTTGAGGTTGTTTTGGAAGTCTCCAGAACGGGCCATGGGGATTGGTTTATAAGTTCACCTTCGGAGCTTACAGATGAGCGGGCGAGGGAACTTCTTGGATCGCTTCCTGCGTATTTTGAGGAGACGTTACCAGAGTGTACATTACCAGAGGAGTTATGCGAGGAGTTGCAGGATTTTAAGAGGTTGGAGCGGAGCCCGAATGGTGGCAGATATAACGCAGGAACGTATGAATCGGATGAGCTAAAACGTCGTTTGTCGGATGGTGAATTTGAAATAATTGTCGATGATACAACCTACGGGTTCTTGAATTTTGGTGGTTTCTGGTTTTTGGCCAGCGATGATGAAGATGAAGCGATGGAGCTATACCGTCGCGGCTATGTAGAGGTTGGGGAGGTTGTTTCTATTGACTATGTGGGCGATTCTGCCACCCAGTCGCAAGACGATTCAGGTTTGTATCCTTCCGGCCCGCTGTTAGCGAGTATCCCAGAGGATGTGAATATCGTTGCTGTTTCCCGGAGAAAAGACCGTTGGGTGGGGTGTTGCTTTTGGTATGGTACGGAGGAAGAATACGCGAAAATTCTAACCCGCATTCATTATCACGAAATTCATACACGGAAGGAACGTTGGGATGTTACATTTTCCAGTCTGAAAATGTTTCGACTTACGCCTGCTGGCATGGCATTTCGTGAAGCGGCTTCGGCACCGGGACAGGAGCGAAAAGCCACAAAGAGGACAGACGGGAAACCACCACTCTTCAAGGATTTACCGGAAACAGTGAAAAAAGATGTTCTGTACCTGTTGAGGAGAGAACTGGAGAGGCGTGAAGCCGAGGGGGTTACAATGACAGACAGGGAGATTATTGATTATGTAAACGAAACGGGGAAGTGCCGTGTGGGGAAAAACGCTCTTTCTGGGGAAACGGAATTTGCCCGTGAAGTAGGAAAGCTACGACGTCACACGTCGGTTTGGGCGGACAGTGTGGGGTATGAGGTGCTGGAAAATATTGCCAAGGATGGCGAGCTTTTTTGAATTTTTTTGATAATCCCGCTCCCGGTGAATCCCGCCCCCACCGGGATTTTTTGCAAAATTCTCTAAAAATTTTTTCGTCCCGTAAAATACGTACTCTTTGAAATTCTATTGATAATCCCGGTAGATAACCCCGGTGGGAAGCAGGATTTTTTACGAGGCTGGTTTCACCCGTAAAAATACGTATTCTTTGAAATTCTATTGATAATCCCGGTAGGTAATCCCGGTGGGTGATTCTGTATCTTATAGAGGACTTGCATGTTGTGGCGTTTTGTAGAAGCGTCGGGCAGTCTGGGAAACTCTGAAGGAGGAGTGTAAAAAATGGAAGATGTGAAAAATGGTGTGTTGGCGGAATATGTCCGTCCGACGGAGGCGGCCAAAATGTTCGGCGTAGGGCTGCGAACGATTTACTTTTGGAGGAACACGCGGGGAGACTTCCCGAAGCCGGTGACGCTGGGGCGGGTGGTTCGCTGGCGTGTGGTTCGCTGGCGTGTGGATGAATTGAGGTCGTGGTTCGAGAACCAGAGGGGAGGGGACGATGTGCAGAGCGGAACGTGAACGCTTGCTTTCGGATTGTCTTGCGGCGGTGGAAGCCCTTCGGAGGGAGGCGGTTCTTTCCGTCGGGGGATTATTTCAATTGCAGTTTTTGCAGGAGGCCCTTACGCGATTGAGGGAGGAGACGTTGCAGGTTTCAGAATGAGCAGGGTTTGTAAAGGGGGTGGTGGGCCGTGGTTTTCTCCGGAAACGGGGGAGGCGGGACTGCTGGCCGATTTTTGCGACGTGTGCGGGATGAATCCGCATGTTGTGTGGCAGGCCGGGGGAAAGGTGGGGATGGCCGAAGGGATTTTGTCCGTTGGGTTTCCTCTCTTTCAGGTGGAGCCGGGGGCCGTGTGTCCATGGAACATTGTTCTTTCCGGCTGGTTGGTGTCCTGCGACGGGGAGGCGTGGGCACCCGTTCACGCGGCAGATGGGGTGGGAGGCTCTGCGGGTATCGTGGGGCCGGCCCATCGGCTGTTGCGTGCAAAGTCGGGCGTTGTCCTTTGTGCGACGCCTTGGGAGCTGTTGGAACTGACGCGGACGGTTCCGTCGGATATTCCTGTTTTCCTTGTTCCGGAGCAACCGGCGGTGACGGACTTGGAATTCCTTGTTTTTTTGGCGGAACGTCATTTAGTGGCGTATGTGGTAAGTCGTGGATTTTCCGTAATGCGGGAATGGTTGCGAGTCTGGTTGCGTTTTCTTCGGCAGGCGGAGGTACAGACGGAGATTTTGTTTCCAGAAGGGGAAGGATTTTGAGAGTTTATCATGAGTGGTTTAAAGATAGAGGGATATAGCACCATGGACGCGGCTTCCTGTCTTTCGTTGCTTGAGGCGCCCCCGGCGGTGGGGGGTTCTGGTGACGCTCCGGTACGGGGTACGCAACCGGAGAAGAAGGCGTCGGACTATGTTCGGCGATGTGTGGGAGAGTATCTTCAGTCCCCGGTGCGGCACTTGTTTTATTCTGGCGGCTGGTATGGGTGGGACGTGGAATCGGGGTGGTTGTCATGTACAGGTTCCGACGTGGAGGCGGATGCCGTCCGATTCCTCCATTCACGGGGAGCACGTGTAACGCGGGCTTTGGTGACGGATTTTCTGACCGTGGTTCGAGCTGGCTTGTCCCTTCCGGGGGATGGCATTCCCGCCCTGTTTTTTCGCCTTGAGGATGGGCTTCAAGTGCGTACGAGGGAGGCAAAGCATTGGATACCCACCCGCTCCCATTATGTCAATATCCTGACAGGGCAGGCTGTCGAGGTGGATGGTTCGTTGTTCACGTTGGGCTGCGTGTCGTGTGATTACGACCCTCTGGCCACGTGTCCACAATGGGAGCGGTTCGTTTTGCAATCGTGCCCCGACGATGGCGAAATGCTACGGGCGATGTTCGGTCTTTCGCTGACGTTTGACCGGCGGTTTAATGTCTTCTTTGTCGTCCACGGAGCAGCTGGAACGGGGAAAAGCACCGCGTTGGCCCTCCTTGCCGCATTGAACCGGGGGACGGCGTGCGGCGTGTCGTTGGGGGCGTTTGGGGAACGCTTCCAAACGTATCCCCTGACAACGAATCGGCTTAATCTGGTGCAGGATATGGATTCCGTTTTCGAGGGAGCTGGTTCCGTGTCCCAACGGGAAGCCGTGTTGAAGTCGCTGACGTGCGGCGAACGGATTCAAGTGGAACAAAAACACGTCGCCCCGGAATATCGTCGTTTGACGGCGTTGTCGGTGTTCGGGTGCAACACGCTCCCACGGTTCGCTGACCGCTCTAGGGCCATTGCTGACCGGTTGCGGATTATCCGCTTCCCAAACGTTTTTCGAGGAACTGGCGGAGAGGTCTTGAACCTTGCGGAACGTCTGATTCAAGAGGAGCTTCCGGGAATTCTGAACTGGTCGCTGGCAGGCTATCGGTCGCTTGTGGCAAATGGGAATCGTCGCTTCCCGGAAACCGAGGCTTCCGCATTGCTGAAGGGGGATTTGATAAAATCTTCACGCCCGGAGGAACTGTTCTTCGAGGAGTGCCTGACGGTGGGAACTCCTGCGGAACGGGAACCGACACGGAACGTATATACGCGGTATGGTAACTGGTGCCGTTTCCGGGGGTATCGTGCACTTGCGGAAAATGCGTTTTCGTCAAGGCTTCGGGAATGCTTCCCTTCGGTTCAAACGACGCGGATTCGTTGCAACGGTTCCAGATTGACGGTTTATGTTGGTTTGCGTCTGCTCCCCTGTTCGGATTCGTTGGTGCAGCTTTGAATGGACAGGGTAGGGGACAGGGTGCGAACCGGGATGAAAAATGGGCTTTCACCCCGTATTTTTGCGGAGATAATAGGAATTGAGACGTACCGGGTGGACAGGGTGGACAGGGTTTTTCTTATTTTTTTTATATTAAGGGGGATAGTTACTCTATCGTAACTAATTTTTGGTTTTTTTTGAGAAAATTTTGGTTTTTTTGTTTTGCGTCTACTTGCGCCACGGTGAAAAAGAGGGTATACTTTGGCTGTTGGTTGCATGACAACGCAAATGGAGGATGGAAAATGGCAAGCGTATCGAAAAAAGGTGATTCCTACTATATCCGGGTATCGCTGAATGGAATACAGAAGAAGCTTTACGGATTCAGCAACAAGCGGGTTGCCGAAAGGACGGGCGACCGGATAGAATCCCTTATCGCGTGCAGGCAGGCGGGCAACCTCACGGATGAAATTCAGTTGTGGCTGGCGGAAATTCAGGAAACCCCGCTTTACGACAAGTTGGCCGCGTTGGGGCTGGTCGAGCCGAAGGAGCCGGAGAGGACGCTTTACGGGTTGATGGAAGCGTATAGGAAAAGTCAAGTAGATGTTACGGCGGGGACGCACTTGTCGTATCATTACGTAGAGGAAAATTTACGAGAGTTTTTTGGGGCGGATGTTCCGTTGTCGGAAATCACGAAAGAGGCCGTGGAGCGGTTTGGGCTTTGGTTGCGAACGGCTCCTTTAAATCGACGGCAGAAAAATCCGTGCCGGTATGCGGCGGTGACGATTAACAAGCGGATTTCCGTTGTCAAGCAGATTTTTCGGTATGCCGTGCGGATGGACTGGATGGTACGGAATCCGTTTGAGATTCTCAAAGGTGGGGAATCCAGCAACCCGGATAAGCTGGAGTTTGTTCCGGTAGAGAAGGTCTTGCGGGTGATGGAGTATTCTTCTCTTAAATGGCGTGTTCTCCTTGCGTTGGGGCGATTTTGCGGGTTGCGTGGGAGTAGTGAGGTTCACCGGATGGAATGGACGGATGTTCACTGGAGCAGTCCCGAAGAACCGGGCTGGATTTCCATTCGAGCACAAAAGAACAAACGCCATGGCCGCCGTTTCCGCATGGTTCCGATGTCCCCGGTGGTGGAACAAGTCCTTTCCGATTGGTTCCATCAATCCCAAGAAGGAGAACGATTCGTATTTCCGGGAATGAAGGCCCATCAGAATTTCAGCGTCATGACGGAAAAGCTGGCGGTTCGTGCGTTGGGAGAGTGCTGGCTGAACCCGTGGTACAACCTGCGGAAATCGTTCTGTTGCGATTTACTCCCTGTCGTAACGGATATACGGACGTATGAAGCGATTACAGACCACACTTACGCCGTGGCCGTGAAGCACTACCAGATAATGACGAAAGGCCGCAACCTTAAGGGAATCGAAGAAGCAACGAACCTTTTCTCCCATATCGGCATTTCATCCGTAAAAACCAACGAAACCACCCCGGAAATGCGGGGGCTTAAATGGGGGCTAGATGGGGGCCAAAATGGGGGCTTGCGTGGCATTGCGGAAAAATGCGACGAAAAGCAAGAATCATCAGAAATGCTTGAAAATACGGGTGTTATGCGCAATAAAAAACCCGCTTGCATTTCGTTGCAAACGGGCCAAGTTGCGGGGGCAGGATTTGAACCTGCGACCTCGAGGTTATGAGCCTCGCAAGCTACCAGCTGCTCTACCCCGCGTTCAATGTTCCCTATTATAGCCACCGGGACAACTTTGTCCAGTAGGGGTGCGAAAGAAATCCTTCTCAGACGTAAGGTTTCTTCAAATTTCGCAACGATTCCGTCTCGAACCTCACAAATCGTACCCTTGGGCTAAAACCACAGGGGCAAACGCAAGGGAAACGCTCGCCCCAAACCCTCCTCAAAATATTCCCTCTTTCAGCACGGCTCCGAACGCAAACTCACCAAAAGTACGCGTACAGCCCCACCGTCAACACCACCACCACGATTCCCGCCCACGCGGCCCCCTTGGAGGAGGTTAAATCCATCTCGCCCTTCGGTTCCAGACGAATCTCTTCCTTCCGCGGGCAGACCATGTTCAGTACAAACATCAGGCCCCACAACACAAAAAACGTGATCGCCATCTGGTTCAGGTAATTCATGCTCGCGGTACTGGGGAGGTACTTCAACGCCCCGTACACAATCGGCGAAAGCAGGATCGTCAGGCCGCCGGCAAACCCAGGTACTTTTTTGGAAACCAGTCCGTACAGGAACACCACCAGCACGCCGGGGGAAAGGTATCCCTGAAATTCCTGAATGTACTTGAACAGACCACCGAATTTCGGGTCGGCCAAAATCGGCACAATCAGGCACGCAATCACCGCAAAGACCACCACGCATGCCCGACCGACGAACACCTGCAACCCCTGCGAGGCATCTTTTTTGATGTACTCGTTGAAAATATCCATGGTGAAAATCGTCGAAGCCGCGTTCAACATCGAGGCAAGCGAACTCATCACGGCACCGAACAGGGCAGCCAGCACGAAACCCTTCACCCCGTTGGGGAACGGCAGGTTCTTCAACAAAAGCGGGAATGCCGCGTCGTATTTGTACCCGATAAGCTCTTTGGAAACGGCGCATCCCGAACCGGCGGCAGCAGAAATCTGCTCGGTGTTCAGGGACTGAATGGCAAGGCTTTGGGCCAGGGCGTCGTCCATGTCGAACTTGTTTTCCTTACGAATCGTTTCCTCGTGGCTGGCCAGAGCCGCATCGAAATCCGCGGTATGCCCCAAAGTGGCCTGGTTGAATTTCGCGATCGCGGCCGCTTTTTCCGGCTGAAGCACGGCGAACTCCCGGTTGAACTTGAACACCGTTTTGGCGTTGTCCGTGGCTTCCGGATTGCCCGCCACCAGGCGATCAAACTGTGCCAGCACCGGTTTGTTCGCCATCTCGTCGTTTTCCGCCTCCATTGCCATCTGGTCACTGTACAGGTCAAACGCCAGGATCCCCGGAATCACCACGATGAAGGGAATGATCAGTTTCATGGCCGCCGCGAACACGATTCCCTTTTGCCCTTCGGCCAGCGATTTGGAGCCGAGCGTTCGTTGCATGATGTACTGGTTCAGA
This sequence comes from Planctomycetia bacterium, assembly GCA_030535245.1. Classification (GTDB taxonomy): domain Bacteria; phylum Planctomycetota; class Planctomycetia; order Pirellulales; family Thermoguttaceae; genus RGIG3701. Next base: position 1,063 of record JAUNBJ010000077.1, on the reverse strand, counting down.
CCCCAGTAATAAAAGTTGGGAATCCAGATACCGAACAGCAGCGTCGTCCAGACGATATTCGGGTCGGACAGTGGCCGGAGCATGTGCAGCACGTCCTGGTCGATGGTCATGAATTTTTTCAGTGTCGGGGTGTCGTCCGTTATACCGCTGAACATGTCGGCCCCCTCCCCGGTCTGGTAGGCGGCCGGGCGCAGATAAATGGGGGTGGCACCATTTTGCATGTCGGCAAGCGGCGTCTTTCCAAATACCGAAAACGCATACAGCATAACCACCACGCCCCCCAGAATCAACGCGGAGCCTTGAATCAAATCGGCCCACGCACATGCTTTCAGGCCGCCGATAAACACGTAAACCGCCGCCAGAAAACCGAGAACCCAGCTGGCCGTGATGACGTTCACCTCGATCCCGCAAACCATCGTGCCGTGGAACAGCGTGTCGATGGTCAAGGCTCCCAGGTAAATCACCGCCGCAATCGAGACGCCGACCAAAATCACCATCATGAACAACGACAGCAGCGAGCGGGCAAATTTGTTATAGCGGTATTCCAGAAACTCCGGAATGGTGTAAATCCCGCACCGCAGGAACATCGGCAAAAAAATGAACGCCACGCCGACCAGCGTAATGGCGGCGATCCACTCGAAGCTGGCAATGGCCAACCCGGTACACATGGCGGCGTTTCCCGACATGCCGACGAACTGTTCGGCCGAGATGTTGGCCGCAATGAGAGAAAACCCGATCAACCACCATGGGAGACCACGTCCGGCAAGGAAATAATCCTCGCTCGATTTGCCTGCCGATCGGCTCATCAGCGTACTGACAAGAATGACCGCGACAATAAACCCGACAAACACCAGTACGTCCGCCATGCCGAACGCAAACGCCCCCGCTTCCGCCAACAAGAAATTCATAAGGATACCCCTGAAAAATTGGAAACCTGTAAATGTGAAATCCTTATTTTACGTTTTCCTGCAAAAAAAGACAAGGGGGCAGAAGAAATCGGATACGACCCGGGTGCGAGCAAACTTTCTGCATGCCGTACGAATTCCCCTTCTTTGAAGGGGTA
>JAUNBJ010000219.1 GCA_030535245.1 Planctomycetia bacterium | reverse complement strand
ACCCCTCCGAAAACTTTTAGACGAATATTATTTATTTTTTGGACACAACACTACGCTCACTGCGTTCGCTATGTTATGAGTGTTTATTTTCTTTTTATTCTGTTTATAACATGGACGAAACAGTAGTAAAAGTTTTTTGAAGCCCGGTACGACCGGGAGCGATTACGGCTTCCGCCGGTTTCCAAAAAAGGTTAGCGTCGGCCTTTAGGGCGCTTGCACCGTACGAAGCGATGGATTTTCACAACCATGCACCACGAAAATCTCTCCGAACGGCCTAAAGGCCGACGCTAACGACAGTGCCCACTAAATTTTGCAGACACCCAACGCGGCCCCCCTTCCTCCGCCCCCTGTACAAAAGGAGAAAAATGGTCGATAATAGAAGGGATGAAAACGCCTGTCCCTTTTTTTAAGGAAAATCTGCCATGCGATGGGAAAACATACTGCGTCATTGGATCGTGGGACTTTTGCTGTTACTGCTTTTGCTTCCAACAGGGTGCAAACGACGCCGCGAACGCCTGCAACAGGAAAGGCAGCAATCCATGACCACGGATGTTTCCGTGCCGCCGCAGGTGGTGCCCCATCGGGAACCCGACCCCTTCTCCCAGGGCTACACCACCGTCCCGGTCGCCCCGGTGCTGGAAGGGATGGTCAACGCTTACAAAAACGCTCAAACCTATCGCGATAACGGCGAACTCCAGGTACGCTGGACGCGGGACGGAAAACAATGGGAACGCAACATCCCCTACCGAACCAATCTGGAACGCCCCAATCGAATCCAGATTCAGGTGGGCGACACGCTGATCCATTCGGACGGTATCGATTTTCGCGCCTACACCCCCCGTATGCCCGGAATGATGATCCACCGAAAATGCGGTAAGGAAATTCGCCTGCTGGACCTGCTGTGCGACCGGGAAATCTACCTGAACCTCATTGATGTGGAGTCCAACCGCTTTTCCTTCCTGCCGGCTCCGCTGGTGCTGCTTTTGGCCGACAAGCCGCTCGACACCTTCCTTTACGGCATCCCCCAGCAAAACCTCTCCATGCTGGAAGAAAAAACGTTGGAGAATCGCCCCTGCTACCGCATTTCCGCCAAACGTGGCGACGAGGAAACCCTTTTCTGGATCGATAAGGAAAATTTCCTCCTGCGAAAAGTCGAACTCCCCGTCCAGACCGCCATGAAAGAAAAAAGCAGCGCGGGTACCCCGGTCGATTCGATGACCATCACGCTGGATTTTCACGATGCCGAACGCAACGGCCCCGCCGGAGAGGTGAAAACCACCCTGACCCTGCCGTCCAACGTGCGGGAAGTGACCAATTACATGCCTCCCCAACTGGAACTGCTCGGCAAACCTGCCCCCGACTTCACGTTCGTCGGGCTGAATGGCGAAAAATTCACCCCGGCCAGCCTGAAAGGAAAAAACGTCGTCCTGGTCTTTTGGACGACATACGGCGAACCCTCGCGGCTCATCTTTGAACAACTGGAAAAAGTCGTTAAAAAATTCCAGAACGAAAACATCGTCTTTCTCGCAGTCAACGACGATGCGTCCAACGTCACCAACGCTTCCGTGGCTACCGCCCTGGTTCGCTTTGGCTCCTCCTTCCTCCCCGCTCGCGACCCGGAAGGCGCTACCCTGCGAAAATTCCACTCCGCCGGTACGTTTGCCCTTTTCCTCATCGACACGAATGGCCTGATCCAATCCTTCGATTCCGAATACAGCCCCTCGCTGGGCGATACGACACTGCGACGTATCGGGTTGCTGCTGGAAGGGAAACCGGTTAGCTCCGACGTCCTCCGACAACTCGAAAAGTCCCAACAGGACTACATCGAAAGCATCACCCGGTGGGTCGAAAACGGTATCTTCCTCGATCAGGTCGAAATCATGCAGGTTTCCATCCCCGAAGCGAAAATCTCCCCCTCCTCGGAACCCGTCGCCTTCCAGAAAACCGAAATCTGGAAAAATACCGACCTGAAAGCCCCCGGAAGTATCCTCGTCCTCCCCGGAGAAAACGGAAATTCCGATACGCTTTTCGTGCTCGAAAATGGAGACGTTATGACCCAAATCTCCCCGCATGGCAAAGTCCTCAATCGCTTCCCCCTTCCATTGGAAAACGGAAGTTTTGAAATCGCCGCCCTCACCGCCGTCAATCCCAAAGATGGAAAACGCTATTTCGTCACCTACGGGAAACAGGTGCACGTTTTCGACGAACAGTGGAAACCGGTCTTTCACTACCCCGATAAACCACTGAGCGAACTCTCAGACCTCGTGGCCGACGTGGTGGTGGACGACCTCGACGGCGACCAGGAACTGGAATTCTACGTCAGCTTCTGGAGCGGTGAGGGGGTGCACCGAATCGGACTGGACGGCAAACCTGTCGCCCATAGCGCCGCCGACGACGTGGTGTTCCAAATGGCCGCCATGCACCACTTCCCCCTCGACGAAAAACCTAAACCCGGCCCCGCATTGCTCTGTATCGACCCCTCCGGAATCATCTCCGTCTGGGACGCTCGCCTGAATCTCATCGGCTCCGTCGCCGTCAAAGACCGAACCCTCGGATGGATTGCCGCCTCCGACCTCTCCCAAAACGGCACCGAAAATATCGTCGCCGTCTCCATCGCCGTCGGCGCAAAGTATAAAGCGGTCGGAATAACCCCCGCCGGAAAAGAACTTTGGAGCCTCAACCTGCCCGATGGCGCCTACCCCAGACCCATCGATAAGATATTCCCCGTACACCTCAAAAACCCCGTCACGACCCAGGGGCAATGGCTCCTGCTGGGAGCCGATTCCTCCCTCCACCTGATCGATATGGACGGTATCCTTGTCGATCGGTTCAACTTCGGAAAAATCATCAACGGCATCGCCTCCGCAACCCTCAACGGAAAACCTGTGCTCCTGATTTCTACCCCCGACGACCTCCGAGCCATGGAGTTTGTCTGGTAACCCTCCATTACCTACTGTTCCGGCACGAAAATAAATCCTTGTAAACAAAATAAATCTTTGTAAACATAGTAAAAAGTTT
>JAUNBJ010000218.1 GCA_030535245.1 Planctomycetia bacterium | reverse complement strand
GGGCGAGGACGCCCACCCCTCCGTAGATATTGCCATAATTTATAAGAGGGACGGAGCACTAGAACGAAGATCGTTCCCATGCTGCCCCACCAGCTACGCGATGAACAACCCAATCTGCCCCCCCCTCGCAAACTAACATTTGGCGAGGTTGCATTTCTATTTCTGAAAAACTCCCACACGACCGGCAGGGAATACAAAACCCCCGCCAAACCGAAATAAATCGGTGCGGTATGTTTCAGGGTACATCCATATATAGCTGTCCCCAAAATCATCGGCAACCACATTTTCTCTCCAGTTTTCAACCAGACGATCGAACTCAACAAAAACAGAAGAAAACACAACCCCATATTCCCGTCAATCATTCCGAAATTCATTAAATTCAGCGAGATTTTATTGAGTGCAAGCAAAAACGCGCCCGCAAGAGCATACGTTGAAGAAATTCCCAACCAGCTTTTCAACAAATGATAAAACAGAGGAATGGAAACCAGAATCAACAACAGATTGACATAATCTCCAGCATCAATAATTCCTGTCAAAAGAAACGTAATCCCCGTGACGACCCACTGCCCTTTGGGGAAATACGCCGTGTGAGAAAACCTTACGTTTTCGGGAGACCCGCCTTGAGCAACCATAAAGGAACCTAAATCTGGCTGCCAGACAGGATTCCAACCTTCCGCCATCAGAATCGCCGCCGGTTTATGATAAACAGAACTGTCAGGCCCTCGATCTCTCGACAGCGAGGCCATTCCCAGACACCCCAACCACAACCCCATCGTGACCGACAGATTAACGACAAAAACCTTCCTCCCCGGCGACAATTTCCACAAAATCCCCACCGCCAGCAACAGTGCCACCACACCGTGCCACTTTGTCAGAGGAATTCCGACCAAAAACCCAAAACTCCCCAGCAAAAAGCAAAAAAACGGAAATGCCAAAGCCCCCAGACAAATCGGATACCAATATTTTTCAGGAATCTGCGGAATTTTCCGACAAGGAATGCTCAACAACGCCAGCAACGCATAAAACGCAAACGGTGTCGCCGGTGTGTCAACACAACATCCGCAATACTTCTTCGCCACCACGCACATCGCCATCACACCGCAAAACGCCACAGCTAAAATATTCCAATGTTTATCGAAAAACGTGGTAAATTTCTCCATTACGAAATTCCTTTTTAAGCCCAAAGACCATATTTTAGAATACACCAAATTGCTTTACATCCATCTTTCCATCCGATTTTCTTCCCTTCGGAGTAGGAGCGGCCAGAGTAGCTGATGGCCAACTCATAAACGCGGAAACCGGCACGGGAAATGCGGGCGGTTACTTCCGGCTCGAAGCCGAAGCGGTCTTGCTGGAGTTGGGGGAGGATTTGCTGCAAACACTCTCGTCGAAAGAGTTTATAACACGTTTCCATATCGGTGAGGTTGAGGTTGGTGAAGCAGTTGGAGAGGAACGTCAGGAACTGATTCCCCATAGAGTGCCAGAAATAAAGGACGCGATGGGGCTGGTCGCCAAGGAAGCGACTTCAGTAGACGACATCCGCTTTCCCGTTGAGAATCGGTTTCAGGAGGCGGATGTATTCGTTCGGGTCGTATTCCAGATCGGCATCCTGCACAATCACCACATCCCCCGACGCTTCCGCAAAACCGGTTCGCAGAGCGGCTCCTTTGCCACGATTGACCTCATGATAGCAGAGTTTCATCCTATTTTGCGGGTCGTCGCCGTATTCTTCCGCAAGCTCTTTCATCACGTCGCGGGAAGCGTCTTTGCTGCAATCATCGACGAGGATGATTTCTTTGCGGATGGGGACATTTCGGACGGCGTGGAGGATGGTCGCCAGGGTTTTTTCTTCGTTGTAAACGGGAATGACCACGGAAAGCAGAAATTCCTCTGGAATCACGAAAAACCCCAGTGCCTTGCAGGTCGATTCCCCCAAAAGAGCACACATTCGTTCATACCACGCCGCAGTATAGGCGGGAGCTACAGAATCCATATTTCATCCTTTCCCAAAAAGGTCTATAATCTACGCAGTGTACAGCTTTCCATATTTTTGACACCCCCCCCAAAAATTTGTCGGTCAAAAAATGAAGGGGAGCGTTCCAATTTCGTGGTGAGGGGTACCGGCTTCCCATGTTTTTACAAAATATCGGCAAAAATATTACGCTGCGAGCCGGTCGTCTACACATTATCCTTGTATCGGATTGTATCGGACAATTCCTCAAAATAATCCGCTGTGGCTTCCACCGGTAATCTCACAGCCGACAAATTTCTGTACGCCGAAAAAGTCGGCGGGAAGATTGGGATTCTTGTACGTGCAGAGGTGGAGCGTCTGCGCGTGGCGAGCGGCGCAGGCGGCAAGACGCGTGAAAATGGCGGCGCGTTCGGGAAGCGGAAGGGCGGTTCGGAACCGTGCGAGAAGGCAGGAAAGGCGGGGTTGGAGGTCGACGGGAACGTCACACTCCGAAAAACGTCGGGCAAAGTGCGCCGCGACACGACTTTTCCATCGGGATAAAAGTGCCGAATCCTCTGCACCCATGTTGCCCACGGGATGATTTCTTCCATTTTCCGCAAAAATTCCTCACGCCTCGTGCCCCGTTTCCTGAGGGAATATTTCATCGTCCGTGAAACCCCTCTGCCCGTTTTCATTTTCGCACTACCTCCACGTTACATTCCACCATGAATTTAGCACACCCCAAATATTATAGCGCTCTTAAAAATTTCGACAAAACCTGGGATTCAATCAGCGGTTCCTGGGGTGCCTGCAAATTTCGTGGGTACGGTCGTTAGCATCGGCCTTTAGGCCGTTCGGATGGATTTTTCGTGGTGCATGGCCGTGAAAATCCATTGCTTCGGACAACGTGAACGGCCTAAAGGCCGACGCTAACCTTACGTATTTTTCCTGCATTTTGCCCAAATCCGCAACCCGGATTTGAAAGCACCCCTATTCCTGAAAAGTTGCCCGATATTGATTGTAGTGTTACATCCATGTTATAAATAGTACAAAAAGAAAATAAACACTCATAACATAGCGAACG
>JAUNBJ010000076.1 GCA_030535245.1 Planctomycetia bacterium | reverse complement strand
AAAGCCGTTGGACAACGCTCTTGGGGAAGGATAACGCGTCGTACCGTGGTCTTGTTCATTGTTCATTGTTCATTGTTCACTGATTTTTGTAGAGCCATTTTCGGATGAAATCCCGGTCGTCGTATCGGTCGGGGGTTGGGGATTTTTCGTGGCCGCGTCCGGCGATGAGTACGCAGTCTCCCGGTTGGGCTTGGGAGAGGGCGTAGCAGATGGCGTCGCGTCGGCGGTGGTAGATGGAGACGTCTTGCGTGTTTTTCATGCCGCTTAAAATATCGTCGATGATTTTATCGGGGCATTCGTCGGCAGGGTGGGTGTCGGTCAGGACGACATGATCGGCCAGGCGGCTGGCGATTTTTCCCATCAGCGGTCGTTTTTCAGGGTCGCGGTCGCCTCGGGCGCCAAAGACGCAGAGGATCCGTCCGCGGGTCACGTCCCGGAGCGATTCGAGGGTGTTTTCCAGCTCGTTGGGGGTGTGGGCGAAATCGAGAAAAACGCCAAACGGTTGGCCGCATTCAATACGTTCCATGCGTCCGGGAATGGTCTGGACGGATTCGATTCCACGAACGATGGTTTCCAGGTCGATTCCCAGCCGCAGCCCAACCGCCACGGCAGCCAGGGAGTCGTAAACAAAATGGGTGCCTATGATTTTGGTACACAACGGCAGCGATGCGTTTCCGGCGGTGACGAGGATGGTTTGTTCGCTGCGGGTCTGTTCGATGGGGATGGCGGTGATGTCGGCTTCTTCGTTCACGCCGTACGTCAGCACCGGAATGTCCAGCCAATGGGGAATATCGGCGAGGATCGGGTCGTCGGCATTCAGGAGGGCGACCCCTTTTTCCGCGAGGTACTCGAACATTCGCATTTTAATTTTACGGTAATTCTCGATCGTGCCGTGCAGGTCGAGGTGTTCGCGGCAGACGTTGGTCATGCAGAGGGTGCTAAATTCCAGTCCTTCCAGACGGTACTGGTCCAACGCCTGGCTGGAAACTTCCATGACGACGTGCGAGCAGTCGTTTTGCTCCATCCGAGAAAGCCAGCTTGCGACCCGTTTGGGAGGAAGCGTGGAAATCGGCGTTGGGGAAGCGTCCACCCCGTCGAAGCAGCCCAGCGACCCCATCATGCCGACGTTTTTACCCGCCGCCCCCAGAATCCCCGCCACGAGACAGGAAGTCATGGTCTTGCCGCTGGTTCCGGTAATTCCAATCAATTCCATGCGGTTGCCGGGAAAACGGTACAGCGCCTGACAGAGTTTCGCGTAGGCCCGCTGGACGTTTTCGACCTGGCAGAGCGGAACGAGGTTTCCATCGGGGCCGATGCGGAAGGGATTGTCGGTCCTTTCCTGCGTTAAAATACAGCCCGCACCCCTGGCCACCGCTTCGTCGATAAGCGTCGTGTCCAGTGCCGCGAACCCGTCGCCACGTCGAAGTTTGCGGATGTCCGTCACGCACTCCCACAGGGAAACCTCATCGGCGCCGAAAAGCTCCGCGTCGGGAAAAAGTTGACGGATATTGACCGGAGAAATACCCTGAAAGCATGACTGCATGGCGATTCCTGTAAAAATTCGTTCCAATAATCTTAATGATAAAACAGGATACGAAAAGGAAACGTTTTTGTCAAGAGCAATCTCAGAAAAAAGAGGAAGGCGGGACGCTTTACGACGGCGATTCCCACCTTCCGCATGGGACGATTTTTCAATATTGAATCAGGGAAAATACGGGCGTTTCGGTGGTTTCCAGACGCTTTCGACCGTCGCACTCGGTGGACAGTTCCATGACGAACCCGTATCCCACCACCTTGCCGCCCGCCTGCTCCACCAGTTTACGGCAGGCCTCCACCGTTCCCCCCGTGGCCAGAAGATCGTCGATGATCAAAACCCGCGACCCGGCGGGAATGGCATCCTCGTGGATGGTCAGCGTGTCGGTTCCGTACTCCAGATCGTAGGACTGCGAAAGCACTTTACGCGGCAGCTTGCCCGGCTTGCGAACCGGTACGATCCCACAGCCCAACGTCAGCGCCAGCGGTGCCGCGAACAGGAACCCCCGCGCTTCCGGCGCCGCGATGAGATCCACGCTCAGCCCCGCAATCCTCTCCGCCAGTTGCCGACACGCTTCCGCAAACGCCTCTTTCGACTGAATCAACGTGGTGATGTCTCGAAAAATGATTCCAGGCTTCGGAAAATCCGGAATGCTCGTGATATGGTCTTTCAAATGAATGTCGCTCATGGGAATTATTCTCCTTCTCCTGCCGGGTCGTCGTCGTAGGCTTCTTCTGTGACGGGAGCCATGGCCGCCAGAATCTTTTCACGAATCTCCCGCGTCGCCTGCGGATTCTCACGCAACCACGCACGGGTTTTTTCCTTTCCCTGCCCCAACTGCACGTCGCCATAACGGAACCACGCCCCGCTTTTGGTGATGATCCGATACAGGATACCCAGGTCGATAATATCCCCCTCGTAGCTGATACCCGAATCGTGCATCATGTCGAACTCGGCAGCCTTGAACGGCGGGGCGACCTTGTTTTTGACCACCTTCGCCTTGACCCGCTGCCCAATGACATTTTCGCCATCCTTGATCTGCCCGATACGACGCACGTCGACACGGCACGAACAGTAGAATTTCAACGCCCGTCCACCCGGCGTCGTTTCCGGCGAACCGTAACCAACCACGCCGATTTTGTCCCGAATCTGGTTGATGAAAATGACGATCGCCTTGCTTTTCGAGATGACCCCCGTCAGTTTCCGCAACGACTGGCTCATCAGGCGGGCCTGCAAACCGACATGCACGTCGCCGATTTCCCCTTCCAGCTCCTTCTTCGGAACCAACGCGGCTACCGAGTCAACCACCACCACATCCACAGCGTTGGAGCGAATCAGCATCTCCGCGATGTGCAATGCTTCCTCCCCGTTCGACGGCTGGCTGACTAAAAGCGTCTCCAAATCCACCCCCAGCTTCTTCGCCCAGCTCGGATCCAGCGCGTGCTCCGCGTCGATGAATGCCGCCACACCGCCCAGCTTCTGCGCCTCCGCGATGACATGCAGGGAAAGTGTCGTTTTTCCGCTCGATTCCGGGCCGAAAACCTCAATGACACGCCCACGTGGAAATCCCTTGCCCCCCAATGCCAAATCCAGCGACAGGCACCCGGTCGAGATTCCCTCGATATTCATGCTGGTGTTCGCGCCCAGCGCCATGATGGAACCTTCGCCAAATTCCTTCTCAATCTGAGCCACCGTCGAACGGAGCGTTTCGTTCGATTCCAGAATCTGGTCCAGCTTGGAACCCATCGACTTTTCCTTGTCCGTATCCGTCTTTTTCCTGGCCATATGACGCGAATCCTTTCCTGATAACGTTTTCTACCCTAAAGACCACTTTCCAATTATATACGCATCCCTCCCCTCCTTCAAGGGGAACGCCACCGGTTCCCCCCTGAAAAAGGGTACGATTCGTTTCGCGGCTCAGCACCCTTTGGCCACGGCGTCGATTTCCACGGCATGTTTGAGGATTTCCTCGATATTGTCGAGCGAAAGCTGGTTGGCGGCGTCGGACAACGCCTTGTCGGGGCAGGGATGCACCTCGGCAAAAATGGCGTCCACCCCGATGGCCAGCGCCGCGTTCATCAACGGAGCGACGTACTCCCGATTTCCGCTGGTGAACGTGCCGCAGTCGCCCGGACGCTGGACACTATGCGTGGCGTCGAAAACGACCGGATGGCCGTACTTCCGCATTTCCCAAAGCGACGTCATGTCCACCACCAAATGGTGATACCCAAACGCCGTGCCCCGCTCGCACAACAACACCTGCTCGTTGCCCGCCTCCGTCATTTTGGTGACGACGTTCTTCATGTCCTCCGGAGCCATGAACTGCGCCTTCTTCACGTTGACCGGCTTCATCGTACGTGCTGCCGCGACAAGCAGATCGGTCTGACGGCACAGAAACGCCGGAATCTGCAACATGTCGGCCACCTCGGCCACCCATTCGCACTGCACCGATTCGTGAACGTCGGTGACGACAGGAATCTCGAACTGGTCGCGGACTTTCTGCAAAATCTTCAGCCCCGTTTCCATGCCGACGCCTCGAAACGCGTAAATCGACGACCGGTTCGCCTTGTCGAACGACGATTTAAAAATGAGCGGAATCTGGAGCCGTTCGCAAACATCTTTCAGCTTTTCCGCCGTCTGGAGAATCATCGCCTCGTTTTCAATGGCACACGGCCCCGCGATGAGTGTGAACCGTTCGTCGCCACCAATGGTGACTTTATTATGGATCGTGATTTTCTGAGTAGGCATGACTTTCTCCTATTTTTTGGGTAAATTCACCCCGCAGGCATCCTGGGCACGACGCAAAACTTCCGCCGCCTTTTTACGGGCGCGAGCCGCTCCTTCCGCCAGAATCTCCCGCACGAGCGAAGGATTGGATTCATACTGGGCACGACGCTCCCGGGCCTCGGCGAAAAACGCTTCGCTGATATCCGCCAACGCCTTTTTAATCTGACCGTAACCAAACCCGCCCTTCCAGTACAGGTCGGCCATCTCCTTTTGCTGCGACGCACTCGCAAACAGCTTGTAAAGCAGGTACAACGGGTCGGTTTCCGGGTCTTTCGCATCCTCCATCGGGCGACTGTCCGTCACAATCCGCATGATTTTCTTCCGCTGCACTTTCACTTCCTCGAATACCGTCAGCGTGTTGTTGTAACTTTTCGACATCTTCGCCCCGTCTGTCCCCGGAACCTTGGCCGACGTGTCCAGAACGTTCGCCTTGGGAAGCACGAACGTTTCGCCAAACAGGTAATTGAAACTGGACGCAATATCCCGCGCCACCTCGACGTGCTGAATCTGATCCTCCCCCACCGGAACCAAATCCGAGTCGTAAACCAAAATATCCGCCGCCATCAGCACCGGATACGCGAACAACCCGGTGTCCGCCGTCAGTCCACGCGCCTTTTTTTCCTTGTACGCATGGCACCGCTCCAAAAGCCCCATCGGTGTCACCGTCATTAAAAGCCACGTCAGCTCCGAAACCTCCGGAACGTCCGACTGAATGAACAGCGTCGCCTTTTCCGGGTCCAGACCCAATCCCAGCAAATCCAACACGGCGTCCAGCATGTTTTGCTGAAGCCGCGCTTTGTCCCGAACCGTTGTCAGGGCATGAAGATTGGCAATAAAATAAAACGCGTCGTCCGGATTCCCCTGAAGATTCACGTATTGCTGAATGGCTCCAAAATAGTTTCCCCAGTGGAAACGGCCCGTGGGTTGAATGCCTGATAAGATTCTCATGAATGTATCCTTCCTGTAAGGGATTGCATATCGTCCGCGTGAAGCGTCTCCATCGCGGCGGGCAGCGCCCGTATTATATCTGCGGCGGCCGTGGGACGATAAAAACTGGCGGTTCCAATTTCCACTGCCGACGCCCCCGCCACAAAAAATTCCATACAATCGTCGATCGTTTCGATTCCGCCAATCCCGACAATCGGAATAGAAACCGCCTGGTAAGTCTGATAAACCATCCGCAGCGCCACCGGTTTGATTGCCGGCCCGCTTAACCCCCCCGTAACGTTGGCCAGCCGGGGACGACAATTCTTCCAATCCACCGCCATCCCCAAAAGCGTGTTGATCAGCGAAACCGCGTCGCTCCCCCCCGCTTCCGCCGCACGGGCCATTTCGGTAATGTCCGTCACGTTCGGCGTCAACTTGGTGAAAAACGGCAGCTTCGTCGCACGACGTACCCCCGCCACCAACCGTTCGCACTCCGATGGATTCTTGCCAAAGTCCGTGCCATGCGCCACGTTCGGACACGAAATGTTCAGCTCCAGACCGTCCACCCCCTCCACGTCGGACAGCATGGACGCCAATTCCGCATATTCCTCCGCCGTCCGACCCGCCACGCTGACGATGATCTTCGTGCCGATACTCCGCAAATACGGCATCTTCTTTGCGATAAATGCGTCGATACCGTCGTTGTCCAGACCAATCGCATTAAGAAGCCCGCCGGTCGTTTCCCACGTCCGCGGCGGCGGATTGCCATCCCGTGGCAGACGCGTGATCGTTTTGGGAAGAATCCCCCCCAGGCAGGAAAGGTCAAACGCCCCCGATACCGACGCCAACTCCGATACGTCCTGCGCGTAACCAAACGTCCCCGAAGCGGTCAAAATCGGATTCGCCAACGTCAATCGTCCCAGACGGACAGATAAGTTTTTCTCATTCATAATACTCAATCAACAAAAAAGGGAAGTGTCATAACAACACTTCCCCTTATTTTACCCCGGTTTTCGATGGGTTTCAATGGCCCCTGCGGAAAAATCGCGCACAGGAGGAGCAATGCACAACCACCACATTGGTTGAAGCCTGTATCCACCCCCTTCCCCGGAGTTTGCTGGAAGATTTGCCGGTACACGGTGTTCGGGCAGTTCCTATGCGAACATCCTGTCCACCTGGAACTTCCGTCCCCGGCAATAAGACCCGACAATCCCTTGCCGGGGCGTCTCCCTATATTCTCTTACATCATCCCACCATGCGTCCGCCACGGCGTTCCATGATCCGGTTGATCCAAAAACCAGAATCGCTCCCAGTCGTCACGAATCAATCGCAGGTTTTCAGATGTGTTTAACTGCTGCTGTGTCCGTCGCGTACTATCGCCGTCGTACATCGGAATCAAACAACCTGTGGCCTGAAAAACAAACAGTGCCAAAACAATCGCCAACAATAATTTGCGCATTTCAAATACTCCTCCTGAATCTGTGTGTCCTTCCACTGGACACCTGTCGCAAGTAATAATTATATCGGCTATGTGGATTGCAACTCTTTATTCGTTTTGGTAAAGTTTGTCGATTTTTACGATTTTTTCACCTCCAAGCCCATCACGTATGCTCAAAACCTGATATTTTCAGCGGGAACGGCTCGTTTCCCTGAAACCGTCCCAAAATTCCAGGCGTGGAGGTAATCTCCCCGATTCGCGTCAGAGAAACCCCCTGCGGGGGATGTTTTTCCAGTTTCGCAGCCGACGCGCGAGAAACGGTAAACAAAATTTCAAAATCTTCCCCGTCCCCCAACGCATGTTCCAACGGCGACCGGGACGCGAATTTTTGTGGAATCCAGTCAAACATGTCCGACTCGGCGGTTTTTAGCTCCGAAAGCTCCACCGCGTCGGGCGAGATGGGGATTCGGTCAAGGTCGAGAATCGCCCCGCAGCGGCTCTGTTGCGTCAGACGAAACAGGTCGAGCGTCAGTCCGTCGCTGATGTCCATTCCCGCATGTAGTGGGCAGAAATCCCGCAAAATCGCCATTTCCCGGACACGTGGCGTAAAATCAAACTGGTGTCGCAGGATACTCCCCCCCAGCGGGCCGGTTACGAAAATCGCATCCCCCGGCTTCGCCCCACGGCGACAAAGCGGTTTCCCCACCACACGACCAATCGCCGTAACGGAAATCACCAACGGCCCCTTCCAGGTGTTGGTGTCCCCCCCCGCAATCGCCAGAGGCGTTTCCCTTGCGGCATCCAGAAACCCCTCGCATAAATCTTCCATCAGTTTCGGCACATCCCCACGTTGCGGCAAAGCCACCGCAATCACGCACCCTACCGGTTCCGCCGCCATGGCTGCCAGATCGCTCAGATTCACCGCCAACGCCTTGCGTCCGATTTTTCGTCCGCCTGCCCGTTCCAGAAAATAATCGACCCCTTCGGTCAGCATGTCGGTCGTCACCACGATCTCCGGCGACCTGCCCGCCAGCTCCAAAATCGCCGCGTCGTCGCCCGGACCCAGTTTCAATGCCGGGTGGCTCGGAAACCGCCGACAAAGCCGTTCTACTATTTCCAATTCCATAAACTTTGGTGAATTGATAATTGATAATTACTTTATTCAAGCCGTTTGGGGAGTAGTGGGATTATTCCTTCAGTCCCAATAGGGTAAATTTATTTCGCCTGATTCGACTGCTGAACTTATAACGATGAATCTGATACATACACCACTATCCCAAACAAGGCCTGAGCAAAAACAATTATCAATTACCAATTATCAATTATCAATTTAATATCCTGTCGTGACATACGTTTGTGTTCGTTCGGGGGCCAGGTAGCCGTACATGACCGAATCTTTCCGGGCGATGAGGAATTTCACTTTATCTGCCTGATGGAAATCGTCCTGAGCCAGGATGAACAGAATATTGTCCATCGTCAACGTCTCCCAACGGAGCATTCCCAACAGAATATCCCCTGCACGAATCCCCTGCCGGGAGGCCGGACTGCCGGGACGCACCCGTTTGACCAGCATTCCCCCTTTGTATGTTTTGCCCATTTTATCCCCCAGACGATCCTTCCCGACCGCCGTCAACTCGACCCCCAACTGTGTCCATGCGGCCTGCTGGCTTGGGTCGTTCGGGGAGCTGGTGTCGGCAACGTGCGTTGCAACGGCGTCCGATTCCGACGCATTGGGATGATGGGAAACCGCTCCCATGGCAAGCTGCACACCGGACGGGCGTCCTTTTCGCGAGATTTTCAGCGGAACCTGCGCTCCCGGGCGAGAATCCAGCAACGCACGGACGAAATCCATTTCATTCGTGATTTTCTGCCCGCTGACGGCGGTAATGATGTCCCCCACCTGAATCCCCGCGTCGGCTGCCGGAGAACCCTTTTCCACTGCCGTGACAATCGCTCCCGGCCCGCCTCCCAGCAATTCGTGACGGAACTCCATACCGTGCCAGTTTTTACGTGCAACGTGATTGGAAATCAGCCGCGTGGCCACCTGCATGGCACGATCCACCGGGATGGCAAACCCAATCCCCTGAGCACCGGCACGAACCGCCACGTTGATTCCGATCATGTCCCCTTGAATGTTCAAAAGCGGCCCGCCCGAATTCCCCGGATTGATGCTCGCGTCGGTCTGAATCAAATCTTCGTAAAACTGGACGTCGCTTACCTGAACGCTACGGTGCAGGGCACTGACAATCCCACGCGTGACGGTATGCTCGTAACCAAACGCGTTCCCGACCGCAATGACCGTTTCCCCTGTCATCAGGTCGTCGGACTTCCCCATCGGGATGGTCTGAAACTGGTCTCCCTTTTCCGGGTCGATTTTGATGATGGCTAAATCGGTTTCCTGGTCCCGCTCCAGAACTCTGGCGACGTAACTTTTGGCTTCAAAAGTGGTTACGTGAATTTCACGGATTCCGTCCACGACGTGGTAGTTCGTCACGATGTAACCGCGCGGGTCGATCAACACGCCGGTTCCCATGCCGTTGACATGCTGTGCGTCGTCGGAAAGTGCCGGGTTGTAGCTGGGGGACTTCATCAGCTTCTCGCCGCGAATGTTCACCACCGCCGGACGTGCCTGCCGAATGGCCCGAACAATGGCATCCTCGCGAAGATTCACGACCGGAGCCGCAACCGCCGGGGCCGACGTCGCCGGTTTCGCAACCGGTTCGGCTTTTTTCTCAAAAATTTCTTCCGAAACTTTCTCTGAAAGAATATCCGGCTTCTCCGTTTTGGCCGTCTTAACCGCCGACTTCTGCGGCTCGGTTTTTTCTTCTTTTTCTTCCGTAACCGGTGCCGCTTCGGTTTCCACGCTCTCTTTTGGCTCCCCTTCCAAAGTTTTTTCTTCGGAATTGGCGGAAATTCGGGAGGTATCCTCCTTGATTTCCTCTAAAAGCTGCGCGTCAAGCAGGGCGGAAAGGTCAAAATCTTCCTCACCGGACGCAGTAGAGGGAGTTTCCTCCGTTTCTTTCGCCTGCGCTTCCGTCGTGTTTTCCGGAGCTTCCAAATCCAGGGAAAGCTCCTCGCCAAAACCGGAAATACCGGTACACAACAGCAGCGTCAGGGTCCATACTCCAAAAGTTTGAACTTTTTTTCGATAAAGTACCCGTAGACTCATGGTCGTCATTCGCTATACTATAAAATTATGTCCGCAGCGAAGCCACTGCCCCGCGACTCCGCCGTCGGACGAATAACCTTTGAATCTCCGTTTTCGGATTATCCGGAATACGCCGATTGTATCGGTTGTAACGTCAATTCAGATTGTATCATCGGTCTTTGGCCGGAAAAGCTTAAGGAAAAAAGAATGTTTGATGGCTTTTTGAATATCCATAAACCGCCGGGAATCTCCTCTTTTACGGCGGTGAATATCGTGCTAAAAGAAATATTCGCGACCACCCCTCCCGAAAAGCGGATAAAATTGGGCCATGCCGGAACGCTCGACCCCATCGCCCAGGGGGTGCTGGTCGTGGCCATTGGAAAAGCAACGAAATTGATTTCCTATGTCCAAAATCAAAAAAAAACCTATCGCGGAACGTTCCTGCTGGGGGTGGAGAGCGATTCGGAGGATACCGAAACCGAACAGCGTCCCGTTCCCAATGCGAAAATTCCCACCCGCGAGGAAATTCTCGCCATCCTGCCGGAGTTTACCGGCGTGATTTCTCAGCGTCCCCCCATTTATTCCGCCCTGAAAGTGAATGGGAAAAAAGCGTACGATTTAGCCCGGAAAGGAAAATCGGTCGCCTTGGCCGAACGCTCGATTTATATTAAGCGCCTGACCCTGTTGGAATATGCGTTTCCCAAGCTGGAACTGGAGATTGTCTGCGGCGGCGGGACGTACATTCGCTCTTTGGGACGCGACCTGGCTCGCCGTCTGGGAACCGGGGCCATCATGACCGCCCTGACCCGTACCGCCGTCGGTGTTTTTCATCTGGACGACGCCCTGCCGCTGGTGCTCCAGGACCAGACGCCCCCCGACCGCAAACCTTGCCTATACTACCTCCGTCCACTGCGGGATGCCGTGCCCCAAATGCCCACCCTTATTTATAATGAAGAAAACCGAGTGCGGCTTTGTCATGGGATTCCGGTTCCACTCCCTGCGGACAGGGAATGGAAAGAACACGAACGCATTGCCGTGCTGGACGAACAGGGAGAACTGCTGGCGATCGTCCGCGTTACGCAAAAGGGCCTTCGCAGTGAGGTGCATTTCGCCTCCCTCCCCGCAGCCTCCGGAACGCAGGACGCGCACTGAAAGTTTTTTGAAGCCCGGTCGTACCGGATTTCTCTCAAAACTTATCTTTTTCACAAGGCATTACACCGTGGGCAGCTCGAACCCTTTCCGCTGCGGACGGGAGAAGAACGACGCGGCCTGATCGTCGCCGACAATCTTCTCCTGGAGCGAATCCCACGGAATTTCCCGCCCCAACCGCGCGGCAATGCCGGAGAGGTGGCACAGATGCGCCGCCTGCACGTGAGATGCCACGTCGCAAATCGGCTTGCCACCGTTGCGGATACAATGAATCCAGTTGCATTTGCTTTCCATGTACGCGAAGTCCTGCCCGCTGCGGCCCGCCTGGTTTTCATGACATGGAATCCCGTTGGACAGGGCAAGATAATCCGCCTCCTGGAACTGCTCCCGAATCCCTTCCTCGATCACCTTTCCCTTCAGGCGTCCCCGGCTGACGTGAATGCGTCCCTTGGTTCCCTCGAACAGGATGCCGTTGCCGTCACGGGATCGACTGCATACGTTCATCACCATGCCGTCGCTGAACTTGTGATAAATATTGAAATCGGTCGGCGTGTTGAACTGGTTGTCCACCAGCGGATACCCGTCGCGGAACGGAACGGGATGTTTCGCGTCGGTGCCGTCGATGGAAACCGGGCCGGTTCCCGGAGTCTGGCGATTCAACGCCCAAAGTGCAATGTCGATATGGTGTGCCCCCCAGTCGGTGAACTTTCCGCCGGAATACTCATACCACCAGCGGAACTGGAAATGCCCGCGGCTGAATTCCGGACGTGCGGAGGTGTGGTACTCCCAGTTGGCGGCAGGAGCGTTGGCCGTGGCGATGTAATCCACCATCGGTGCCTGCCCCAGCCACATGTTCCAATCTAAAGACGCCGGAATTGCGGCACGCGGAATGACCGGACTGGTCGGGCAGCCGCCGATATCCACCGTGACCCGCTCGATTTTTCCGAGGTATCCGCCCCGCACAATCAACGCGGCAAGCTGGAACTCGTTCCGGAAACAGCGCTGCATGGTTCCCACCTGCACCACGCAGTCTTTGTACGTTTCGGCCGCCTTGCGGAACAGCAGGTCTTCCTCCAGCGTCAGCGTCAACGGTTTTTCGCAGAAAACATGCTTTCCGGCCTGCATCGCCTCAATGGCAATCTTCGTGTGCCAATGGTCGGGAGTGGCAATCATCACACAGTCAATATCTTTACGCTCCAAAACCTTACGATAATCGGTGTAGATGTCGGGCGGAATGGTTTTGCCCTCTTTTTTACGTCCAAAATCACATTTCAGCACCGAGGTGATGCCGTAATCGGTATCCACGTCGCAAATGGCGACAATATCGACCAACTCGTCGAAATATTTCATGTCGAGCCGCCCCATGCTCCCGACGCCGATACAGGCCATACGGAGCCGCTCCCTGGTCGATTCCGCAGCCCGAACGGACGAGTAAAAAGAAGGTACCCAAACTCCCGCTCCGGCGGCAAGTGCGGCGGTTTTCAGAAAATGACGACGATTCGGATTCACCATGATTTTTTCCTGTAGGGTTTACGTTGTGTGGAAAGGTAAAAAAACGCCAGCAGACGGAGGGATTTGGCCCCCTCCCTTTTCACTGGAATTTTTACGCTTTTCCATTATGCCGGAAACCCCCATAAAATGCAAGAGGTTTGGGGAAAAATTACCAAAAATGGATGATATGGGCCAAATGGGCAGTTTTTTACGGATATGGATTTTCTATAAAATTTCAAAAATACCGAAAATTCATAAAAAAAGGGAATAATTGGTTTGACGTACTGGACAAGATTGTCCGAATAATACATAATGTCGAAATATCGACCCCGGAAACGGACTACAAAAAAACATCGGAGGATGTATCCATGGCGAGCAAGCGTCTGAATTTAAAATTTTTGGTAATTTTTGTTCTCTTTTTGGCCATCATGGGTCTGACAGGTTTCGGACTTCTCAAATGGAATCAGGCCAAGAGCAACGAATCCCTGTACAGCGAGGGGATGGCGTTTTATGAGGCGGGAAACAAAGCCAAGGCGATGGAGCTTTTCGGCAAATATTACAGCATTTCGCGCGATACGGAACGGCGAAACGAGGTGGTTCGTCTGATGGCGTTCTATCAGGCGGACGAGCTGGAGAAATACGGTGCGGGCAACGCGGCGCGAATCGAGGCGATTCAGGGGGTTTTGCAGCGTGCGTTGGAGGCGTTTCCGCGTGATATTGAATTGAAGGAGTCGATGGCCAAGGCGTATGGCAAAATGCGGAAATATCAGCGTGCGGCCAGCCTGTACGAGGAGCTTTCCAAGGAGGACCCGGACAAGCCGGATTATCCGCTCCAGCGGGCGGAGAACCTGATTGCGGGCAGCCAGTACAACGATGCCGGGCTGGTGTTGGCCGACCTGGTGGAAAAGCACGCGACGTTCATTCCGGGGTATCTTTGTTATTCACGGTTTTACGAATCGAACCTGGGGCAGCCGGATGTGGCGGAAAACATCCTGGATAATATGGTGGAGTCGAACCAGCATTCGGCGGCGGCCCACGCGTACCGGGCGATTTTCCGGTTGGAGCATAACAACGCGGAAGGGGCGGCGGAAGATGTGGCAATGGCCGGCAATCTGGAACCGGATTCCATCGACACGGTGATCGCGTCGGCGATGTATGCGGTTTACGACAAGCAATTCAAGCAGGCACACGAACTTTTGGACCGTGCGTTGGAGCTGGATCCCAATCGTCGGGGCGAGGTGAACAAGCTGATGATCCGTCTGGCGGACGAGGAGAAGAAACCGGAGGATGCCATTTCGCTGCTGCGGGACGAGATCAAGCAGAAAGACGACATTGCGTTGCGGTTGCAGCTGTTCGAGCGACTGATCGCCATGCAGAAAATCGACGAGGCGAAGCAGGAAATCGAGTACCTGCGAAAATTGAAGATGCCGTTGGAAATCATCGGATTTTTCGAGTCCACGACGGATATTTTGGAAGGGAAATGGCGGGATGCGGCAAGGAAGCTGGAGCTGGCCCGTTCGGCGTTGGGAATGCACCCGGAAATGCTGGCGTTTATCGACCGTCAGTTGGCGCTTTGCTATGGCGAGCTGGGGCAGACGGACAAGCAGATCGAGGCGTTTAACCGGGCGATCGAGAACGCGTCGGAAGCGGAGTTGATCCCGTTCTACACGTCGTACATTTTGATTTTGAACAACGCCGGCAAGACCGAACAGTTGGAGGAAGTGATCCGGGATCTGATGATCAAAATCGGCGAGGAAAAGTTCATGGAAATCCCGCAGCTCCGGGCGATTCGGATTGCGTTGATCACGCAGAGGGAAGCGTCGTTGCCGAAGGATCAGCAGAATTGGGACGCGATCAACGAACTGCTGGAAAGTTCCAACATGGACGCCAACGACCCGGAATCGGTGCTGTTGGGGGTACGTTTGCTGATCAAGCAGAACAAGATTTACGAAGCACGCGACCTGCTGAAGCGTTCGATGCTTCAGAATCCAGACGCGATGGCATTTCCGTCGTATTTGGCGCTTTTGGAGGCGCAGGAAAAGAATTATGACGAAGCGTTGAAGGTGCTTTCCGAGGCAATCGACAAGAAAAAGATGCCGGGGCTATTCCTGACGAAGATTCGGGTGCTGATTCAGATGGGTCTGGAGAATGCCAAGCCGCATTTGGAAAATCTGGAAAAAGAGATTACCGACTTGACGCCGGACTCTCAGACGACGGTGCAAAAGCAGTTGGCGATGGCATGGTTGCATTTGGGTGATTTGAACAACGCGAAGCGGTTATTCATGGTGGTCTCGGAAAAGGAGCCGGAGAACATCGGAATCAAGGTGCAGATGTTCGACCTGGCCCGCAAAGCGGACGACGACAAGGGGATGGATTTGCAGATGGGGCTGATTCGGCGTGCGGTGAATCAAAACTCGGCGGAATTTTTATACTGCCAGGCGGCCAAGAAGATTTGGCAATTCACGAAAAAGAAGATTTCGGAGCAGGATTTGGAGCTGGCGAAGGATTTGCTCAGCCGTGCCAAGGACATGCGTCCGAACTGGGTGAACATACCACGTGCGCAGGCAGAGATTGCGCTTTTGCAGAACGACTATTCGTCCGCGATCGATTACCTGTACCGGGTAGATCAGATTGGGGCGTTGTCGGTGCAGCAGTTGGATTTGCTGATTCGTTTGTTGTATCATGAAGAACGTGATATTGAAGTGAAGCAGTTGATTGAAAACAAGCGTGGGGCGCAGCTGGCGACGGACGCCGCGATGATGACGGTGGAAGCGCAGGTGAACGCAGGGGATGGCGACGAGGCGCTGCGTCGGGCGAACGAGATCATGGATCCGAACAATCCGAAGGATTTCCTTTGGAAGGGGCATATTGCCATGCGTGCGAAGGATTACAAGGAAGCGGAGGACGCGTTCCGGCACGTTACGGAGGTCATGCCGGAGAATCCGAACGGTTGGCTTTCGCTGCTTAATGTTTTGAAGGCGCAAAATAAAGAGGTGTCGAAAGACGATTTCCTTGCGAAGGTGAAGGAATCGGTGCCGAACGACAAGTTATCGTTGTGTCTGGCCAAGGCGTACCAGATTTTTGGCGACGCGAAGGAGGCGGAAGGGGCGTTCCGGCAGGCGATGTCGCAAGACCCCAACAATCTGGAGGTGCTGTATTCCATCAGCCAGTTTTACATGTGTACGTCGCACCCGGAGTTGGCGGTTCCGTACTTGCGAAAGATGAACGAGCTGATCGGTTCGGATCGCAACATCAACGGCGAAATGCGGATACAGCAGCTGGCATGGACGCGGCGTTCATTGGCGCAGGTCTATGGCAAGGTTCCGGATTACGACCGGCAGCAGCAGGCTTTGCAGCTGATTGACGAAAACCTGCGTATGCAGCCCGACTCGATGGAGGATTTGAAGGTGAAGGCGTCGCTTTTGGCGAACCGGGGGAATCCGACGGACAACCAGGCGGCGATCGATTTGTTGGAGAACATTCCGTCGCTTTCGGCGCGGGAGAAGTTCAGTCTGGCCAAGCTGTACGATGTGCAGAGCGTCAGTTTTGACAGTCGTCTGATGTGGGACAAGTGCCAGGTGCTGATGAGGGATTTAACCAGCACGAACGACACGAACGTCGAGTACATGAAAAGCTACGTGGAGATGATGCTGAAGCACACGCAGGCGATTCCGGAGATTCAGCCCTATCTGGAGCGTTTGGAGGCGTTGGCCCCCAAGGATCCGGAAGTGATTCTGTTGACGGCCCGCGCGATGGTGGTGGGCGGTCACACGGAGGATGCCGAGATGAAGTTGAGCGAGGCTTCCGGGGTTGCGGTTTCGGCGGAGAACGAAGCGATGATGCGGAAGGTCGCGATTCAGCTGGAGCAGATGAAAAAGAACGAGATTTCCCGTCAAATTTGGGATAATCTGGTAGCGTTCAACGCGAAAAACATCACCGGCCAGTTGCAGTTCCTGTCGCGGACGGAGGGGATTTCTGCGGCGTTGGCCACGCTGGACAAGAACATGTTGACGATGGAAAAGACGGAGGTTTTGGACGCGATTCCGGTGATTTTCCGGGTGAGTTTGAAGCCGTCAACGAAAGAGGAGATTGCCGAGGCAGAGCGTATTGCACAAACGGTGGAGGAGCAGAAGGATTCGGTAGAGTACAAGCTGTTCGAGGGACAGTTCCTGGACAGTCAGGGCAAAACGCGGCTTGCGATTCAGAAATACGAAGAAATCCTGAAACTGCCGTCGTTGACGCGGGTTCAGAAGGCGTACGTGGGGAACAACCTTGCGTATATTTTGGCCGTTTCGGGAACGGACGTTCCGCGAGCCATCACGCTGGTGGACGAGGCGATGTTGGTGCTGGGCAACGGGGCCGATTTCCTGGACACGCGGGCGGTCATTTACCTCAAAACGGGAGAACGTTCCCGCATCGACCAGGCCATTCAGGATTTGAAGCGTGCGATCGTAATTCGGCAGGAACCGTTGTACTATTTCCATTTGGCTGTTGCGTTCATGAAGAAGGACAACAAAAATTCCGCGAAAATTTCGTTTGAGATTGCCCGGAGTTTGGATCCGTACCTGTCACAGAGCATTCCACGCATGGAAACGAAAGATTATGCCAACGTGTTGACGCCACTGGCAAAGTAACGTTTGGCAGCTTCTAAAAAAAAGGACACTTTCAAACGCGGGATACGATGGTATGCCGCGTTTTTTTTGGATTTTCCCACCCGGTTTCTTGACAAACGGCATTTTTCGGGATATATTTCTCATAGAAACTGTTTAATCGTTAAAGTTTCCGTAAAGTGTTTATTTTATTAGGTATTTTTGTTAGGAGAAATCAATGTCTTGCATGTTATTGTCGTCGCGTTATGTTCTTACGGCCCGTCAGAAGGAGATTTTGGATTTTATACGGGCGTTTCGGAGTTCGCGTGGATTCTCGCCGACGATTCGCGAGATTGGGCATCATCTTCATCTTTTTGCGACGAACAGTGTGGTTTGTCATTTGACGGCACTGGAGAAAAAGGGGTTTATACGGCGGGAGGCGAATCTTTCGCGTTCCATCACGCTTTTGGAGAATCAGGCAGTGGAGGTGCGGCCGGAGGTTCCAGAAGTGGAGGCGGACATTGTGGACGGTCTGTTTTGTCCGCCAAGGGAGAAACTTTGTCCGAAGCGTCTTTCATCGTTATTTTTACGGGAGAACAGGCATCTGTTTTTGTTGCGGGTGGGGGACGAACGGTTTTCGCGTTATGCGATTTTGGCGGGGGATTTTTTATTGGTACGTCGAACACGTACAGCGTCGCCGGGGGAGATGGCCGTATTGCGTGATGGGGACGGGGGATTGTTGATGGGGCGATGTATGCAGGATGCAAAAACAGGGCGGACGTTCCTCCGCATGGCGGACATGCACCTTCTTAAGACACGGAAGAATCAGGGGTTATGCGGCGTGTTGCTTTCGGTGATTCGTCCAACCGAGCAGGGGATTCGTGTTGGAGGGTGAACCTCTTTCAACTTTTACGTCCCGCCTGATTTTTTGCATGGACGTGGCCCGTCGAATCTGTAAGTACACCCGGTACGACCCTCTTATAAATTATGGCAATGTCTACGGAGGGGTGGGCGTCCCCGCCCACCAAAAAAGGCGTTAGCCTTTTCCTAACCTTTTGTTAGGGCTTACGCCC
>JAUNBJ010000217.1 GCA_030535245.1 Planctomycetia bacterium | reverse complement strand
AAAAGCCGATCGACATACTTTGAGCCGTGAACGCAGGGCGTAGCCCGTAGTTCCGGAAGCCGTGGAAAAACAGTCGGCACTTTTCCGGGACTACACTTCGCTCCGTCCACGGCTCCGGACGTCCTATACCCCGCAACCGGAGCAGGGAGGCCAGAAGCGCCAGCGCCTGCCTCCCGGCGATATTGCAACCGGCGGTAGCCGTAGTCGCTCCCGGTCGTACCGGGCCGTAGTGTGCCGCCCGCACCCGGGCCCGTAGTCGCTCCCGGTCGTACCGGGCCGGAAGCCGTGGAAAAACAGTCGGCGTTTTTCCGGGACTACGCTTCGCTTCGTCCACGGCTCCGGGTGTCCTATGCCCCGCAACCGGGGCAGGGGGGCCAGAAGCGCTAGCGCCTGCCTCCCGGCGATGTAGCAACCGGCGGTAGCCGTAGTCGCTCCCGGTCGTACCGGGTTCCTCTCAAACTCTCCTTCAAAAAACTTTCAGTGCGCTCACTGCGTTCGCTCTTATTAATATTTATTTTTTTATTTTTTTACGCAACCGTACCGGGCCGGAAGCAGTGGAAAAACAGTCGGCACTTTTCCGGGACTACGCTTCGCTCCGTCCACGGCTCCGGGTGTCCATGCCACGCAACCGGGGCAGGGAGGCCAGAATCGCAAGCGCCTGCCTCCCGGTGATGTAGCAACCGGCGGTAGCCGTAGTGTGCCGCCCGCACCCGGGCCGCTTCCAACCTTTGGGAAGGAACCCTTTTGAAAAAGAGGTTCCTCCCCAAACCCCTCCTCCCAAAACTTTTTACTACGCTCACTGCGTTCGCTAATATTTTGTTGTGTATACTTCATGTTAGCGTTCGGATAGCTGCGGGGATTATTTCAGTTGCCAGATGACAGATTTCAAATTGCCACCTTCGTACCAGACACTGACGAGCTTTCCATCGTTGCGTTGGGCGGTGGAGGGATAGCCCAGATCGATGGGGGGGCATTCGCTCAGGCGGAACGGGGCCGACCAGGTACGCCCCTCGTCGCTGCTGATCCGCACCAGGTTGCCAAACGGTTCGCGGCGGTGGCCGTACGTCATTAAAAGGCGTCCGTCACGCAGTTTCATCAGGTGCGACGGAATCCCCCACACGCCGATGGAGTGAATCCGGCTCCATGTTTTCCCGCCATCTTCCGACTCGGTCTGGAGCGTTTCCTGATCGCTGGTGGGAGCATGGCTGCGGAGCTGCACGACGATGCGACCGCTATCCGTTTCCACGCCGTGAAGCTCGAAATATTGCGTATCGGGATTCTCCCCTGGAATCGGCTCCATCCCGGAGAGCCACGACCAGGTTTTTCCATCGTCGGACGATTCGCAAACGCCGATCGTGCGGGGGGTGCCCCACAATTTCTTTCCCGGATATAGCAGCCGTCCATCCTTCAACGGAATGGGGCCGTGGGGGGAATTGACGAGGGTGGAGTATCGCGGCGACCAGGTTTTTCCGCTATCTTCCGAGCGAATCATCCAGCAACCCAACTCCGCCCGTTGGGCTTCTTTCGTCTCGAACGGGAGGTGGGCTTTGTTCCAACGTTCAAAACGTTCGTCCGACCAGGTTCCTTTCCCTTCGGCACGCCGTTTTCGTTCGGCCAGCAGTTGGGGCAGGTAGGCGAACGAGGTGAACGTCGTCACGAGGATCGTCCCTTTTTGCGTCACGCAAATCCCCGCGTCGCGGTCGTCGGCGGGGTGATCCAGAATCGTCGTCCGTTCCGACCAGGTTTTTCCCCCATCGCTGGAGCGGAACATATCGACCCGTCCAAAGGGGCAGACATGGGCTTCGCGTCCGCCGGAAACGACAACCATCAGGTCGCCGTTGGGCAATTTCGCAATCGTCGGCCAACCCTGATACGCTCCGGGGGCGGTGGGCTGAATCAGAATCCGCTCCAGAATCTCCGCATCGAGCGTTTCGAGCGTTGCTTCCGCACGTCCCCATTTCGGCAGCAGGAGCAGGCTTCCCAACATCCCGCTGCGGAGAAGCATTTCCCGGCGGGTCCATCCTTTTCGGTTTCTGTTTTGTGGGGTGGGGTTCGATTTCATGAACATTTCCTTTCGTGAGGGGTGAGGCAGGGAATAGACTTGGACAACGTGTCCAAAAACGCGATTAACCGAGCGTCAAACGCCGGATCGGGAACAAACCCCGGCAGCCGCGACCAGGCATTTTCCTGCCAGCCACGGTACTGGAGCATCTTTTTCAGTGTGTAGCCAAAATACGAGAAGGAATCATCCCGCGGCATGAGCTGGAAAACCTTGCAAACCTGGTCGGCCTGTTCGTGCATTTTGCGGAACGTGGTTTCATCGTTTTCCCGGAACGCTTTCCAGAGCGTGACGTAAATCTCCGGCACGACGCCAATCAACGCCCCCATCATCCCATCCGCACCGGCAGGAAACGACGCGGGGCCATACGCTTCGTTCCCCTGGAGGACGAGAAAACGCTTTTTCCCACGTTTTTGGAGAATCTCGAACGTTCGTTCAATAGACGCCCCGGTCTCTTTCATGCCGAGCAGGTTGGGGTAGTCCATCATCGAAACGATCGTCTCCATCGCAATCGGCGTGGGGGCTTTCTGGTGGTGGTACATCAAAACGGGAATCGGGCTTTCGTCGGCAATCCGTTTCATGTAAGCGGTGATCTCTTTCGGCGAATACCGGAAGAAAAACAACGGCGGCATGACCACCGCGACATCCACCCCCGCGTCCGCTGCACGTCGGCAGTTGGCAATCGTGCCGGGGAGGGAGAAACTGGTGACGCCGCCATAGATTTTGGTTTTTTCAGGAAGCCCTTTTTTCCCGGCGCGGAACAGTGCTTCCCGCTCCTCCCACTCCAAAAGAGGCATATCCCCGGTCGAACCGCAGAGAAAAACCCCCTCCACCCCGCTTTGTCCAACGTGTCGGCAGAGCGTTTCCATCGCGTCGGGATCGACGGAACCATCCTGATGGTAAGGGGTTACTAAAACGCCAATCATCCCCCCATACGCGGGGCTGGCGGGTAATTCGGCAGCGGAAAGGACGTTTTTTCCCCAGGCTGCCAAAACGGAAAGGGTGATACCCTGTTGGATAAATTCGCGTCGTGTTGTCAT
>JAUNBJ010000075.1:11038-18399 GCA_030535245.1 Planctomycetia bacterium | reverse complement strand
AACTTTTTACTACGCTCACTGCGTTCGCTATGTTATGAGTGTTTATTTTCTTTTTGTTCTGTTTATAACATGGACGGAACACTACTTTTTCGTGTCGTCCTCCGGCGGGTGGTAAAAACGGCGACGGTTGGGGTCGGGCTTGCGAAATTGGGGTTTCCGTCTCTCCTCCGGTTCTTCCTGCGGGACATCCTCTGATTTTTCCCTGCGGAACATGCCGAAAAATTTCCCCATCATTTCCTTCACCTTCGGCGTTGCCGATTCGACCATCGCGTGCGTCTTGTCGCCGAGACGGAGCATTCCGTCGCTGATCTGGTCGCCGACGTTTTCCGCCATTTCCGATCCCTTTTCCTTCCATTGACGCACGTTTTCCGACAACCGATTCCCCAGCTGCCCCGTCGCCTCAATCCACTGATCGGCACGCGCGTCCTGGGCGGTGTCCCGAACAGGCTCCTGCGGTGCGTCGGGGGCCGGGTCGCCCGGACGCCGGATGCTGTAATGGAATCCCTGAGACGGTTCCGAACGCGTTTCCGGCTGCGGCTGCGGCACGGGCCTGGGAGGAACCGGACGAGGCGCCGGTTGCGGACGGGAGGGTTGCGGCTGCGGGGGTTGTGACGGTGCAGGTTGCGGCTGCGGCTTGGGTTTGGGGGGAACCGGGCGAGGTGCGAGCCGGGGCGACGAAACCGGTTCCGGAACAGAATCCGAAGCGGAATCCGCACGTTCCGCAGAAACCCCGATTTTTAAAATCGCCAACGTCGTGTCGTCGTAACGGATTTCCCCGGCGGAACGCATCTGGTCGATTTCCGAATAAAACGCCTCGTCGGACAGATTCCGAAATCCCTCCCAATCGGGATTCATCCCCGCTTCGTAACTCCGCAGCGTCCATTGCGAAAAGGCGTCGGTGGCCAGCACGATCCAGTCCCCTTCCTGCACGATTCGCTCGATTTTTTGAAATTTCAGGTACGGGTCTTTGCCCAAATCGACGCTCCCCAGCACGTTCGGGGATTCCTCAAAATCTTCGGACTTCTCCAGAGGAAAGATTTTCATCAGGTCGGTACCGTCAAACGCTCCGGTCGCCGGTTTGTTTTCCCGGACATGGAACAGGCAACTGTCGCCAATCGCCCAGCCACGAAGCAGGAAACAGCGTTTTTTCGGCGCCAGCACCTCGACCAGCGTAAATTCCGGATCGCCCGGTTCGGGCGTGGGGCATGGTTCCAGCCAGCACCAAAGAAGCGTGGTAAACGCCCCCGACGCCAGCTTCGGTTTCTGATACCACGCCAGATTCGTTGTGTCCACCGATTCGTACCACTGCCGCCGAAGCGGAAGCAGCCACCGCATGAACGCGTCTTGATCCTCCGGATTCGGCGGATTTTCCAGGATGGTTTGGGTCAGCAGTTTCGCCCACGCCGCAGAAAAAATGGCCGACGTCACTCCGTCCGCAATCACCGCAAATCCATCGGACTCACGCACCTGAAACGCGTCCTGATTCTGTTCGGGATGTTCCGGGTCTTTCGCGTAGGAAAAATAGCGGCACTCGAACACACTCATGGTTTTCCTTCCATTCCGGCGCGGGACGCCATCGTATCAATCACTTCAAAAAGTATGTCAAAATCCATGTTGACCATGATGCCACGGGAACGGTCGTGAATCCCCGGACGAACACCCGCCAGTATTTCACGCCCCGGAAGCAGGTCGGAATGTTCCCACAGGTACGCCAGCTTCGGGTCGGCCTCCGCAAATTCCAACGCTCCCGGACAGCAAACCCCCTTGTGCGGACGCTCGGTAAAGACCCAGTGATGGAGCCACGACGGAATCTCCAATCCCCGAAGCAACCCCACCGCCTCGTCCAGACGGTTCGGCTGAAACTGCCCTGCCGTGATATGCAGCACCAGCGGTTGAAGCACCTTTTCCGGACGCGCCACGACCCACTGACGGAAAATGTTCCCCACCTCGGCAAACGCCGGTACGGGGTCGGCCGCAAGCGTTTCGTTCACGTCCGTAAACCAGAGCTTTTTCCTCGGAAGGGAAATCAGTCCGCCAATCCCGTTGGGAAGCTGAATCGTGCATGGTTCCACCTTCCCCGCCGCCGCAACAAGCGCCGAGTCCGCCGCATACAACGCCCCCAGCGACCCGCTGAAAACCCGCGTCACGCCCCCTTCTTCCGCACCGTAAAAAACCGTCGCCACATCGTAACGCCCCCGCCCCCGCCGGGCCAGCTCGCCCAGCATGAAACGCATTTTGTCCAAACGCCGACTCCACGCATCCTTCGCCGGACGGTACGTCAAATCCGACACCGAACGATCCATCACCAGCACCAGCAAAATCTGACGCGGCCCCAACTCCGGCTCCTTCAATGGTTTGTTCTCCGCAAGCGCCACGCAACGGAACTGATATCCCTCCGGAACCTCCACCGACGCAACCGGCTCGGCAACACTGGCAGTCTCGGCAGCCTCGGTGACATCAGCAGCTTCGGCGACCGGCTCGGCGATTTCCTCTCCCCCCAACGGCGCCACGGGAGCCAATGGGGACGGCATGGACGGCACCGGTATGGACGGGGCTGGCATGGGGGAAACGGGCATGGAAACCGGGACGCTGGGCACTTCCGACGCCGGTAATCCCGCCTGATAACATTTCACCAGATTCATGAACCGGAGCAGATCGATCGTTCGACCATTGTAAACCAGCCCTTTGGCCCCCGGAAGCGGCACCTCCTGATGCTGGCGGAGCGTCTGAAGCATCGGTTCCGAAAGCGGACTGCACGAATGGAACATTTCCTGTACCGGCCCCAGAGGTAGAAAATTGGCCGACGAGGGGTACTTGATGGCCGGCACGTGGGCATACGTTCCCGGATGAAACTGGAACAGCACCGGATACCCCAACGGCGTCTGCACCTTGCCCAGCGGCGTCACGGCCTGCGCCAACGATTCGTCCGTCGCAAAGTCCCGAAGAAAACTGATTACCAACGGCGGCGCCACCGGGCGGTTCTCCCCGCACCACGCTAAAAGCTGATCCGCCACGTAATCGTAAGCGTAAATCCACGGCATTGGCCCGCCAAATTCCTTCGGCTCCACCCAGACCGGAAACTCCACGTTCTCCATCCGCATTTGCCGCGTCCCCGGATCGACGACCTGCCGGGAACGATTCTCCACCCGTAGCGGATTCCGAAGCAGTTCCGCCGTGGAAACCCACGTTTTCCCCGCGAACGCCCCTCCCCAGCGGGAACCGATATGGTTTTGCCCATCCGCCCCCAAATGATAACCGACGACCGCCACGTCCAGCGGCGATCCCCCCTCCATCTGCCGCAGCGTCGAATTGAGCGCGGTACAGATTCCTTCCATCTTGCTTCGCGAACCTTCTACAATCCGCTGCCGCAACAGGTCCGATTCGTCCACTAAAAACAGGATGCAAGCATTGCTCATGCTGAATCTCTTTATTCTTTTCCCCAAAAAACTTAACGCAACCCCGGTGCCACCTGCGTACCCATGTTCAGGAACTGGATCAAACAAACCATATCCGCATTGAACGCCATTCCCCGCGCCCCCGGCTGAAGCGGAAAACCTTCCATTACCGCGTGATGATAAAACGATTCCGGCAAAACACTCGACATTTCAAACAGGTGATACGCCAGCTCGTCCGGCAGTCCGTTGGGCGTTGACGGGAACATGAACGAATCCGCCGCCGCCATCGAAAGGTGACAGTTAAACAGCAACACGTTCCCATCCTGCGTCGCCAAATCTGTCACCGCACGCGCGTACGGAATCGGATCGCCATCCTGCGATTCCCCATCGGTGATATGCACCACAATCGGCGGAAAACTGTAGGGATGCTCCTGAATCCAGACCGACAACAGCTCGTGGACGTGGTAGAACATGTGACACATCGGCGTTCCCCCCTCCGCTACCGGATCCACCCAGATCGGAACCTCGCACGGAATCTGAATCACCTCGCCCGTCTCCTCGTCAGGAATGAACTGCATTCGCTGGTCGATACGAATCGGATTCCTGCCAATGTCCGTAATCGACACGATCGACCGCCCCGCCAACGGCCCCCGCAGCGCCGACTCGATAATCGGCGTCCCCGCACGATCCGTACGATAGCCAAAGACGCCAATATCCATCCAGTCCTTAATCCCACTGTCGCCGCTGGCCCGAATGGTCATGTTCTGAAGCCACCCGTTCAACGCCGATACCAGCTCGTCGCACTTCCGGTTGCTGGAGACCCCAAGCGGTTCTTCCATCGAATAGGACTGGTCGAGAAGGAAAAGAAAACATGCTTTATTATGACGACTGATTTCCTGCGTATAAGGCATTTCAGGCTCCTAAAAACATCCGGTAACTTCCCTGGCAGTTTCTGAAAATCCAATTCCGGCCCCATACAAAATCTTACAGGCGACTTGCCGAGAACGGTTTTAGAAGCTGCCAAACATAAAACTCCACGCACCTCCAGTTTAACACAAAACCCCGTCATTGTACACCCGGGAGGCAAATCCTTTTTCCAGATTTTTCATGGCTTTTCCGACGACCTTCCGCCTCCCCGTTTGACAAAGCCCACCCCATCCATTATAATTTCTATATATTATTCTGGAGCTGGAAAAAGTATCGTCCCTTAACCCCACGGAAATTCCCCATGAAAACCCTGTTGTTCCTTTTTCTGTTTAGCATGTCCGTTTTCGCGGAAAACGTCGTCGTCACCCCCGAACCGACGACCGAACTTCTGGTCAACCCCGGAAAAGGCTGGTGTTTGTACTACGCTCCCGAAAACTACTCGCCGGAGCTGCTCGCCTGCTGTTCGCTCGGCTACACCCGTTTCGTCTGGGGAAATATCGAACCTGAAGAAGGAAATTTCCGCTGGGATATCATCGACAAAGCCATGGAAAAATGGACCCGCACCGGACGCCAGTTCGCGTTTGGAATCTGCGGAGCCAGCACGCATAGCGCCCATTTCTGGACGTCGCCGAAATGGGTTTTCGACGCTGGGGCTGCGTACGATACCTACGAACTGGTGAACCCCAAACGCCCCACCGCCGGAATTGCCGGGAAAAAACTCGTGCCGATTTTCGACGACCCGATCTACCTTGAAAAGCTCCGTGCTTTCGTCAAGGCATTCGCCGCACGCTACGACGGCCACCCCGCCATCGCGTTTATCGATATCCGTTCCTACGGCAACTGGGGCGAAGGGCACATGTACCCCTTCCGGAAACATGAAATCTCCCCTGAAATGTACCTGGAGCATGTCAAAATTTACCGCGAAGCGTTCCAGAAAACCCAACTCGTGCTCCCCATCGGCGGAAAAATCACCCGCTACACTCCCGTCTTTGAGTGGGCCACCGCCCATGGCATCACCTTCCGTCGCGACGGCATCTGCGGGAACAGCGACGGGGCCGAAACGCTCGTCTGCCACGGAAAATTCCCCGCCATCTTTGAACTCTACGGCGGTTACGACATGCTGAAAAAACTCGGTTGGTGGGACGGCATTACAGACGCTTCCCGCTGCGGCTACAAACTGACCGACTGCGTGGAAACCGGAAAAGCCACCTACTGCAACCTCTCCCAAAAAATCCTCGACGTGGAACCGGAGCTGGTACGCACTCTCGGAAACCGCCTTGGCTACCACTTCGTGTTTACCCGGATGGAATTTCCCGCCACCCTTGTCCCCAACCAGCCCTTCCCCGTGCAAACCACGTGGGAAAATCGTGGTGTGGCGTTCCTGTTCCTCCCCGCCCACGTAACCTTCGCCCTGAAAGACGCTGCGGGAAATATCGTGAAAACGGCAGACGCACCCGCCTCTTTACCCCAAAAATTCGCTCCGGACACCCCCGTGACCGTCACCGACACGCTCTCGTTCGGCAACGTGCCCGCCGGAGAATACACGCTTTGCGTCGGCATCCTCCCCAATGAAAACGGCACCGCGTTCTACGCAAAAAAGACCCCGTTCCTCCGGCTGGGCGTCAAGCTGCCGGAACAGAACGGTTGGTACGAAACGGGAAAGGTTCGCGTGAAATAATCCCCCCCTCCCCCCGGTTGACAGATTCCTGTGGAAGTATCATACTGAACGAATTAAAAGCATGGATTTTCAGCCGGGATGCGGGTTTTTTATGGCACTTTCTGAGGTTCTTTCGATTGCCGTTAAGCACTACGGGGAGGACCTGTTCAATCATCCCAAGCGTCTGAAAGCTTTTTTGTCCGATTACAAAAATCAGCTGGAAAATCGGGATTTGCGCATTTTGGATACCGCCATTTCGCTGGATATCCTCCACGAAATGATCGCCGTCCGGAAAAAGCCAAACAGCGTTCAGGAACGGATGGCGGACAAACTCTGTAAAAAACTGGTAGAGGACGGGTCCATTATCCCGGAACGTGCCAAGTCGTTGATTCAGGAGCTGGCCATAGTTCTTTGGGGACAGGAAATAACGTTTTCTTCCGACGACAAAAACGTGGAAAAATCGCCCGCCCCGCAAACGAAATCTCCTCCCTCAAAAAAATCACCTGCCCCGCAAACGAAATCAGCAGAAACATGGGTCGTTCCCACCGCGTGCCGAACGTTGGAGAAAGCGTACAATGCCGCGAAGGATGGCGATACGATTCTCTTAAAGCCCGGAAGATATTTTCTCACCACCACGCAGGTGCTGAACAAATCGATCACCCTTTGCGGAAGTACAGGAACCCCCCAGGATGTGGTCGTTGAATACTATGATTCAGATACTTTCAGGATCGAGTCTGGAAGTCCGAGAATCAAGGCAATTTCCATTCGCTCCCGTGGGAAAAACGGATCGGGCATCAGGATTACCGGCGGCACGCCCCATATCTCTCAAACGGATATTTTCTCGGAGCACTTTCATGGGCTTGACGTGAATGGTGTCACCGCCACACCGATTCTGGATCAGTGTACCCTCCACGATTGTGGCATGGCTGGAATGGTTTTCCGCGATTCCGCACGGGGAACGGTTCAGAACTGCAATATCTATGGCAATACACTCTATGGAATGGATGTAAAAACCAACGGGAACCCGACCGTTCGAGGGTGCGATATTCACGATGGGAAAGATGCTGGTGTTTTTGTCCACGAATCCGGCAAAGGGACGTTTGAGAACTGCAAAATCCATGGCAATACAACCTCTGGGATTGCGGTTCAAACCAGCGGAAATCCGACCGTTCGAGGGTGCGATATTTACGATGGGAAAAATGCTGGCGTTTACGTCTGCGACGCCGGCTCAGGAACGTTTGAGAATTGCAAAATCCATGGCAATGCACTACCTGGAATGGATGTAAAAACCAACGGGAACCCGACCGTTCGAGGGTGCGATATTCGTGATGGGAAAGATGCTGGTGTTTTTGTCCACGAATCCGGCAAAGGGACGTTTGAGA
>JAUNBJ010000075.1:0-10938 GCA_030535245.1 Planctomycetia bacterium | reverse complement strand
GCGTTTACGTCTGCGACGCCGGCTCAGGAACGTTTGAGAATTGCAAAATCCATGGTAATGCACTACCTGGAATTGTGGTAAAAACCAACGGGAACCCGACGGTTCAAGGGTGTAATATTGACCATGAGTTACCCCTGAATACCCTCCTCAAAAATTGCGGTTATTGTTTGGGAGGGGGCCTGTGCCTGTGGTATCTCTGGAAGTTCTTTATGTGGCTTTTTGGTTAATGGGCGTGTGCAAATGCAAGGAGCCGTGAACGGAGGGCGTAGCCCGTAGTTCCAAAAAAAGCCGTGGGAAATCGGTCGCCCGTTTCTGGGACGACGCTACCCCCCCTCACTAAATTTGCAGGCACCACGCTTCACGCATCGCAAAAATTTTTCGCGGTATCTTGCAAAATTCTGTATTTCTGCTATAATGAAAGGGTGGTTTTATGGAGAAATATTCCCTGTTGAAGGAGTTGGAACATGAGTGAAGGCGGAAAAGAAGAAGCCATTGAAGTGACGGGTATCGTGCGGGAAGCGGTTCGCGGGGCGTTTCGCGTCCAGCTGGAAAACAGCGAGCATATCGTGCTATGCCATCTGGGTGGAAAAATGCGGAAAAATTACATCCGCGTCGTTCCGGGCGACCGCGTAACGGTCGAAGTCAGCCCGTACGATTTCACCAAAGGACGCATCATCTATCGCGATCGTGGCTGAGCGGCATGCGTTAAATTGCGGTATTCTCACAAACTTCTCAAAACAGGAGAAGTTTTCTTGTTGTATCGGTAATGAATGGTTCGGCAAATCTTCCCATGATTGGTAACGAACGGGCCGATAGTAACCATGGAAGCGCAGAAAGAGGGGGAAGTGCTCTTTTTTCTCCTTCCCGGTCGCCAGCAGGGTGGCTGAAAACAGGAAACCAGTACGCTTTATTTCATGGTGAAGCGAAAAATCCTGAGAAGAAGGAACTCAAGAAATGAATACCTGTTCATCCTCCGATCCCATTCTTGACCTTGTAGCATGCGTGCTTTCCCGCATTGAGGGGAGGGACGTGGACTATAAAGAGCTATCCATGGCAGCCATCATTCGCGGCGGCTACTACATCGGGCTTTCGTATAAATCCGAAAACACGTACGTTATCTGGCGTTCGGGAAGCGAAGTCCTTGAATTTTACCATCGCGCGGATGGGAAATTGCTGGAAACGGTCTCCGTCCCCGACGCGGCGGCGCCCGACCCTCTGGCACATGCGGGGTAAGGCAGAATTTTTTCGGTTTCCTTAAAAAAACGGTGCGGGAAGTTGGCTTAGGTTCCCGCACCGTTTTTTTTGGAAAAGTCACGCGATTTTGCGGCGAAGGGCTTTTCGCAGCAGGATCGTCAGGACGCATGGAATCAGCGAAAACATCAGGAATATCCGGATTTCCGCCAAGCTGCCCAGCGACAGATTCGGGGCTTTGGCTCGCGGTCCTTTTCGTGGCTCCGGTTTTGCGTCCCCGTGAGACGCTCGTCCCGCCTGCGGTTCGTGGCGGCCATGCTGCAAAGCCGCCGTCTCCATTTTTGCTTTTCGTTTGGCCCGCGCCTCACGCACCATCACGCGAACACTATCGGCCCACGGCGTTTGGCTTACGGGGTACGTCAACCCCGTCAGCAGGCACCATGCGATCAGTAAAATCAGGATTTTTCCGAGCGTTTTCATTCCGCCACCTCTTTTTTTCTCGCAAAGTGTGAGCGAATCCAATCCCAGTGCATCCCGAAATGGACGCCCAGCATCGCGTACAAAACGAAAATCGACCGTTTGTGAATGTAGCTCATGAACGGATCGTTCTCCAACGCTATTCCCAACGACGGCAGGACGCTGCGGGAAATCAGAATCCCCGACAACATCACCACCCCCATCGCGGTATACAACAGGAGATTCCAGACGAAATTAAACCGGGCACTGGCCGACGGCCCTTTGGCGAACAGCCGTTTGCCCACGCCGAAAATCAGGTCCCAATTCACCAGCAAATGCCCAATCAAAAAGGCCGCGAACACGAGCGAAACCCACTCGTGGATGGCGTCGCCCGTCAGTTTGTGCAAGGCGACGGCCACCAGCAACATCAGCAAAATACCATCCAGCGGAAATCGTTTCACGGTAATCACCTGCAATTCCCGATAATCATCAGGGCGTAGCCAGTTACGAGAATCGGGTTGTTCTCCATCCAGCGGTTCGACTTGTCGTTGACCCACGACCCATCGGCCTGCTGGCTGGCCAGAAGTTCGCCCGTGATTTCCTCCGCCCACTTATGTTCCACACCGTTGGCGTCCCGGAACGTTTCATGGCCGAATTTCTTCAACGCCTTGGACATCACCAGGAAGTAGTAATACCGCCCCGCCTGCCCCTGTCCCGGATTCTCCTGGAAACTGTAGTTCTTCGCCAGCCACGCAAGCGCCGCTTTCACCCGCGGATCGTCGGCGGAAAGCCCGGCATACACCATGCTCTTGAACCCGGTGTACGTCATCGAACCGTACGTTTTCAGGCTCCCGTCCTGCATCCCCTTCGGCATTTTGTCGTCGGTAAAGAAGTGATAGACGAACCCGCCGTCATTCTTTCCGCTTGCCCAGGGCATGGTGTTGTACTGCGACTCCAGATTCTGGCACCGCGAAACGAATACCATCGCCTTCTGCACTGCCGGGTCGTCGGACTTGGCCCCCAACGAATCCAACGCGTCCAGCAGAAAACCGGTATTCGACAGGTCAGGACGCGACATCCTCCCCCCGTAGCCCGCTCCGCCATACTTCGGGTCGCTGGAATCAATCCCCTCCGACTCGTCCCACTGGTATTTGCGAACATACTTCTCCGCATCGGACAAAATCTCCTTGTACCGCCCCTCCTTGTTCGCCGCCGCAAAAGCGACAATGGCCACACTCGTCTCGTAGTTCCCAAAACCGACCCGCGGATTGGTGATGGAACCGTCCGGCTGCACCTGCGATTCCAGATACTTCAACGCCTTGGACACCATCGGGTCGTCAACGTCCAAACCACTGTTCAAAAGCCCAATCAGCACGATACTCGTCGGCCCCGTGCCCATCATCGACGCAAACGAACCATCCTCCGCCTGCTGGGTACGCAAATATTCCACACCCTTCCGTATCGCGTCGTCCCGTTTCTCATCCGCAAACAGCCCTGCCGCAAACACAAGGCAAAACAATCCCGTTAAAAATTTTTTCATCGTTTTTCTCCTGAAATTCATAGGACAATTCGTCCTGTGTAAAAAAAATATTAATAAAAGCGAACGTAGTGAGCGTAGTAAAAGTTTTTTGAAGGAGAGTTTGAGAGGAAACAATTTTTCAAAAATGTTTCCTCTCAAAAGGTTGGAAGCGAGGTAGTTCTAACTATTACGCTTCCAACCTCTGGGGAGGAACCCTTTTGAAAAAGCGGTTCCTCCCCAGACCCCACCTCCCAAAACTTTTTACTATGGCTACAAGGGTTTATTTTCGTGACGAAGCACTAGTCGTAAACACGTACTTTACTTTTATCGTCAGTTACTCCCATCCGGATAAAGGTTCGTACTGCTGCTCAGCCACGAAGCCGTCCAATCCTGCATCTGCGTATCCTCGGCAAGCGCCGGTTGCCCATCGTCGCCACAGGAAAGGTACTGGTAAATGAGCGGAACCACATCCTCATGCACAAACCGCACACTCCCGTCCGCAAATTGCGCATTGGCTCCACGCGG
Organism: Planctomycetia bacterium; assembly: GCA_030535245.1. GTDB lineage: Bacteria > Planctomycetota > Planctomycetia > Pirellulales > Thermoguttaceae > RGIG3701. Next base: position 7,247 of record JAUNBJ010000075.1, on the reverse strand, counting down.
ATGGAATGAGTACGGCAACGAACCGGAATTGGTGACATTGATGATCTTGCCCCGGTGCCCATACACCGTGTAAAACCCCGAACCCAACGTCATGGTGGGCATGATCGTCCAATTCACCGTCGTCGTGTTGCTGTCCCCGGTGTAAGTCGCCCCATCGTTGTAATACGCACACCAGTAATTCGTACCCATGTGCCCCGCAGGTGAGGAGTTCCAACCAATCCACGAAAACGCGTTCGTCGCCAGTGTATCCACCTTCTTCCCCAGGAAATAAACGTTGGGTAATCCTGCATGTTCATGATAAATAATCGTACTCGAAAGCCCGTCGGTAAGGTTGTCTATCGGAATCACCCCGCGACCCGTGGCGACGGCACTGGGCCCAGTCTTTCCCCCCAACGGCACACCGTACGTCTTGCCATCGTTGGCGTCCAACGCCTTGTGAATCAACGAATAGTCTGCCGGACGCGTATTGTACACCGGAACCTTATACTGATCCTGATAGGTCATGGTACGATTCTCGCCCGGTGAAGCAGGACACTGCACACAAGGCGGTATCATCTGAACAAACCGCTGGTTCACCGTCGCGTCCAGCCCAGCATACGGATCCAGTAAATCCGCTATATTCCCCGCCTCCAGAAATGGAAGCAACTCCACAAACACCCCACGCTTCGCCTTGCCGCCCGATGTGTTGGAATGGTTCGGCGGAAAACCCCCATTCGCCTGCTCATAGTTCGCAAGCGCTAACCCAATCTGATGCATGTGGTTCGTACACTGCGCCTTCCGCGCCGCCGCACGCGCCATGTTCACCGCCGGCATCAAAAACGCCACCAACATCCCAATAATAATCATCACCACCAACAACTCCACCAACGTGAAGGCCAGGTGCGGCCGGCACACTACGGCTACCGGCCCGGGTGCGGGCAGCACATTACGGCTACCGCCGGTTGCCAGTGGTGTCGGGAGGCAGGCGCTTGCGCTTCTGGCCTCCCTGCCCCGGGTGCGGGGCGGCACATTACGGCTACCGCCGGTTGCCAGTGGTGTCGGGAGGCAGGCGCTTGCGCTTCTGGCCTCCCTTACTTCCAGAACGGCCTCTGGCCGGCATACTACGGGCCCGGGTGCGGGCGGCTCACTCTGGCTGCTGCTTCGCTTCTGGTGCCATGATACTCCTGCAAATGAAATCCCTTGGTTCATTACAAAACCCTTTCTTCAAAAAGTCTAAAAAAACGCAAAATACGAATCCATATCTTTTATCTCCCGAATCGACTCACCCGTATCGTGCTTGTGCTGCGCGAACCACTCAACGTCGTTCCCGTCGCCGAATCGAAAAACGATGCGTCCAACTCGGTAAGCTCCAAATCATCCACCAAAACATTTTCTCCCCCGTCACGAGTATTCATGGCAAGGATAATATACGGCACGACGTTCTCCGAAACCTTCCGCACGTTGCCGTCCAAAAACAGAACGTCCACACCGCCCGGATGGAAACTGTAAAACGATTCGTTCGTGACATTCACAACATTCGGCACCTCCCACGCAGAAGTAACCATGTCCGGAAGTTTCGTGACGGCGGCCGCCCAGACAGAAGTATAAGGCCTGGAAACGACCCCGTCCGAAACCCTTACGCCCCGCTGGTATAATTGATTTCGACCCCCCTGTTCGTTCATCACGATACAGTGGGAAACACCATCGGCCACCGAGTTGGGATGCGTGACCTTCGTGTCCTGCAAAATGTTGGAGTACGTTTTGCCGTCTGCCATCAAAATACCGTCGCAATGGACGTAATAATCACTCGTCGTTCCGGCGACCGTGTCGATCGGGTTTCCATAATAATCGTTGGAAACGGAAACCACACGGCGGCCGTCCGGCGTCGAGGGACAATGAAAAAGAGCCATGTAACGCTGGAGAAGACGGGCGTTTTCATTCGCGAAATAGTCTTTCTCCTCATCCCAGCTCGCAACAAACGTCGCCACGTCCAAATGCGGAAGCAACTCGACCGCCCAGCCATGCCGTACACGCTCAGGACGCACCGCCGGATAGCCGTTTTGCATCGCCGCATAACCGTTCATCGCAATCCCGAACTGCCGGAGACGGTTCATGCACTGCGTCCGTCGGGCCGCCTCCCGCGCGTATTGCGCCGCAGGCATCAGCATTCCGGCAAGCATGCCGATGATTACCACCACCGTCAGCAGCTCGATCAGCGTAAACCCCGTACGACCGTTGACGACCCCATCGCCGCCAACACGCAACGTTCTTCGTGGATAAATACCTGAAATCGGGTTCATGGGGAACCTCTTAATCTTTTTGTTGCAGTAACGCGGTCGTTTCCTGTCGGCCAATCCAGAACGCAGGATACAGGCTCGCGGCGATACTTACCGCCAGAGCCAACCCATACCCCCACGCCAGCTTCTCCCACGGCACCACCATCGGCGGCGCGATCGAACCAAACAGCCCCGTGTAAAGCACCATCCCGTTGGCCAGCCACGCATAAAACAACCCAAACGTCAAACTCATCACGCAGGCACACAGCCCGATCAACAACGACTCCGCAAGCACCATGCGAATCAAACCCCACCGGGTTACGCCGCACGCCCGCAAAACGCCCATCTCCCACCGCCGGGAACGTACCGCAATCACCATCGTGTTCAGCACCGCAATCGTCGAAAGAATCAAAATCATCAACGGCATTCGTGCCATCATGTCGATGACCGAATTTGCCCGACTGAAAAGCGATTCGTTCAAACTATCGACCGTGCTGACCTGCGCCACCCCCTGATTCATCCCCCGCACGCTGCGCGAAAGCCGCGTCTCCTCCGTCTGCTCAAACGCATTGGAAGAACGCTTCGCTATCTCCTGCATGACGTCGAACACCGTTTCATACGGCGTCCCCGGCTTCGTGTTGAACCAGAAAAACGCATACTCCGGCGCCGTCGGAAAATCAAATTTCACCTGATGGTACGACGTGAAAATCAACGCCCCCGAACGCCCGCCATTCACCCGAACGCCCGAACGTTTGGAGAACCACTGCCAGCCCGGAAGCTCGACCACCCCCGCGATGGTATATTCCACCACGTTGGATTCCGCCGTCGCACCCATGCCGCCGCCCATGCCGCCCATGCCCGGACGCCCACCGCCCATGCCGCCGCGTCCTTCTCCCGGAGGGGGTGGAGTCTGCCCTTCCGGACGTCCGCCACCTCGTCCCTCTCCGGGGCCGCCCATACCGCCGCCCATGCCGCCGCGACGAGGGGTTCCCGCCGTGGAAACCAGACGCACCGTATCCCCCACATGCAGGCCGGAATGCTGCGAAAACGCGTCGGAAACGATGCAGCTATGCGTTTGGGTATCGCACAACGCACGCAACGCTTCCACACGGGAACCCTCGATAAACCGCAAATCCAACGTCGGATTTTCTGCCCGAAACGCGATCTGCGGATCGACCCCCATCAGCACGGCACAGTCCATGCCAATGGCGTTCCCTTCCCGCCATTTTTCCATCGATTCCAAATCGAACGACGGCTGCTCCACCATCACCGGCATGAAGTCGTCCTCCACCATCCATGGCATTTTCTTCATTTCCTTCACATCCTTCCCCTCCACGCCCGCCGGCAAAAACGCGACCAGCGTATTGGGAATATTCTTCGGAATCTCGAAAATGTTCAGCATGGAATGCGACCATATCTGCACGGCCGTGAAAAGCCCCAAACCGATACTCACCGCAAGCGCCGTCCCCAGCGTTCGCCACTGATGGCCGGAAAGCTGGTTGGAAAGGAACCGCGGACTGAAACCTAAAAGTCGGGCCACCACCGGACCAAACGCCTTTTCCGTAAAAACAATCGTCCATGGGAAAAACAGCAGGAAACCCGCCGCCATGCAGAGCGTTCCCATCGTCGAAAAGAGGAACACGCGAATCGTCGTCTCCGCATCCATCCCAAAGACAATCCACGGCAGCACCGCCAAAAGCGCCAGCCCCAAAACGGCCGCACCGGTCAACTGGAAAACCGTCAGGTTCCAACGCGTCCGAACCATCGACTCCACCGGGGAAACCCGCGTCGCACGAATCGCCGGCAAAATCGACGCCAACATCGACCCCGCCAGCGAACAGAGAAGCGAAATCCCCAGACACTGCGGCGTCAGCACCGCCAAAACCCATTCTCCGGAACGAACATACGCCGAAATTTCCAGCACCACCCAGCCTGCCGCAAGGCCGCCCAGCCAGCCTAAAAATCCCAGCACCACCCCCTCCAGCAGAATGCACGCCGCGACCTGCACTTTCGTCAGCCCCAGCGTCCGCAACATCGCCAACTGCCGCACCCGCTCCGTTACCCCCATGCTCAGCGTCGTGAAAATGATGAAAATCGACGCCAGCAGCACCAGCCCAATCGCCGACCAAACCTGCGTCAGCAACGAATTTCCCGTTTGCTGCTGTTCGATCGCCTCCTGCATGGCCGGCACGTCCAACGTCTGAACCCCCATCCCCGACAGCTTCCGCCCCAGCGTTTTTTCCAACGCGGCGTAAAACTCCGTGGGCGTCTCCCCCTTTTTCAACGTGACGTAGGCCATGTTGGTCTTATCCTTCTCTCCCGAAAGCACGTACGCATCCGCAAGCGAAACGTAAACACACGCCGATGTCGGGCTGATTCCACCCATCATCGGCGGGGCTGCGGCAGATCGAGACGGCCCCGACCCACCCGGCTGTTGGGGACCAACCGGGCTTGTTCGGGCCGGAGCCGAATTCCGTGTTTTTGGCCCGCCGCCAATCCCGACGCCGAAACCAAACGCAAACGTTCCCATGGAACCGCGTCCTCCCCCCTGCCGGGCCGAACGCTTGAAAATTCCCACGACCTTTAACTTCTTCTCCCCTTCCGGCGTATCCACGGCAATGAAATCGCCCACCTTCACCGCTCCGTCCGCTTTCGCTCCCGGCATCCCCCCGGCCAATTGCTCCGCCGTCGCCGTGCTCAAAACGCACTCCCAGGGATTCTGATACCAGCGTCCCTCCTCCATCTCGAACGGGGCTGTCCGGGAATCCAGTCCCAGCAGGTTCGGACACCGCAACGGCGTTCCCAGGCTCCTGCGAATCTGCTCGGCCAACGCGTTCTCCGTATTCGCCCACGCCAACTGCGGCGAAGTCCCATACGCCAAATCCAGCCGGTCGATCCCTGGCTGCTTCCGCAATGCGGCGACCCAATCTTCCTCGAACGTCCCCTGCGGCACGTAAAAGGCCAACGAATATTCCCCAAAATACTCCTTCGCCTGACGCTTGCTGGTCATCCCCGAAAGGTTCAGATTCCCCACAAACCAGACCACCAGGCAACTCGTGGTCAAAATCGCCAGCACCGCCAGCGCCGTCCGCGTCGTGCGTCGGGTCAACTCTCGATAAACCAGTCTGAAAAGTATCTTCATCTCAACCCTCCTGACGATTCATCGCGTCGCTGATAATTTTCCCGTCCTTCAGCCGAATCACCCGATCGGCCCACCGAGCCACCGCCTCCTCGTGCGTCACGACGATCATGGTATGCTTCCGCTCGTCGCACAGCTCCCGCAAAAGCCGGCAGATGTTCTCCCCGTTCGTGGAATCCAAATTCCCCGTCGGTTCGTCCGCCAGAAGCAACGTTCCACGTGTTTCCGTCGCAAAATCCAAAAGCAACGCCCGTGCAATCGCCACCCGCTGCTGCTCGCCTCCGGAAAGCGCGTCGGGGAAATGATTCCGCCGATCGGTCAGCTGCAAACGCTCCAGCAGATGCGTCATCGCTTCATGGAGCTTCGCCTGCGTCAGGCCCTGCTTCTTTCCCGCTCCGGCCAACACCGGAAGCAGGATATTCTCCTCGGCATGGAGCGTCGGAATCAGGTTGAACGCCTGAAAAACAATCCCGATCTTCTCCCGCCGGAACAACGTCAGCTCGCGGTCGCTCAACCCCGCAAGCTCCGTCCCATCAATGGAAACAGTCCCAAACGTCGGCGACGTCAACCCCGCAATCACGTGCAAAAGCGTACTCTTGCCCGAACCGCTCGCCCCCATGACCGCCAAAAATTGCCCGTGCGGCACCTCCAGCGAAACCTCTCGCAACGCGTGGACATCCACCGACGCCTCGGTACTGCCGCTGCGAAAAATCCTGGAAACATCCTTTACGCTTACATGTACTTCATTGGACATCTTGAAAAACCTTTTTGAAAAGTGGAGGAAGGAACACCTTAGCGCACAATAACCCATTGTAACGCCTAAGGACAGGTTCCCATGCAAAATCTGGAGAAAAACTCGCCGGAAAGAGATTCCAGGAGATCAAATACGAAGAATGTTCGTCTGGGCAATCCGTACGTATCCCACACAAAGAAAATCAAGCGGCCCTCCCCCCGTCGAAAAATCAACGTCGGCAAGCACTTCGCAACGCCCATCCCCGGAAATCGCAGGTTCTTCCACGCTCCGCCCGGAAATCGCCGCAAACGCCGCTTCCTGAATCCGCTCCCCGCTCCCGCGAACCGGCAGGGGTACGTCCGGTAACGCCACCGCCACCGACATCACCCATTCCGTCACCCGCTCCCAACGACAAAGCATCGCCCGCTCCGCAGCCGTTCGCCCCACCGCATTCACGTAACGCTCCCGCGACGAAACCGCTTGAGCATGGCTCTTGTCCACAAACGCCAACGCTTCCTGAACCGCTTCGCCGTCGCCAAGGCTGGCAATCGCGTTTTTCAAATACTCGAAAGAATCTTCTCCGGCAGCCTCATCCTTTTCCACTCGGGAAAGCCCGTCCAGATTCAACGTCCGAAATCCTTCTTCCACCGCATGTTGCGCATTCTCGAAAATTCCCGACGCCACGAATCGCTCGGCCTGAAAAGACAAACGTGCCCGCAAAAGTTCGCGGTCATTCATTTCCTCGGAGAGACGGGGCATTTCCTCGGAGAGACTGGAAATCCGACAGGAAGGCTCGCACTGCGCGTACGAAGATACTGTCAACGTCAGGAAACACGTCGTCAGGAGCAGCAGGCGGTGCATGTTGTAATCCTTCCTTCCCCAATTACACTTTCATTCTAAACGTTTCCCCCCTTCCTGTCAAGCGTTTCCCCCCAGTTTTTTTGGAAATTTTCATGAAATTTTCCCCCGAATCGCTGGATTTTCACTGCCATGCTCTACGAAAAATCCATCCGAACGGCCTAAAGGCTGACGCTAACGACACCCCACTAAATTTGCTAGTGTTGCGTCCAAAAAATAAATAATATTAGTCTAAAAGTTTTCGGAGGGGTGGGCGTCCCCG
>JAUNBJ010000216.1 GCA_030535245.1 Planctomycetia bacterium | reverse complement strand
GTACCCCTTCAAAGAAGGGGAATTTGTACGGCGCGCAGAAAATTTGAACGCACCCGAAGGGGGGCGGGTGCAAATTTAGTGGGCACTGTCGTTCGCGTCGGTCTTTAGGCCGTTTTCGTGGTTTTTCGTGACGATGCTTTAACGGATAACGCTGGACGGTTTCCGAAGCCGCCAGACGCCCAGAAGCATTGCGGTCAACAGCAACAACCAGCTCCCCGGTTCCGGAACATCGGCGGCGTTGGCCGCGCGGAGGATGAGGGAACCACTATCGAACAAAAGCTGCAACCGTGCCCCCTCGTAGGCCCGCGACAGGACGTTCACATCGTAGGAAAGCGTCGGCAGGGTGCCGTCGAGCGTGGCTCCGTTAAGGATGTCAAACGTGTCGCCATAGGTGAGTGTGTTGAAATTAAAACCGTCCAGGAAGTTGATACTCAGCGTTACGCCATCCAGACTCACGTCGGAAGAATAGCCCGTGGCGGTATCCAGCAAGATACGGTCATGGCCACCAACCGCAGTGGAGGCGAAATCGATCTGAACCTCACTCCCCGGATTCAACGTCAGGCCACGTTGGAACGTCAGCGTCCCGATCTGTGTGTCTGTCTCTGCCGTTCCGTACGCATCGGTCACTCCGATACTTCCTGGGGCAAGGATACTTCCCGCGGCCATCGTTGCCGTGGTGTTCATGATTCCGGTGCCCTGCAACGCGTTGGTAAACGTCAACTTCTGTGTGGTGTCCAGTGTGCCATTGACGGAAACCTGTCCCCCCAACTGGAAATCGTTGTTTCGCAAATATCCCGTTTTGCCTTTATTGATCGTGATGTCGGAGAAAATCGCTCCGCCACCTTGCACGCCGCCACCATCCAGATAGAGCGTCCCGGAGCCGAATCGCACATCGACACCGGGCGAATTTCCTTCCGTTGTCGCCGTGTTGTTCGTGTCCAGATAATCGGACTGAACGAGCCAGTCTCCTGTGTAGGCTGCATTATTTCCGCGAATTTCCCATTTGTAACCGCCCCCTGTACGAATCAGAAGTCCGTCGCCGGAGATGTTGCCTGCCAGCTGGACTTCAAAATTGGCGTTATAGCTGGTGCTGGAATTGGTGTTGGAAACTGTCACGGTATCACCATCGCTGCGAAGGTAGTTGGTTCCTGAAACGATAATGTCGTTGTAAATGTAAGCACGCCCACGGGAGCTATTATACGTGGAGGCGGTCGCCGTGGAGGAATACCCCACCAGGCCGGCACCCCCTTCCAGATAAATTGTCCCACTCCCGAACGCCTTCCACTTGACGTTCCCCGCGTTGGTCACCAGGAACGTGTTTTTCAGACGCCAATCCCCCGAAAACCCGGAATTGTCGCCATCCAACAGCCGAAGCCGACTGACCGGATTGTCCTGTGTTACCTCACCGTTTCTCAATGCGATAACCACCTTCTTGGTGTTGTTCTCATCGTCGGTTAAATTCCCCGTCAGCGTCAGCACACTTCCCTCAAAAACGAAGGGATTTTCAGGAATATTGTCTTTCAACTTAATGTCATTATGAATATACGTACTGGTCGCATCCCCCCGCAGCTTTCCGAAACCCAGCGTAATCGTTCCCGCACCAAACCGGGAGTCGGAGTAATACTTTTTTGTCCCATTATAGACCGTTTCGACTTTCACGTTACTCGTATTGTCCGTCGAGACAATCGGAGCGATTTTATTACTGGCAATGTTGACGTCACTTGTTTCCGGTAATATGTACTTATCAATCACCCAATTTCCCAAAAATCCGGTATTGTCTCCTCGCAGGACGGTTTCCAGAACGGTACTTCTGCTGTTCATTCCGCGAATTGTTATCTGACGTATGTCATAATCAGAAGAAATATTTCCCTCTATTATCGCCTTGGAGCCTGCTACGCTGGCAGCGGAGCCATCAACTCCAACCAGGTATTGGTTTAGATTCGCTCGGAGTACAAGATCATTCTTAATGACGACATTCCTCGCATACGCATTGGCATACTTCTCGCTATCAGTAGAGTTTATATCAGCATTCGTTGCGAGAAACTGCGCCCCCTTAAAATAAACGGTTCCGGTTCCCAGGGAATTATCGCTATGCAAGACCAGTTGGTCCCCCTCAAGATACCAATCCCCGGCAAAGCCCGAATTATTTCCCATAATGTGAATGGGCCACCCACCCTTTTTGGTAATGGAAGTCCCCGCCAATCCGGTGATATTTCCCGTCAAAGCCAAACGGCAGTAGTACATATCTGCCGCATAAATCTCCCCCTTTCCCACGACTTCAATATCGTTGGAAATATATTTATTTCCATATTGACTGTCGGAGAGGTACCCTGATTTCAGTTGTCCTCCAGTGCCGAGGAGGATCTTTCCGGTTCCCAGAGTTTTTGCGGAACTGTCTATGTTCGTCACGGAGAGTATGGCACCTTCCACCACCCAGTTACCCGCGAAGCTGGAAGCATCGACGACCGTCAACTCACCCCCGCCAGAAAGGGAAATGGTGTTTGCCAAAGAAGTTAACGTCGTTTCCATCCGTGCGGTCGAACCGGTGCCTACCAGAATACCTACATTGCCCCCCCCCCCCGATGTTCGCTAAATTCAATGTTCCGCCCGTTACCGTCCAGTTGGCAGTTTCCGTAAGCGAACCAAATTGAAGCTGTCCGACGGTTTGCGTCCCGGAAACAGTGACCGTCGCTGCGTTGCCGGTCGGTGTGATTCCTGTAAAATCGGCCACCTCTCCCGCAGCGTTTGGAGCGGTTCCGGTGTTCCAATTCGAACCCTCCGTCCAATCTCCACCTGCTGGGTTTGTCCAGTCTGCGGCAAAAACGTTATTTGCGACCCTTCCCAAAAGGAGAGCAATGCAAGCGAACAAAATCAGGGAACGTGATGGATGTTTCATGGAATATCTCCTGAAAGCGAGAAAATTGAAGGATATTTTTTATATCGTATGCGACCTATTATAATCCCAACTTTTCTATTTCGCAAGTATTTTTTTAGAAAAAAACAAAAAATTTTAAAAAATTAAAAATTTTAAAAAAATTAAAAAAGATTCCTCCCATGCCCCAACGGGGCAAAATCAATAGCCTGGGGCTACATCCATATTATAAAAAGAAAATAAACAATATAGCGAACGTAGTGAGCGCACTGAAA
>JAUNBJ010000215.1 GCA_030535245.1 Planctomycetia bacterium | reverse complement strand
GAGAGGGGGGCCAGGAGCGAAGCGACTGCCTCCCGACGCCACTGGCAACCGGCGGTAGCCGTAGTGTGCTGCCCGCACCCGGGCCGGCAGCCGTAGTGTGCCGCCCGCACCCGGGCTGGGCCAGTGGCGGAAATTTCTTAAAATTTTTCCTTTTTGAGAAATTTTTTCTTGACAAATGAAATCGCTCATCGTATAATGGGCGAAGTGTAGAAGATTCACAAGACCTGTTTTTGGAGAAGCGTCATGAATTGCCTTGGCTACCCCCCCCCCGCATTTTAACAAATGCCGTGCGTGCATGGGGCGTTTTTTCGTTGTTTTTCGTGGGGAGCCTTGTCCTCATGTTGTTTTTGTGCGACGTTTCTCAGGCTGGGATGTTGGCCAACTGGAATTTTGACGACGAGACGCTGGCCGATTCGTCCGGGAATGGTATGGACTTGACTCCAACGCCCTACTATCGTAACGAGAGTGAGAAATATGACTATGATAACGGCTCTTTCAGTTACATTGCCAATGGGGGCGGAAGCGCTCTTTCTGCGGATGGTGACATTTCGGCCTATGTGGACTTTGGGAATGCCGCAACGCTTAACAGCTTTACGGTTTCGATGTGGGCCGATGTCACTCCGCAAGGGTGGGATAATTACTGGACGATTCTGGGTTCTTCGAGTACCACGCGAAACGATGGCAACCAGGGGATTCGTTTTCAGTCCAGAGGGGCAACGTCTACAAGTGCTGCAATCTATAGCAGTATTACTTCTTTTTCTGGCAATGGTGATTTACCCTTAACCGATTCGGGGAGTTACAATCATCTGGTTCTCTCCGTTGCCAATGGGAAGGGAACCATCTACTGTAATGGAACTTCTATTGCAACGCTTTCCAACTGCACTTCCACGCGGATGGTGGGGCTGTTTTCGCTGGCAGGTTCCGCTTTTCATGGGAGTGGTGCCCCTCGAACCATGCTGGGAAATTTCGACAATGTTGCGGTTTACAATCGTGGTTTGACGGCTGCGGAGGTTGGTATCCTCAATACGGCGGGGAGTGCCACCTCGGATGTTTACGCCGACATTTATTCGCGGGAAGTGTCGGGGACGGAGGGAACATGGTCGCAGAGCGTCTGGAGCCACCGGTTCGGCGAATCAGGAACGGCCACGGCGGCAAATCAGGCTTGGACGAATTATTCGCAGGCGAAATTGAGCGGCAGCGGCACAATTGCGGTGGACGAGAACGTTTTCATCAGCCAATTGACGGTTACTACCGAAGCAGGCGATCTGACCATCAACGGCCCCCTGACACTGGACCAAAACGCGACGCTGACACTGGAGGAAAACACGATTTCGATGGAGGGTCTGGCGACCTTCTCTCCTTCACATATTTTGTGGAATGTGGACGCGGATGGAAATGCCACGCAACTTCAGCTTTTGGAGACAGCGACTTTGGGTGAGGGCGTTTTGGACTTTGCGTTTGATGGAAATTTTGCGGAAATTCTGGGGCATTCCACCCTTGATATCCTCCAAGCCGAGAGTTTGGTTGCGGAAAATGTCAACCTTCTTTTGGCAGAATCGTGGCGTGGGAAACTGGAGCTTTCCCTCCTGAACGTTCCCGAAGTTGGAGGCATCCTGCGGATGAATGTTTCCAGTGCGTACGTTCCGGAACCGTCGGCCTGGCTTTTGGGGCTGTTGGGAGTTTTGGGAGGCGTTTGGCTGAGACGAAGAAAATAGGGGAAATGATGAAAAAAAGGACGCAGGTGGAGTTCGTGGTCGCTGCTGGTCGTACCGGTTCGGCAATCGTAGTCGCAGCTGGCCCGGAGGGCGTTCTGAAAGAGAAGGAGGCCAGAAGCGCTAGCGCCTGCCTCCCGATACCATTGGCAACCGGCGGCAGCCGTAGCGTGCCGCCCGCACCCGGGGCCAGCCGGTCGTACCGGCCCGGGGTGTGCTGCTCCGCACCCGGGGCAAGGGAGGCCAGAAGCGTAGCGCCTGCCTCCCGGAGCGGTTGCAACCGGCGGCAGCCGTTATGTGCCGCCCCGCACCCGGGGCCGGGGTTTACGTTGGTGGAGTTGTTGGTGGTGATAGCGATTATAGGGATGTTGGTGGGGTTGTTGTTGCCGGCGGTGCAGCAAGCGCGGGAGGCGGCGCGGCAGATGCAGTGCAACAACCACCTGCGACAACTGGCGTTGGCAGCGCACAATATCGAAAGCTCCATGCGAACGTTCCCCTCCGCGGGCTGGGGGATGAAATGGATGGGCGACCCGGAAGGGGGGATGAGTTGGGGGCAGCCGGGAGGTTGGTATTATGCTCTTTTGCCAGCGTTGGAGCAGAATGCGCTGTTTCAATTACCTGCGGACGGACAATTGCCGGAAAATCCAGGTACCACCCAACGGGAAAATGCGGTAACGGTCATGCAAACCCCGGTTTCGGTTTTCAACTGCCCTTCGCGGCGGCCTCCGCAGTTGGTGGGAATTTACGCCTATACGATGTATAATTCTGGAAATCAACCCGAACAGGCGATGAAAGGGGATTACGTTGCCAATCAGGGGGCGTACAATTCCGGTTCCGGCTACCCGTCGCCTGTCGGAGGACCTACCACGACGGATGCGGCGGCCATGCGTAAGAAGGAAAAAAACTGGCCGGATTACGCTTCCAGTTATACGGGTGTCTGCTATATGTTTTCCAAGGTGGCGATCGGCCAGATACGGGATGGGCTTTCCAACACGATTCTTTACGGGGAAAAGGGGATCGACCCAAGTTTTTACACCGATTACCAATTTGGGAGTGCAACCTCCTGGCCGGACGACAATTGCGATTTTGCCGGAGACCAACATGCCAAGACGATTCGTTCGACGTACGGTGGTTCCTACAAAGACGGCGTTTTTCAAGAGAATACGGTCCGGCTCCCCAGACAGGATCGTCTTGGGTATACCGCCTGCAATCAATCTTTCGGCAGTGCGCATGCGGGGGCGTTTGGGATTGCGTTGTGCGACGGCTCGGTGCATCGTCTGGCGTACAGTGTTTCGGCGGAGGTCTTTCACTGCCTGGGCAATAGGGCGGATGGAAAAAGTGTGTCGCTGCCGCAGTAGTGTTGTGTAAAAAATAAATATTGATAAAAGCGAACGCAGTGAGCGTAGTGCTGCATCCATATTATAAATAGTATAAAAAGAAAATAAACAATATAG
>JAUNBJ010000074.1 GCA_030535245.1 Planctomycetia bacterium | reverse complement strand
AATCGTTATATCTTACCCCGTTCATGCGCCAGCCCTGCTTCAAAGAAGGGGAATTTGTACGGCGCGCAGAAAATTTGATCGCACCCGGCGCTAACAACTCCCCCCCCTGGCCCCACTTGAAAATTTGTTCCGACTGATTCATAATAGTTCTACAAGGAAACAAAAGTTTTTTCAGTCATTTTAAGAAAGGATGAATCATGCGTCAAGTTTTCCTGCCACTGTTTTGTGTGCTGCTGCTCAGTGCAAGTGTGTCTGCGGTGGAATTTGAGAAATTCCAGCTGGCCGACAAGTTCTATGCGGAAGGTGCTGCCTACGCCGACTTCAACAAAGACGGTGTGACCGATGTGTATTACGGCCCCTACGTTTACCTTGGCCCCGACTTCAAAAAAACCATGGAAGTTTACGAAGTCAAGGATTTCCCCACCAGCGGCTACTCCGAGAATTTCGTAGCCTTCACCGACGATTTTAACAAAGACGGCTGGCCCGACGTGCTGGTTTGTCCGCACCCCGGAAAAGATGGTTTCTGGCTTGAAAATCCCCAGAACAAAGAGGGGCACTGGAAGGCGCATTTTTACTCCATCGAGGTGGGGAACGAGTCGCAGGTTTACGTCGATGTCGACGGCGATGGCCAGCGGGATTTGGTGTTTAACCGGATTGGTTTCCTCGGTTTCGCGTCTCCCGACCCGGCCGACCCGTACGCTCCCTGGAAATGGACGGCAGTTTCCGAGAAGAATGACCGTTATCAGCGCTATTGCCACGGGATTGGTGCAGGCGACGTGAACAACGACGGACGCTGCGACCTGATCGACTCCAAAGGCTGGTACGAGAACCCCGGCAAGGGACACGAAGGGGCATGGACGTTCCACGCGTTTGATTTCGCTTCCCGCGGTGGTTCGACGATCCTGGTCTATGACGTGGATGGCGATGGGCTGAGCGATGTTGTCACCGCCGACAGTGCCCACCTGTTCGGACTCCAGTGGTGGAAACAGGTCAAGGGGGCCGATGGGGGAATCACGTTCGAGAAGAACGTCCTGATCTCTCCGGAACCGAAGGAGGGGGAAATTCGTGTTTCCCAGCTCCACAGCTTTGATTACGGCGATATCAACGGCGACGGGCTGATCGATTTTGTCACGGGGAAACGTTTCCACGCACATGGTCCCCAAGGTGACGTGGAGCCAAACGCGCCGGCAGTGTTGTACTGGTTCGAGCTGAAGCGGGAAAACGGGAAGGCGACGTTCCTGCCGCACCTGATCGACGATAATTCCGGCGTCGGCACCCAGATTACGGTGGGCGACGTCAACGGCGACGGCAAGCTGGACGTCCTCTCCGGCAACAAAAAGGGATGCCATCTCTTTTTGCAGAAGTAAAGAAAAAGGGGTCGGGTTCCCACGTTGTCTCCATTGCGACAAAGCAGGAACTCGACCCTTTTTTTATTCTTTCACGCAACAGGCGAGATCAATCCTGGGGTTCCCGGACAAAATCTTTCTTTAAGTAAAAAAGACACGCCATCATGATGAATGCGGCTCCCGCAAGGTAAAAAATGGCCAGCGAGGAAAAACCGGCTTTCATCGAAAGGTGCTGGCTCATCCAACCCAGTACCGGCGGCGCGAATGCTCCAATGATGAATGCCCCGCAGCAGAAAATTCCGGTCGCCGCCGCATGAAACCGTGGCTCGACGACATCGTAAATCGCCGCGAAAAAGTTGGAGTCGTACACCCCCTGCGCCATCCCATAAAAGAACAACGCCGCACAGCACGCGATAAATCCGGGGACGTTCACCACCAGGAAAACTGCCGGCGCCGCCATGACCAGCCCAATGCAATTCATTTCCATCCGAAACGTGGGGCGTTTTTTGGCGACCCGGTCGGAAATCCGGCTTGCGATTGCGATTCCCACCAGAGCCCCCGCAAAGAACCAGAACACCGCGTGGAATGCGGCGGTGGTGGGGGTCAGGAACGGGAACGTCTCTTTCAGGTACGTCGTCATCCAGGTTTTGTATCCATTCGCACCGTAAAGGCACATGCCAAACGCAAGCGTCATGAGAATGAAGGAAGGTTTTGTAAAGATCGCCAGAATGACGTCTTGAAGCGTGGCTTTCGCGACCGGTTTCTTCTCTTTTTCCTTGTCCTGAGAAGGTTTGGCTGCCGCAGGGGTGTCTCGCAGGAAAAGGAGCAGCACGAAGAACCAGACGATTCCAAACGCACCAAAGAAAAGAAACGCCCAACGCCAGCTCCCTTGCCCCAGTCCGCTGACCCAGCCGGAAACGCAGCTGCAAATTACGATTCCGATGTAGAGGGCCATCTGGTAAATCGAAAGCGCCGTGGAACGCGTGTCGGTGTGGAACTGCGCAATAAGCGACGTTGAAGGGGATGGAACCATGCTCTGCCCGATAGCGTTCAAAATACTGTATGTAATCAGTAGCATTCCGACCGTGGTCGCAAAACCGGAGAGGAAAATCCCTGTGGAAAACAGAAGCGTTCCAAGCACCAAAACCCACTTACGACGGAAAAGGTCGGCCGTGATTCCCGCAAAGGGAACCGCAAACGCGTACACCAGCACGAACATGCTGACGACCAGACCGAGTTGAACGTCCGTAACCCCGCCAGCCTGAAAGTATTCCTTGATTTGGGGCAACATGGCACCGTACATCTGACGCGTTCCCTGTTGCAGGAAATACGTCACCCAGACGAGGCCCAGAAGAACCCATTTGTAATGATCCGATTTTGTCGTGGGGGTCATCTTACGCTCCCTTTTTTTCCAGAGTAACCGTTCGATTTGTCTTGGCACTGCGTCGCTCCGCAAGCACCAACTGAATGGACGCACGCGCGTCTTGAGGAGTCAAAACCTCCGTTTTTACCGTGCCGTTAACAAGCGCGAGAAAATACTGAATTTCCGCCTCGTACCCGGTCGCCTTCTGCAATTTTGGCTCGAAGGGTTTCCCCTTGGCAGGATAGATGGTCAACGGCTGTTTGGCCTTGCTGTTCATCACCGCCACCCCCTTTTCAAACACCACCTGAATCTCCGCCCCAAACAGATAGCTCACCGGCATGGCCCAGCTGGCACTGGAGGTAACGACCATGTTCGGGAAATCGTAGATCGTCGAAAAATGATCGGTGAAACCGTCGTCGCGAAGGTGCGCTTTGCTCGTCACCTTCTGCGGCATTCCAAACAGGAAGTTCACCATGTCGGCATCGTGAATGTGCAAATCCAGAACAACGCCGCCCGACTTACTCTCGTCGAGGAACCACGACTTGCCGCCGCTGTCCCGACCGGGAGCCGCCGCAAAACGGGAGAAATTCGCCGCCTTCACCGCACCATATTTCCCGGAATCGATCACCTCCTTCAGGTACACGTACTCCGGCCAGAATCGCAGGCACTGCGCAATCAGGAACTTCCCTTTCGCACCCTCCGCCGCGGCAAGCATGGCGTCGCACTCCTTGAGCGACAGCGCCATCGGCTTTTCGCACAAAACGTGATACCCCGCCTGAAGCGCCTTCTGGCTCATCGCAGGGTGCAGAGGTGTGGGAAGCGTAATGTCCACAATGTCGAAGCCTCCGGTCTGGAGCATCGTGTCGTAATCCTCAAAAATTTCAATGCCGGTAAAATCCGTGGAAGTATCCACCCCCGCCTGATTCCCCGCATTAATCTTCTGAAGCTGGGCAAGGTTCGAGTCGCAAATCGCGCAAACCTTGGCTCCCCGTGCTTTTTTCCAGGCTCCATAGTGCATCCGCCCCATGAACCCAAAACCAACGATGGCTACTTTTTTCATTCGGTTCCTCTCCTTTCGGTATGGGGAATTTCACCCCATGTTTTTACGCCACTTAATTCGGCCATTTACAATCGTCATTTGGGGTTCCAGCTTCCCATTGGTCAGCACGATATCCGCAAAATAACCTTCCTGAAGTTTCCCTCGGTCGGGAATCCCCAGACTGACGGCCTGATTCAGACTCGTTGCACGAACCGCCTCGCAAAGGGGAAGTTTGGACGCACGAACGTACCGCTGGAAACCTTTGTCATAAACCAGCGTGGAACCCGCGATTTGCCCCGTCAACAGCCTCGCACACCCGCCCGCCACACGTGCCGGCAGGCCTCCCAGCGAATACTCCCCGTCCGGGCACCCCGCCGCCATCATGGAGTCCGTAATCAGCATGACACGCTCCGGCCCCTTGATACGCACGATCAAATCGATCATCGGATCCAAAAGATGAATCCCGTCGCAAATGATTTCGACGAAAACTTCCGGCGCCAGCAATCCTCCCCCCACCATGCCAAGTCGCAAGTGATGCAGGGGGGTGATCATGTTGCAAAAATGCGTGATGTGCGTCAGACCGGCCGCCCGCGCCTCCTCGAAACATTCGTATTCCGCCGAAGAATGCGCTGCGGAAGCGACGATTCCCCGCTGAACAAGCTCCCGCGTAAACGCCATCGCCCCCTCCAGCTCCGGCGAATAGGAAACCTTTTTCACCGGCGCAATCGCGTTCAGCTCATCCACCAGCCCAATGTCCGGCAGCCGCAGGTAATCGGGATTCTGCGCCCCCGCACACTCCGGGTTCAGGAATGGCCCCTCCAAATGCACCCCCAGCATCGTCGCACCCGCATCGGGATTTTGGGCATAAGCCGCCGCTTCCCGACAGACCTGCCGCAGCGTCTGAGAAGAAACCGTAAGCGTCGTCGCCAGGAACCCGGTCACGCCATCCTGAAGTTTCTCCCGGCCCAGCGTCTGCATCGCCTCCTGCGTGGCGTCGCAAAAATCGGCACCGGAACGTCCATGCGAATGAATGTCGATGAATCCTGGCATCGCAATCCACCCCTGGCCATCGACGATTTCCTCCCCCGCGCGGGCTGCCAAATCCTCCCCGATTTCAACAATACGATCCCCTTCCGCACGCAGCGAACACCACGCCCGATCCACGCCGGGAGATACCAATCGGCAATTCTGAATCAGTAAACTCAAAGCACTTCTCCCAAATTAATACAATCCACCGTGTAAATCAATCGACTGTCCGGGTGCGTGAGCAAATACGACGCGGGCAGTGCGGGCGTTGGAAGCCGTCCACCGATCATTTGCTTCAGCGGGGACTCCTGCTCCGGAAAACATGCCAGCAAAAGACACTGTTTCGCAGCCAGAATCGGTTTCATCCCCAGCGTGGCGGCAAACCTGGGCATAAGCTCCCGATCCCCCCCCGCCGTAAGCCGAGTGTTCTGCGCCAATGTTTCTTCCGCAAGCGGCAGGACACGCGACGGTAAATTGCCAAAGCCCTCGACGGAAATTTCATCTTCGCACATCGGCTCGTTGAAGGCAATGTGTCCATTGAATCCGATTCCCAGTAGCTGAATATCCAGCCCGCCAGCCGCCGCAAGCGCCGCGTCGATTGCACCAGGATCGGCAGGGTCGGGGAAATGGGCGTTTTCTTCCCGGAATCCCCGTTCGGGCGCGAAACGTCGAAAGAGATTCTCGTGCATGTACTTCCAGTAACTCAGCGGATGCGTGTGCGGCACGGCGGTATTTTCGGTTTCCGCGTATTCATCGAGATTCCACGTACGGAGCAGCGAAAGATCCGCCCCTGCGACGTTGAACTTTTCCGCAAGCTCCTCGTAGAGCGTCACCATCGTGTTTCCGGTCGCCAATCCCATATTGAACGGCAGACCTTTGGAGAGCTTGGTCATCGCTGCATCGAAAAGAATCGACGCACCCACGCTGCTCATGGCTTTGTAATCCCGAACACTTTCAATTTTCATTTTTTTCCCTTCCTGAGGAACGCCAATCTTTCCCAGCAACAGCGATACATTCCGCCCAATCAGGCACATGCTCAACGGCGGTATTTCTCCCTACTCACCCAGTATAATCCAAATTTAAGAAACCTGAAAGGGGGCGTCTGAAAGCATCCAGGCACCAATATCATTTGTATGGCGGGGAAATGGGTTGACAAGTTCTTCTCGGCCCGATACAATAAAACCATCAAACCTGCCGCGCATTTTTTGCGCACTATCTTTCCATCAAGATTTAAGAGAGGAACGACAAACATGAAAAAACTTCACGAATGGAATCGTCGCGACATGCTGGGAACCATGCTGACCGGTGCCGTGGGCGCTGCGATGGGGGGAACGCTGCGTGCCGACGACGCGACTCCGGCAACCGCCGCAGGCTCCGCTTCAACGAAGGAAATCCCCGGCGATCCGCGTGTCCGAGGTCCCTTCCCGATTCTGTCCACACCGTTCACCGAAAAAGGGGAACTGGATTACGACGTGTTGGCCAAGCAGGCACAATTCGTCGACAAATGTGGCTGCTCCGGCATGATCTGGCCCCAGTCGGGCGACAGCGTGGACTACCTGACGATGGACGAAAAACTCAAGGGGATGGAAGTCCTCGCCGACGCCATGAAGGGTCGCAAATCGGCACTCTGTCTGGGCGTGCAGGGGAAAGACACGGCGGAAATGCTCGTGTACGCGAAGCATGTGGAAAAGCTGGGCGTGCCGGCAATCATTTCCCGTCCACCGGATGAAGGCAAAACGGAAGACGACCTGCGGGAATACTGGAACGCACTGGCGAAAACCGTAACGCGTCCGGTCATCATTCAGACCTCCGGCGGCACGAAGTACAAAGGCCCCGGCCCATCGGTCAAACTGCTGATTGAGCTGGGCACGCAGTACAAACATTTCGGATACGTGAAAGAGGAAACCGGCCCGATCCTCCAGCGGATGCAGCAGCTTTACGCCGCACGACCGCACATCAAGTGCATTTTCAGCGCCATGGGCGGTTTCGGCTGGCTCCATCAGTTCCGTTATGGGTCGGAAGGGCTGGTCACAGAACGTGCCGTGTATGCCGACCTTCTGGAAGATATTTGGCAGCGTCATTTGGCGGGCGACGACGTGGGGGCGGCCGATCTGTTCAGCAAAGTGCTGCTCATGCTGAACCTGAAGGAAACGATCCCGTGCAACCAGCTTCGCGGTTTCCACCTGTACGTCTGGATCAAGCGGGGCGTGTTCAAGAACATGATCTCCCGAAGCTGCAATCCGCAGGACGCCAACGGGAAACCGTTCTTCTCGGAAATGAAGCTCACCAACGAGCAGATTGCGGAAATCGACCTGCGATTTGAGGCGATCAAGCCCTACCTGCATAAGTTGGATTAAAGCGTCGTTTCCCATGTCGCTGAAATTAGGGAGGCCGAGCTTACGTCTCGCGTCTCCCTTTGATTTTGTTGTCCGGCGACGCATTCTCCCTGTCAAACCTGCGGATTGATCCACGTTCGGAAAGCGACGGCAGGAAACCAATCAACGACGATTCAGATGATTATTCAGCAAATTCAACGCGCTGAAAATGGCGGCGTCTGAGGCTTTTTGGGTCGTTCGCTTCTGCTCCTCCCGCAAACGACGCGTTTCTTCCAAAAGAGTGCGGTTTTCCTGCTGAACTCTTTCACGATACTCGTCCTCATGCAGGACGCGTATGGCTTCCTCCGGCGTTTGGGCACGGCAGGATTCGATCACCTGAATCAGTTTTTCCAGAGTCTCCGGGTTGAAAAATTGCAAGCTGACCGGAGATTTCGGATACTGCTCGTAATATCGCCGCAAATCGCTCTCCGTCGAGGGAAAAGGAACGTGTGGCGTTGGCTTTTTCGGCTCCTCGCGGTGCATTTCTTGCAGCGTTGCCAACTCTTGCTCCATCGCCGCCAGACGTTTTACCTTCTCGGGAAAGAATCGGTGTAGAATGACGTTCCGGAGGATGCCGGTGACGAATCCCAATACAATCAGGCACCCGAACGCCCCTACCCAGCGATATTTCCACGAAGCCGCCCAAAAAAAGAATGCGACAGCCCCCGCAAGCGACAGGAAAAAAATCGTTGCGCAACCCCCATTGACTTGGCAGATTAAATCCTGACGACGTTTTTCCCAATTCCTGAAATCTTCCAGCTCCTTCGCGTAGGCCTCCATCCGGGCGGGAAAATTTTGTTCCATTTCCTCTTTGCGTTCCTGGTATTCTTTTTCCTGCAAATCACGGATGAATTTCTTTGCTTTACGTAGCTCTATGAGGGACTGCCCCGCCGCTCCATGATAAATACGCGATCCCCTGATTTCCTCAAACTCCGTCGCCTTACAGTAGGGACAAACCTGTGGCACGGAATCCAGCACCGCACGACAACCTCGACAAGCAACCGCCATTTTCGTCCTCCGTAGGCTCCTTCTTCGCAGGCCTTTCAAAACCCCATTTCAAATCCCAGGAAACACCTGTACCGTAATTGTAATCATGCCGTGATTCCCTGTCAAGCCCCAAAACCCTGTACGTTGAGTACGTTAAACGAATTTTTCGCTTTCAGGAAACTTGACTTCTTGGTTCCCCTATGGTATAATTTTTTTAAGAAGGAGAAAACCTTATGGAATCATGCCCGTTAAGCCCGACGATGGATGTCGTTTTCCAGTACATTTTTTCAAGCGAGGGGAGCGAGAAAGGGTTGCTTTCCTTCCTCAACGCGGTGATGTCCAGCTCCGGAAAACCAAAGTTGCGGGAGGTCACGATCCTGAACCCGTTCAACGTGCGACGCTTCCGGGAAGATAAAGAACTTATTCTCGATATCCGTGCGGTGGATGTTGATGGACGTATTTTCGATGTGGAAATGCAGTCGGCGAACCAGGTCGGGTTCGCGAATCGTATCCTTTATTACTGGAGCCGATTGTATTGCACGCAGATTCAGAAGGGGGAGGATTACGCGGAACTTTATCCGGTGGTTTCGGTCATCCTGATGCATTTCGAGCTTTTTGATCAACTCCCGGATTTACATAATGAGTTTTACATCGCGGCCAAAGCCAACCCCAACATGGCGTTGACGGAGGATTTGCAGATTCACACGTTCGAACTGGCGGGGGAAAAATTGAAACAACTCCCCAAAATGGAGGAGCCGCTTCAAATTTGGTTGGACTTTTTTTGTCACGCGGTAGAAAAGACGGAGGACGAAATGGAAGTGTTGCTGAAAAAAGACGACGGCCTGAAGTTGGCATATCGGAAGTACCGTGAATTCACGCAAGACGACGAACTCCGGGAAATTGCAGAAGCACGCGAAAGGAACGAACGAGATCGTCGCGGTCAGATCGAATATGCCCGCATTTCCGGCCTCAAGGAAGGGATGGAGCAGGGGATAGAAAAAGGTTTGGAAAAGGGATTGGAAAAAGGTTTGGAAAAGGGATTGGAAAAGGGGCTGGACGAAGGCTGGAGAGAAGGCGTTACCCGAAACGTGGTTCGGTTTCTGAAAAAGCGTTTTCCGCTGGAATTTACGGCGGAGATGGAGGCGTACATTTTGGGAATAAAGAATCGGGAGCTTTTGAACGACCTTTTCGTTTTGGCGTACGAGTCGCCGACTTTGGACGCGTTCATGGAGAAAATTTAAGAGGGGGTTCCCTCAGGTTTATCAGGTTTTACAACAAACAACAACTGCAACAAAAGGAGTCGCTATGTTCAACGTATCCCGCCGTCATTTTTTGAAACTGTCCGCAGCCGTGGGGGTTGCGTCGCCGCTGGTTCTCCCGGCTCAGGCGAAAGACGCGAACGGTAAAATCCGTGTCGCCGTCCTTGGGATGGGAGGGCAGGGGAACTACCATGCCCGAAGCTATGCCGAGGCCGAAGGGGCGACACTTGCCGCCGTGGCCGATGCGGATTGGAGGCGAGCCAGCAGCTCTGCCGAAAAGTTAGGTGAGAAGTACAAAATCGAGGTGGCGGCGGTACAGGACGCCCGGAAACTTCTGGACGACCCGAACATCGACGCCATTTCCATTGCCACGTGCAATCACTGGCATGCGTTGTGGGCGGTCTGGGCCTGTCAGGCGGGGAAGCATGTTTATGTGGAAAAACCCTGTTGTCACACGATGTTTGAGGGACGGAAACTGATCGAGGCGGCGGCGAAGTACAAGGTTTGCGTCCAGCATGGTACGCAGCGGCGGCATTCCGACGGGTGGCGTAAGGCGGCGGCCGCGTTCCAGTCGGGCAAATATGGCAAGCCGGTGGCGGTACATGCGTTTGCGCACCGTCCGCGTGTCGGGATTGGTTTCAGGTCGGAGACCACACCGCCGGAGTGGATCGACTGGAATCTGTGGGTTGGGCCGTCCGCGATGGTTCCGTACCATGGCAATCTGACTCCGTACAACTGGCACTGGTTCTGGAACACCGGAAATGGCGAAATCGGTAACAACGGCGTCCACCATTTCGACATGTGCCGTTTGGGGATGAACGATCCGCACCGTCATCCGAATCGGGTGTTGGCGTTTGGAACGCGGTTCATCAACGACCCGAAAGCGGGTTACAAGGATCAGGCCGAGACGCCGAATGTGCAGATGGCGATTTACGATTATGACGGTTTCCCCTGCATTTTTGAGTCGTGCAATCTGCGGTCGAAGAATTGGACGCCGTACGAGACGGCCTGGTTCCACACGACCGAGGGGTATGTTACCGAAGGGCGGTTTTATCCGAAAAATGGCGATCCGGTGGCGTTGGAATGCGACGATTTCACGCCGGTCAATCCGGGAGGGCAGTTTGGCAATTTCCTCAACTGTGTGCGGGACAACACGCCGGAAAAGCTGAACGCACCGATGACCGAAGCGCATTATTCCACGGCACTTTGTCATTTGGGGAACATTTCCGAGCGTCTGGGTCGTCCGACGAGCTGGGATGCGTGCGTTTCCGCGATGGGCGACAACCCGATTGTTCAGGAACGGATGGAGCTTCTGTTGAACAACATGCGCGACGTGCTGGAAGGGGTGGACGTGAAAAAGGAGGTCCCGTTTGTGTTGGGCGAAGCGATTTCCATCGACAACGCCACCGAGCAATTCCCCGGCAACGACCGTGCCAACGCGATGTTGACGAAGCCAGATCGCGCACCATTCGTGATGCCCAAGACGGTTTAATTCTTTCATGTCAGCAGAGAACCCACATTAATGGTTAATGGTTAATGGTTACTATTTGTACTGTTTTCTTGGTGTAAGAGACGGCTTACCTCTCCACAAAAAAATATGGAATCGAAATAATTAACCATTTACCATTAACCATTAGTTATCAATTATCAATTTAGTGCCGTAGTTGTTCCCAGGGAGTAGAAAAATGAGAAACAGTCGTTGGTGGGTTTTGGCAATCCTGCTGTGTGTGGGGAGTGTGGAAGCGGAAGCGAAGGAATATGCGGATCGGTGGTTTTACGTGTCGTTTGGGATTGGCAGCGACGCCGATGCGGAGCAGGTGTGTACGTTGTTGAAAACGGCGGGAGAGAACGGACTGAACGGGATGCTTTGGGCGTGTCCGTGGGAGCGTGTAGCGAACTGGAGCGACGTGTCGAAGGGGCGGTTGGCAAAAATCCGGCAGGCGGCTGACGATGCGGGGGTGGAGATCATTCCGATTCTCTGGTCGGTTGGATACGGCACGATGCTTTGGAAGGACAACAACCTGGTGGAAGGGGCGAAGGTTTCCGATTTGCCGTTTCTGGTCACGGGCAAACGGGCGGTATTCCATCCGGAGATGCCGGGGAATCGTGTGAAAAATGGGGGATTCGAGGAGTCGAAAAACCATCGTTTTGCGGATTACGATTTCAACGACATGCCGGGGGTGATTTCGTTTGCCGACACGGAGGTGAAGCATGGTGGTGCGGCGTCCCTGCGGATGGAGGGTTTTACGGCGGACAAGCATGGTCATGGACGAATCACGCAGCGGTTTGCGGTTCATCCGAATCGGCGTTACGTGTTGAGCGTGTGGTATAAGACGGAGGGGTTGGACATGGACGGCAAACTCCGGTTCCAGATTCACCGGAAGGATACGTCGCAGATTCTTACCTCGGTGTCGCCGTTGCTGTTGGAATCGCGGGATCGCAAGCCGGGGGCGACGAAATGGAGGAGTTGGGACGTTCACACGAAAAACGGTTTTTACAGTCGGGAAGTCCGTTCGCAGGAGGCGTCCGATGGTTGGAAGCAGGCGCGGATTTTCTTCCAGACGGGTGCGGAGGATACGGAACTGCGGCTTTACCTGGGGATTTGGGGGGGCAACAAGGGAAAATTCTGGCTCGACGATCTGGATTTGCGAGAGGTTGGGATGTCCTCTCCGCTGAATCGTCCTGGGACGCCGATGACGGTGAAAAACGCGCGTACCGGGCAGGTTTATGATGAGGGGAAAGATTTTACGCGACCGGACTTCACGCTGTCGCTTTGGAAGGAAGCGGAGGCGGATTGTACGCTGGGGATTCCCGATACCAGTGCGATTCCTGACGGCACGGAGCTGCTTGTTTCGTACTATCAGCCGTTGCGGACGGAGCGGGGGCAGCTCTCGGTCTGCATGTCGGAACCGGCGTTGTACGATGCGTTTGAGGAGTCGGCACGGGATATTCAGGAAATTCTGGCTCCGAAAAAATGGTTCCTCAGCATGGATGAAATTCGCGCGGGCGGAAGCTGCCAGGCGTGCAAGAAACGGGGGTTGACGCTGGGCGAGATTCTTGGCGACTGCATTACGAAGCAGTACGAAATCATTCAGCGCGTTCATCCCAAAGCGGAAGTCTACCTGTGGTCAGACATGCTCGACCCCATGCACAACTGCCATGCGGATTATTACGCCTGCGATGGGGATTTCACGGGGGTTTGCGACCATATTCCCCGGCAGCTTATCATTTCGTGCTGGTATTTCAAGATTCGTGAGGAGAGCATGAAATATTTTTCCGAGAAGGGGTTCCGAACGCAGGCCGCCGCGTACTACGATAAGGACGACGCGCCGAACTGGAACGGTTGGCTGGAAACGTGCGACCGGACTCCCGGCTGCGTGGGGATCATGTACACGACCTGGCGGAAAAAGTACGACCTGCTCGTTCCGTTTGCGAAGGCTTTGAATCCATGAGCGTGGGGATGGTGTTCTGCTTCCTGGCGTTCTTCGGAGCGTCGGGGGCCAATGCGTCGGTTTCTTGCGACACGATGACCGGCAAGGTGCTTTGCGGTTATCAGGGCTGGTTCACCGCGCCGGGCGACGGTTCGGGAACGGACTTTAGTTCCTGCAATTTTTTGACGAACGACGGGTTGCCGAGTGATTTTTACCTGCGTCGGGTCGGGCACTGGACGAAGATTTTGCGGGAGAAAATTACGTCGGAAAAAAACGCCCTGGCCAACGGTTTGTCCAATGCCAGGTCGCCAGAACCCCCCGCCAACCTGCGGCGTCGGGGTCTGGTCGCGATCCAAAAAGAGGGTGGGGGCGTGTTCCTTTCGTGGCGATTTTGGAATACCGACGCCGACGACACGACGTTTACGATCTTTCGCGACGGCCAAAAAATTGCCGACACGCAACGGACGAATTACACCGATCCGAACGGCACGGGGGAGAGTGCGTACCGCGTGGAAGTTGCCGGGGAAGCCTCCGACACGGTACGTCCGTGGCAAGGTTTTCTGCGGATTCCGGTGGAGGTTCCTCCCGAACAGAAAATGCCGGACGGTTCGGTCGCGACCTACACGGCCAACGACGTGCAGCCTGCCGATCTGGATGGTGATGGGCGGCTCGATTTGGTAGTGAAGTGGAATCCGTCGAATGCCAAAGACAACTCCCATTCCGGCCATACCGGTACGACGTTTCTGGACGGTATCACGCTCGACGGAACGCGGCTCTGGCGGATTGATTTGGGCCGCAATCTCCGTTCCGGAGCACACTATACGCCATTTATCGCGGAAGATTTGGACGGCGACGGGCGGGCGGAAATCGTCGTCAAGACGGCCGACGGAACACGGGACGGGCGGGGCAGGGTGCTTGGCAATGCGGATGCCGATTACCGAAATGCCCACGGAAAAATCCTCTCCGGGCCGGAGTTTCTCACCGTTTTTGATGGTCGGGACGGTCATGCCGTCTGCACGGTCGATTACCTTCCCACGCGGGACGTGCTTTCCGACAGGGAATGGGGCGACGACTACGGCAACCGGTGCGACCGTTTTCTGGCATGTGTGGGGAATTTTGGCGGAAAAAACCTCAGCGTGGTGCTATGCCGGGGATACTACACCGCCGCATTCCTGGCCGCGTATGATTTTGACGGGAAAACGCTGAAACTCCGCTGGTTCCACGAGAGCAAAACGCCGGGCGAAGGGCTTTATGGCGAGGGGAATCACAACCTCTGCGTTGGGGATTTGGACGGCGACGGGCGGGACGAGATCGTGTATGGTTCCGCGGCACTCGACGACGATGGAACGCTCCTGTATCGTACCGGACTGGGGCACGGCGACGCCATACACCTGGGGGATTTCGACCCCGATCGGCCTGGTCTGGAGGTGTGGAGCGTTCACGAGCAGAAACACTCCCCGTATGGCTACGAACTGCGTTCTGCCGATGGGAAAATCCTCTGGGGGGCGGCCACGGGAAGCGATGTGGGACGCGGCATGGCAGCCGACCTGATTCCTGAAATTCGCGGCAGCGAGTGCTGGTCGAGTGGGGCCGACGCGATTTTTGACGTTCGGGGGACGAAGGTTGCCGCGCGGGCCGGGGTGCCGTATTGTTTTCGGATTTACTGGGACGGCGACCTGGGCGACGAGCTTTTGGACGGTACGACGCTTTACGACTGGCAGGAGGGGCGATGTTTCCCAAGCGTGCGATTCCATCGGTGGGGGGCGGCGGCAAACAACGGCAGCAAAAACACCCCCTGCCTTTCGTGCGACCTGCTTGGCGACTGGCGGGAGGAGGTGCTGTTTCGGAACGGCGAGAATCCCGGCGAGCTTTTGTTGTTTACGACGGAAATTCCGACGGAGTATCGTGTTCCGTGGCTCTTTTTTGATCCGGTGTATCGTCGTGCCGTATCGACCCAGAACGTTGGCTACAACCAGCCCCCCCACCTGGGGTATTTCCTGCCGGATACCGCAGTTTCCGGTTCCCAAGGGCGATAAAGAGCAATTTGCCATCCTCCGATTCCCACTTGCCGACAACGTTCAGGCCACGAACGAGTGCTGTGGCGTGGGTTTCGATGATGCGGGAATATTCTTCGATGGAAACTACGTTTTCTTCGCCATTTTCAATCGTAACGACGGTTTTGTCGATAGATTTCTCATGGGAATCCACCTGTTTTCCCGCTTTTTCTTCAGCAAACAGGGCCATGGCCTTGATTTTGGCGATTTTCTGTGCCTTGTGAAGGTGTGACGAAGATTTTCCTTCGGGAGAAATCGTGCTGGCAACAGCGACGACGGCAATTTCCCGATCGGATTCCACAAACCGAACGCCCCCCATTTCCAGCAATTCTGGAGAGGCGAGCAGGATTTCCGCATATTCGGGTTTCAGGCGGGCATTCCGTAAATTTTCGATACGCATTCCACATTCCAGAACTTTCTGAAGTTGCGTTAATCGGCGTTTCCGCCCCGCTTGCAGTTCTTCCAAAAGTGGTGTCCGTTCCAGCGAAAGGAGTTCCCGGTCGTCCTCAATCGTCTTTTGAAGCGACGCGACGGCGTTTTCCATGGTTTCTTCGAGTGCAGCGACACTCTCGGCAAACGCTTCTTTTTCATCGGCGGAGCAGGGGTAGAGGATGGCTTGATTTTGCAAATGGGTGAACAGTTGCCGAATCGTGTCGGAATAGTCGCTCTGCCGGGTCAACAGACTTCCGCTGGAAAGGGTGGGAATCGCCAAATCCACGGTCGGTTCCCGCAGAACCGGCTTTGCCGAAACAATCGTTACCCCCTCACGAGGAATGCGGCAAACCAGCGTGCAGGTTTGGGCGTTGCAGGACCTTTTTTCATATTCCACCCCGGAACACTGGAGCGTTTTTTTATCCGCTTGGGGTTCCAAAAAATGGAGCAGGGCCGACATTGCCAACGTTCCCGCTTTTTGATAGCTCACGGAAATATTGGTCGCCGGGTCGAAACAACGCACCGGAAGCATTTCCACGGAAACCCGATACGCATCCCCGGTCTCCTCGACGAAAGCCTTACAGGGCCGCGCCGTCCGCAACGGTACGGAAACTTGTTCCGCGTTTGCTTCCAATAGGATTCCAAACATCAAAAATAGTGTGAACCAGCGTACCGACATGGCGTTCTCCTCCCCAGAAATCCCTTTCCATGGGGACACCGCAATCGTGCCCCCCCCGGAAAATTTTCCAGTTTACAAAAATTCCTCTGCTCCCGGTGCAACGACGGTTTTGGTTTTTACATCAGGTTTGGCCGGGGCTTCCTCGGCTTCGGAAGCTGCTTCTTCCTGCGTAGCGTCGCTGTCCAGTTCGCGGGTCAACTTTTTCACTGCATTCACTTTTTGGACGTTCAGCCCCTTAATCACCGTGAAAAATTTTCCCTCCCCATCCTGATGGGCATACAGAAGCTGCATTCCGCGAAGTGTTCCAGCGGCGTGCGACTCGACTTTCCGAAGCGTGATTTCCGTGGCTTTGCCCTCCTCATTCTCTCCTTTAAGAACGATGATGGTTTCGTCACTTGCGGATTCCTGAACCGTCAGATTGGTTTTACACCACTCCACGAACCGAGCGTCGCTGTCCAGTAAAGCCCGATTCCTCGCGATTTCTTCTCCCTTGCCAACCCCCAGCACCGTGCTGATACGCGAACGCCCCACCACAATCAGGGATATGATTTCCCCCTTTTCATTGGTTTTCACGTTGTACACTCCCGGCCCCATTTCCGCATACGCCGCGAGCTGCTCCTCTGGGCTTTTCGCCTTCTCCTGAGCCAGCACGATTCCACCGCATACGAACAACCCCAACAACGACATCCACACTGTTTTCATGATTGACTCTCCTGGTAAACTCCCTGATAAAATAATAAAACGCTGTTTTTTCAAAACGGAACTACTCCGTCGGAATTTTATTAATCTCCGCTTCCATCTTCTCGTAAATGGCATCCATCGCCGGATTGTCCGGTAATATCTGAATGGAAACACTTTTCACACGTGATAGTTCTTCTGAGGTGAGGGTGAAGGTTTTGACACCTGCTTTTCCCATGACATTAACATAACCTCTAGAATACCCAACCGCAACAGGCGAAAGCATAACCCCTGATAGCCTACCTTCAACATACAATTTGCTAATACACGTTGTAGATTCTATCGCGTCTGTAACTTTGTTCCCTGCGTCAAAATCGTGAGTAGAGTAAAAGTAAACTGTACGATCTTTCAGCCTAAAATATCCTGGAAACATGTTAAATGGACAAAGGTCACCATTCCACTCCGACGGAAAATTTAAACCTATCCGGCCAGAACAGACGACATCCCCGTCTGCATCATGCAATTGAATTTCACCGACAGGAAATAAATTCTTGTAGGCTTCGGCAAGATAACTATATTTTTTGGGGAGTTCGTAAATATTGAAACGGAAAGAGGAATATTTTCCCGACACACCGGTACAAACATAAAAATGAAAATTTTTGTTTCCGGGTACAGGATTCTTTGTAGCAAAATTTATCCTGCCAGTTTTCTGGTCAAATTCTGCCTCTCGCACAAACGATCCTTTCCGAATGGCGACTTTATCCAAAATGGAAGTCAGCCGCTTCGCAAAATCCTGATATTTTTCCAAATCAACGGTAGCCCACCATACACAAGAGTATTTAATCACGCCATCCACTTTTTTCACTTTTGGCTCCCCGACAATCGTTAAATCATAGAGTGAGTATGGAAATGGTTCTTCCTTGAGGAAATTCGCAAGGAACATAACGCCCTGTTTTTCAGACGCTTCCTTGGTCTCCATTTTCCCCAGCAGATCGGCCCCGGCAACGGAATACGTTTTCGGCTTTCCGGCAAACAGCTTTTGCGTAATGGCCGTTTTGACCACTTTGGCCTGAATTTTTACGGTATAAAATCCATCCTCTTTGTTTGTTTTCAAAACCTTGCTGGTTTCAATGTATGCCCCACTGTACGTGAGAATTTTTTCAATCAGTTCGTCGTTTTCCACCCGCGTTCGCGCATCGACGAGCGTTCCCACCACTTCTTCTACCGCGCTGCGGATGGCGTCTTTTTTGGCTTCCGAAAAGGTCTCCCCATGTCCTTCCGCAATGACGACCCGCGTTTGGGAATCTTCTTCGGAAACCGATTCGTTCTCCATTTCGTCGTTATCGTCATTTCTCGGAGCGGTTTTCTTGACCGTTTTCGAGGGGGATTCCGAACGTTTGGTTTTCCGAACCGCCTGCTTTCCAGACGTTTTCTTCAAACCCTCCAAATACTCCACATCCTTGGCCGACAGGTTTCGCACGCGATAATCAAGCATGTTTCCGTCCCGAAGACGAAGAAGAACCTTCTCGTTCGAGTCCCCGGTAAAACGGACAAATTCCGCACTCAGGGTTCTTCCGTTTTTGTCCGTCCATATTCGCGCAAACGCAGGAACGATTCCCACCAAAAAGAAGATAACTCCTAAAATCCAACGGCGATGTTTCATATAAATCTCCTTATTCGTTCGGAACATCCTAAAGAACGTACGCGTGTTACGCATCCCTGAAGAATTTTCCCCTTTCCATGTTACCCGTAGAAGAAAACATTTTGCAAAAAACAAGGGGGCATGGAACCGTTAGGATGCGATCGTACGACGGTGGAGGGCCATTTGAGGTGATCCATGTCATATTGCAACCGTGCGGATTTGGATACCGGCAAAGACCCTCGAACGCGTCGTTCGGACGAGCTGAACGTTCCCGCTGCGTTTCGTGGGAATGCCGACCATAAAAAACTGGAAAACCCCAAGTTAATCCCAATACGACGGGTGAAGGGAATCCAATTTGATGTGAAAGCGACCGGCTGGGAAGTGCTTTATAATGGGGTGCGTCTGGTGACGGTGGGGCAGTTGTCGGAAGGCGGGTTTCGGATTTCCGATGGTGTGCAAAACGTGGAGGTGGCGACCGTTGCCGAGATGATCCATCGTGTTCGGCGAATGGCGGCGGCGAAACTGGGGACTTCGGAAGAATTATTGTTGCTGTCGTTTGATGGCGGGAATATCCACGTTTCCCCACCGGGTTTCAAACCGGAAA
>JAUNBJ010000073.1 GCA_030535245.1 Planctomycetia bacterium | reverse complement strand
GGAAACGCAATAGAATAAGGGAGGCCAGAAGCGTAAGCGCCTGCCTCCCGGGGATGTTGCAACCGGCGGAAGCCGTAGTCGCTCCCGGTCGTACCGGGTCCTCTCAAACTCTCCTTCAAAAAACTTTCAGTGCGCTCACTACGTTCGCTATATTATATAGTGTTTATTTTTTTATGCAGCGCTACCGACGCCGAAAATCCTGGGCAACACGAAATTCCCGCACCTGGCCAGAATCAGGGTCGAACGCCCGGACAATCACCCGTACCCCCGGAAGAAACGAGCGGCTTGGGGGAGCGTTTTCGGCAGTCGTGCTGGTGAACATCGAATTGTTGGAGACGACCAGACGGCTATCTTCTATGGGCGAATACGTACCCGAAGCGGTCGTTTCCAGCATCGTAATGGCAGACCATGTGTCGTAAACCGGAAGTGCCCCCCCCTCCACGGCACTCACATTATGATATCGGTAGTAATCGGTGTCCGAGGCCGATTCGGTGATACTGTCCAACGTTCGGTAGATATTCTGAATCGGGTCCCAAAGCTGTACCTGAAACGCAATGACGTTCGGCAAAACCATGTAATTCTGGAGCGTACCATCGGTTTCCAACGTAGAAATTTGAGGCAGGCAGTAGCGTTCCAGCCGGTTTTCCGGATCGCCCAGTGCCGCCAGCGTGATCGTCTCGTAGCGTGGGCGAGTGGAGGTGTCGGCCTGATCCTGTGCAAAGACAATCGGAACCAGAAAACGATACAGGTCGTTTTTATAGACGAACCAAAGCACCTCGGCATACGGCGTTTCCAACGTCGTTCCGCTGGCATTGGTGTAGCGGAAGGGTGCGTCTTTATTGAAAACCGTCATGCCAATGCAGTCGAAACAGTCGTCCACCAGACTGGTATCCACCATGGGGTAGCTGGTATCGCCGCCACGGTAAATTTTCTCATTAGACGCTTCCGCCGTGGAGCTGCTCGAATAATCGTGTCCGACGGAGAAATAACCGTCGTCCGCCTCTACCGGGCGCGGCGGACACATGTCGGTCGTGTAATGGGACAAATCCGCTTCCAGAATCCGCTGGGCAGAACGAACACGCCCCAAAAGCTCAATCAGCACCCGCGATTCGGCAAACCCCTCGTTCATCATCATAAAAATACGAATGGCGGACGTCAAAAGCACCAACGCCAACGCCGTAGCCATCAGGATTTCCACCAGCGTGTAACCGCGTCGCATGGAGATTGATTTCTGTTTCAGCATGTTTTTCCCCCGTTTTTTGGATGAACGCTGTGGTTCCATACGTCGCAGATGCGCGTTCGGTTCGTTTTATTTGGTATGTACGTTATAAATGATGATCTGGTTTTCGGTATTGGCAAGGGCAATGTACAACGGAAGGCCATCTTTGTCGGTCAGCGGGCTGAGTGCCATGGCCACGATCGGCGTATCCGACACAAACTGGCAGACACGCGTTCCGTCGAGCATTTTCCAAAGTACGGCCACCTTGTCGAACAGGTTGCTCAAAGCGTACTGTTCATTGGCACTCAGGTACGCGTCGGTGACTTCCACTTCCGAAAACAGTTTTTGAAGCTGGTTACTGGAAGCCATGTCCCACAGAATGACCGTGTTGTCCCGCGAGCCGGACAGCAGCGTTCGCCCGTCGCCCGAAAACGAAAGGGAGGTGATCGTGCCATCATGTCCGGGAAGCGTGAACAGCAGGGCGTCGTCCTTCATGTTCCAGACGCGGATTTTCCCATCTTCCGTGCCGGTAACGTAGTTGCGCCCGTTGGGGTTGAACGCTACGGCATACACCGCGTCGCTATGCTTGTCCAACGTCGAGTACCGCGACCCCGTATTCACGTTCCACAGCACCGCCTTGTCGTCCATGCCGCCGCTCAGCGCATATTGGCCGCCGGGACTCAACGCACAGCAGGTAATCGTCTTGGTATGCCCGGTGGTGGGAATCGGAGCGACAATATCCGCCAGCGTTTTCCCCTCCATCGGGTCGCTGGTGCTTCCCGCGTCGAGATCCTCCAGAGAAACCTGATCCCCCAGCCGATACATCGGTTCCGGCGTCTCTTTCCCCATGTCCCACAAAATGGCATACATATCTTTGGAACCGGTCATTACCACAAAACGGGACAAATCTTCCCCCTCCGCAGGCTTTTCCCCCACCTGGGCCATGGCGACGGCCGTCACCGCCTCCTCGTGCCCCTTCAGGATACGAACCATCTTCCCCGTTTTCGCGTCCCACAAAATCGCCGTTTTATCTTCCGAGCCAGTCAGCAGGTACTGGCCATCCGGACTGAATACCATCTTCCGAATCGTCCCCTGGTGCAGCGGTTCGCACTGAGCCACCAACACCCCTTTGGGAGTAAACCAATCGACATTGTCCGGCATCCAGAAATAAAAAATAATCGAAGCCGTTACCAAAACACTGAGAATCCCCAACGTGGTGAAAAGAACCACCAGGTACGCAACCCACAAGCGACGCCGTTTGGCCGCCTTCATGCGGGCCGTGGTTGATTTGGTGTCTTTGCCATCCACCCACCACGTCCGAACCTCCTCCGGGTCGTGCTGCGGGATGTGCAGTGTTTTCTGTTCCGGCTTATCGTGTTGTTCCGAATCTTGTGACATTTTTCTTTCCACTCCCCCAAGTGAAATAACTCCTGTTTTCCATCATGGAATAAACAAAACCTTCTTATACTTTATAAAAATTTCCGTCGTTTGTCAATACGGTCACGTCCCTTTTGCGGAAAACTTTTCCATATCGCACAAGGGAATATCGTATTCTGTAAGAAGGTCGCGGATATGTTCGTGGGCGGTGAAAAACAAAATCTGCCCCGTTTCCGCAAATTCGCA
Source organism: Planctomycetia bacterium (assembly GCA_030535245.1). Lineage (GTDB taxonomy): Bacteria > Planctomycetota > Planctomycetia > Pirellulales > Thermoguttaceae > RGIG3701. The sequence continues at coordinate 16,267 of JAUNBJ010000073.1, read as the reverse complement.
GAGCACTTCTACCGCCGCGGTGGCTCGCCTGCGGTCCAGATTCACCAACACGTCGTCCAGAATCACCGGAAGGACGATTCCACGCTCCCGGTATCCCTCGATAAGCGCCAGCCGAAGTGCCAGGAAAAGCAATTCCCGCGTCCCGGTCGAAAGCTGTTCCACCGCCATCAGGGAACCGTCGCGGCGGTCCACGTACAGGAGGTTCTCCTCCACCGGCGTCCAGACCCGACGGTATTTGCCACCGGTCAGCGTCTCGAAAAATTCCGACGCGCGGGCCAGCGTTTTCGGTTGCCGCCGCTGTTCGTAGGTTTTTTGCACCGTTTCCGTCAGCCGGGAGGCCATCGCACAGGCACGCCAGTACCGCAACCCCTGAAGGATTCGGTTTTCCGTCTGGGAAAGCTCGTAGGCGATCGCGTCGGACGTTCGGTCGGTTTCCATTTTCTCAAGCGACCTGCGGCACTCCTCCGCCCGTTTGCGCAGCGCGTCCCGCTGGAACCGGTTCCCTTCCAGACGAACCTGAACCAGTTTCCGCTTTTCGGCAAGCTGCTCCGGCGTGTTGTTCTCGTAAAGCTCGTACAGGGTCGATTCCGAGCAGGAAAATTCCAGCACAGAATCCATATCCTTCTGAAGTTCCTTCCGTTTTTGCCGCATTTCCCGGAGCGTTTCCATCCGCTGAATCCGTTGGCGTATCGCCTCCACGTCGGCCAGTTGGCTCCCCGCCTGCGCCCGCCGGAGACGCATCTTTTCCCGACGGTATTTTTCCCGAAGTTCCCGCCATTCCCGCTTCGCCTCGGTGAATGCCTTTTTCCGCTCGCTCCGGGCCTGAGCATAGCGCCGCACCGCCAGGATTTTCTCGCGAATCTCCGCAAACAGCCGCGACGGGTACGGAAAAAAGTCCTCCCCCGCTTCTTTTTCCGTCGGAACCTCCATCCCGGCAAGTTTCAGCAAATCCCCCGTCTGCCCGGCCAGCAGCGTCAATTCCTGACCATATTGCACATAATCTTCCCCGTCCCGGGCGCGACGTCGCCAAAGCTCGTGAATCCGATCCGACGCTTCCATCAACCGCCGGACGTTTCCCGCCTTCCAGGTCTCCGGAAGCCCCAACGCCCGCAAACTTTCCACACGCCGTGCGTTCGCCTCGTTCCACCGCTCCCGAAGCGTCCGCAGCCGTTTGCCATGGTGCTGCGATTCCCGTTTCAGAGCATCCCGCCGGGCCGCTTCCAGAATCTTCTCCTCCGCCGCCGGAATATCCAACGAAACCATTGCCAGCCGCTTTTGCGTGTCGGCCAGGTACTGGGTGCACTTTTCCTTCAGCATCTGCCGGTCGGATAAATCGTCGTCCGGAAACGCACTTTGCCCCTGCCGCTCGATCTGGGCACGCAACGATTCCAGATTGCTTCGAGCGTCGTCCGCCGCCTGCCGAACCCGTCGGTCGCGGATGATTTTAATCGCCGCGCACCCCATCCACGCGAACGTGCCCAAAAGGAAGAAAAACAGACTCAGAAGATACGAACGGGGCGGGAATATCCCCAAGAGCCGCACCAACTCGAACAGCGTCAGCGTCAACCCCACGACAAAGATCACCCCCGTCCCCACCAAAAGCGGCAACGGCGTTTCCATCGCGGCCTCTTTTCGCCGGCATTCCACCGCCAGTTCGTCTTCCGATTCCAGCGACTGCGAAAGTTGCTGCCACGCCCGCTCCCGTCGCCGCAGCTGCGAAGCCGTTTCCCCCAAAATCCGCGCCACCTCGGCAGGCAGGGAGGGTACCTCCCCCGAAATCCCCAACTGGTTCCAGCGAGCAGGAAGCCCCGCCTGGTAATCGTCGAGTTTCAGGGCCAGTGCCGCCGCCTCGTCGAGCAACGCTTTTTTCTGTTCCCGTTCCTTTTTCGCCACCTTCCCCACGCGATGCATTTCCCGGAACGGCACCCGCAACGTCCGCAGCGTCCGGGTGTCAAACCAGGCCAGGTCGGGGGTCTTTGTCGTGAAATCCGGCTCGTCCAGCCCCACACGCCGGTAATCCACCGCCAACTGGGCTTCGGTATCGCGAACGGTACGCTTCAAATCTTCCAGACGCCCTTCCAGCGTTACGATCCATTCCTCCTGCTGCACAAGCGATTCCAGACGGGGAATCACACGAATGAAATCGTCCGAAACGTTGGGCCGGTCGGACGTTTCCCTGGCCTGCCTCATCCGTTCCCGACACGCTTCCGCCTGCCGCCGCAGCAAGTCCATCTGCTCCGACGAACGTTCGATTCGTGCCAGCGTTTCCTTCAACGACGCGATCCCCGCCTCGGTGACTTCCCCCAGCTGTTCGTCCCGGACAAACGCCACGATCTGGTCGTCCAGCAATCCACGTTTTTGCCACGTTTCGCGGAGCGTTTCCGCTAAATCCAACACCCGCAGGTGATGTTCCTGCTGCTGAATCTCCTCGTCCAGCTGAGCACGCTGTTCCGCCAGTCGCGTCTCCTCCGCCATCAGCGGAACGTACGTCCTGTTCCTGCTCCGAACGTTTTCCAGTTCCCGCAGCAAAATCTCCCGGTGGCGAATCTGTTCCAGAATCTCCCCATACCCCGAATCATGTTTCCAACGGGGCACAAACGCGAACGGACTGGTCGGTTCCGGTTGCAGGCGGATTTCTTCTTCCCGCAGCCCCGCCACCCGATCGGTGGGAAGAATCAGCCGCCGCCGCTCCGCTTCCAGCCGATCCAGAACCCCGGAAAGCCCATGGCGAAAAAGCCCCGTACTCAGCTGATACAGCCGGGCCGCCGCGTCGGTCGAATCCAGCACCGCCAACTGCTGAAGCTCGGAAAGCCCCACCGCGAAAATGTTCGTGTAAAGTCGCTCATCCTCGTCCAGCCGGTTGTCCGACGAAATCCCCAAAAGCCGCTGAAGAAAAAACGAATCCTTCCGCGCCCCGTCCCTGTCGAGAATTTCCAGCCCGTCGTCGAATTTTTGGGTGCGAAACCTCTCCACAAATACCGGACGCCGGAAAAACGGCAGTTCCAGGTCACCATGACGCTCCGCTCGCTCCGTGGTATGCTCCCCGGCATGACGGAACAGGGAAAACGCCCCCTCGCTCGTCTCGATATCCAGCCGCCCACCGCACTGCGGGGTATCCTCCGCCGACAGATACGACAACCGCGACACGCTGAAACCGTAAAAAATCGACCGCAAAAACTGCATGAGCGTCGTTTTTCCAATTTCGTTCGGCCCGTAAAACAGGTTCAGACCCTCGGACAGGTTCCCGATTTTCAACCCCTGCCACGCTCCAAAACGGTCGATTTCCAATGAGCGAAGAATCATGCGTCCCCCCCCTCCCGGTTGGCCGCCTCGAACAGGTCAATCCCCAGAATCTCCGCCTCCCGAAGCGTTTCGTTCAAGGCGTCGGCATCCTGCCTGGTCGCCGTCCCCAACCGGTCGCCCCGCTGCGACGCGGACAGGTACGCTTCCAAATCCAGCGTGTGCGGCACAAATCCCGGCACTTCCACCGCCGTGGGATTGTTCCGATGAAACACCGCCAGCCGACGGAAATCTCCCGGAAACGACTCCGACGTCTCCAACGATTCCGGCACCAGTTTCGCGTCCTCCACCTCCAGCCCAAAACTCCACACCGGTGGCGAAAGCGAATCCCCCACCCGACAAAGCCGCTCCAAAATCACGTTCCCCACACGCGTTTCCCCCGGCCGCTCCGGACGGAGGTTTTCCAAATAAATCTGACGCAATACCGGCTGAATCTCCTCCCCGCCGCCCGAAAGACGCCATCGCAAAAGTTCCCGCTTCGCCACGCTTTCCCCCACGTTCCGCCGCTCCCGAAGCTGCGTCTCCAACCAGTTCCCCAACTCCGCCGCCGTGTGGAGCGTGACCGGAACCGTCACCGCATACTCCCGCCAGCAAATCGTCTCCACCGGCAAAAACTGAATCGAAATCGGCTTTTCCCCATCCAGATCCATCCGAACCAGCGATACCCCAAAATCAGGCGACGGCTCCCCCTCCAACACCTCCGGCGTCCGTCCCAGAATCGTGCCCGGCGCATGACGCACCCGCCCCCCGTCCGCCACAGTGCCTCGCGACTCGCTGTTCCCCACCGCCGTGTACGCCGCCAGCATGTTCGGTTCCTCCCCCTCCCGCCGCAACGCCAGCGTCAGTCGCTCCGGCAGCTTTTCCCCCGGCAGTTTGGAAAGATCATAACGGCTCAAATCGGGCGTCGCCCCGTCCCAACGTACTAAAAAAACCGTCTTGGAAGCGTCCGACAACGTGAATTTCCGAACCAGCGTCTCCCCCTCCGGAAACGGAAACACATTCTCCGGAAGCGTCCCCTCCCACGCGTCCGTCTGCTGCCAGTAAACCGGAATCCCCACCTCGGCCAATCGCCGGAACTGCTTTTCCAAAAAGGCGTTTCCACGCGGCCCCACCTGCTCGGAATCCATCACCTCGCCCGTCAAAAGCAGAAAATCCACCTTCTGCACCACCGCCGCGTCAAACACCCGCTCCGCCGTCGCCCAAACCGCCTCCAAAAGCTCCGCCCGTATCGCCTCCTCGCGCATCGTCCAGCAGGTCGCCGGCACATGCAGCCGTAAATCCGAAGCATGAAGGAATTTCAATATCTTCACCAGGTAAAATCCATTTATTTAGAACAAACTTCCCATTTCTTCCATATTATACAGAACCCGACGCCCTTGACAAGGGCCGTACGCCCCTCCAAAGAAAAAAACACAAACGTTTTTTAATTGATAATTGATAATTGATAATGGATAATTAATGGTTAAATGGTTAATGGGGTGGTACGAGCCGTGAACGGAGGGCTGTAGCCCGTAGTTCCGAAAGTAGTGGAAAATCACTCGGCAGTTCTCCGGAACTACGCTTCGCTTTGTTCACGGCTCAAATCGTTCACGGCTCGAATGATACGGTAAGGGAGGCCAGAAGCGTTAGCGCCTGCCTCCCGATGATGTAGCAACCGGCGGCAGCCGTAGTCGCAGCCGGTCGTACCGGCCCGGCGGAAGCCGTAGTCGCTCCCGGTCGTACCGGGTGGGAAGTTCGGGAGTTTAAGCGATCGTGTTTTCAACCGTTCACTTCAATCCCTTCAGCACGTCGGGGCGGTTGGTGGTAATGCTATCGACGCCCATGGCTTTCAGGGCTTTCATATCCTTCTCGCCGTCCACGGTCCAGCACCATACCGCGATCCCTTTGGAATGGAGCGTATCGACCAGCGTTGGGGTCACGCCGTGCCACTCCATATCGACCGCATGGGTGCCGATGTCGGCCAGGGTTTTTTCGATTCGGGCGATATAATCAGCTTCCGATTCCTCCTTCCCCTTCGAGCAGAGCCACGCGACGCACAGTTTCGGCTCGGCGGCACGGACTTTTTTGCAAATCCCTGCGTTGAACGCGATCAGGACACTCGTTTCCACCATATTTTCGCGGCGGAGGCATTTCAGCACTTCGTCCTCCGCACCGGGCTGCTTGATTTCGATGACTGGCCGGCAGGCGGTACCTTTCAAAGCCAACAGCGCCTCCTCGAACGACGGTATTTTTTCGCCTCGGAACGCTTCCTCCTTCCATGTGCCGACGTCGCGTTTACGAAGCTCGGCAAACGAAAGCGAGTTACAGGGGATGGCTTCGCCGGTGTAGCGGGTCAGTTTATGGTCGTGCATGAGGAACGCCACACCATCGGCCGAAAGGTAGATGTCCATCTCGCAGCCGTCGGCGCCGGACTTCACCGCCTGTCGAATCGCGGCCAGCGTGTTTTCCGGTGCCGCTGCCGAGTGCCCCCGGTGTGCCACGTTCGGCAAAACCAACATTTCCTGAGCCTGCACGGTCAGAGTCAGGAACAACAGACAAAAGAACGTTTTCATGGCAATTCCTTTCCAAGTAAAAAGGTTTCTCCCACCGGGAGGATGTTGACGTCAAAAATTTTCTCCCGGCGGATGCGGCGAACGACAAAATCCCACGCGTGGAACGTGCATATCTTCCCCGGAGCGGGCAGCGTGCCGAACTGGTTCAAAAGCCATGCGGACAGGCTGATATTTTCGTTTTCCGCCAGTTGCGGGTCCAGGTTCAAAAGCGTCAGGACTTCGGTCAGCTTCGCCCCACCGCCGACGATGAACACATGGTTCCCCAGGGGATGCACGTAGTTGGGAAGCCGGGTGTCAAACTCATCCTCCAGATCGCCAACCAGCTCCTCGACGATGTCCTCCATCGTAATCAGACCGAGCGTCTCCTTCTTCGCGTTTCGCACGATGGCAATGTGGGCATGTTCGTTCACAAACACCTTCAGCACGTCGGTCAGCTTTTCCGATTCGTCGATAAAATGCACCTTGCGTGCGATTCCGGAAAGCGTTGGATTTTTGGGATTCGTCCGCAGCACGCCGATCAGGTCTTTGAAATTGACGTACCCAACGATGGAATGAACGTTTGCCCCCTCCATCAGCGGAAACCGGGTATGCGGATCGAGATGAACCGTAATCACCGCTCCCTCGATCGTCTGGTTGGTCGAAAGAAACGTAATCTGATCGACCGGAATCATCACCTCACGAGCGGTTCGCTTTCGCAGTTTACTGGTTTCCTCCAGAATTCGGACCTGATTTTTATCAATCAGCCGCGAAACCCCCGCCAGCCGCACCAGCGCCGAAAGCTCGTCCATGGTGGAAATGCCGGAGCTTCCTTTCGCTTCAAACGGACGATTCATAAATCGGACAAAGAAAATGACCGGTCGTAAAAAGACGATCATCGTCGTTAAAAGCCCGGTAAAAGAACCTGCCACCAGACGATTACACCGTACCCCCACGGTTTTCGGCATGATTTCCGTGAACTGGAGCATGACGTACGTGAACACGATCGAGAAAAGCGTGATGTACCATTCGTTTTCGCCGCATATTTTGGAGAACTGGGAACCTGCGATCGTGGCGCCGATCGTGTGGGCCGACGTGTTCAGGATCAGGATGACGGAGATCGGTTCGTCGATATTTTCCTTGAATCCACGCCACACTTTGGCCCGACGTGGATGCTTGATTGCCATCTCCTCGATCTGCCCTGGCGTCAGGCTCAGCAGGGCCGCTTCCAGCAACGAACAAAGGCACGAAACGCAAAGCGCAATCGCCAGGCTTCCAAGAAACAACGTCCACATATTCTCCTCGCAAATTCCTTTTTCCCTACATTATAAAAAAGGAAATGGATTCGCACAAGGAGTAGAGGGGGACGATTTCATTTTTGGGGCCTGGAAGTTATCGGTCAATATTCTTCCTTCGCTCCGCCGAAACCGGGCATGTCGGCACGCGGCAGGGCGAGCATGGCACGATTCCCCTCCTGAATGGCTCGCAGCATTTTCTGATAATCCGGGTCGGAGTCCCGTTCAAACAAAAACACTTCCGAATCGGTTTGCGTTGAAATCCCTCTGCCCAACGGTTTCGGACGATGCGCTACAAGCGCCGGCGAACGCTCCGGATGCGACAGGTTCAGCCACGCGAATCGACCGTTCCAGCAGGTCGTTTTCTGCGGCATTCCGGTGGGGGTGTCGTTCTGTTCCGGCGCCTGGTGGCACGCAAAACAACGACGCTGGTAAACCTCCATGTAGTCGTTCTGGAACCACGCTCCGGCCCACAGATCGCGTTGCCCCGGCGTATCCGGACGGCTCACCGCGTAGGTGGGATAGTAGGGGACGTTCGCATCCACCCAGAGAAACACCCGCTGGCGGTCGGCCTGCGTCATTTCCCTGCCGCAGTGTGCTTTCGACAGATACGATTCCAGCCGACTGGCCAAAATCCCTGCCTCCAACGGCTGGCTCACCCCCGATGGCGTCCAGAGCAGCCAGTAAAACTGCACCAGCGGTTTTTCCCGTGCCGCTTCCTCCGGTAAAATACGTCCCGTTTGCATGTTGTACTGGCGATACGACCGGCTCCGGCCCAGCAGGTTGTCGTACGACATCGAGAAAAACCGCGTTTTGTCCCCCGAAAGATCGTACCCCCCGTCCGGATTCAGACCGGAATGGCACGTCACGCAATATTTGTCCCACACCGGCTGCACCAGCGTCGTGTAGTTCAGGGTTCTCGTATCCAGTTTGGCGTTCGTCGGCGCGATTTCCTTCCACCAGTCCGGCAGCTTGGGCACCGACGCCTCCCGCCCCGCCGCCAACGGCTGCACCTGATTTTTCAACACCAGCGGCGCCGACTCGCGATACTCGTGACACCCCGTGCAACTTTGCGTCTGCCCCGGCATCACCTGAAGGGCCGACGTCATTCGCTGAAGCTCCCGCCCCTCGGAATCCAAAACCTGCAAGTAAATCTCCCGCAGCGCCGGAACCTCAAAGTACGCCGAACCATCTTTCTCGATCGGCACCTCGCCCCAACATCGCTTCGCGTAGTACGTGGCGTAGCTCATTACCGGCGACTGGTCAAACGCCCGGCTCCGTAAATCCTCCGACTTGCGAACCTGTTCCAGAATCCGGATTTTCGCCGCCTCGCCCGGCCTGACAAACGGAAACAGCCCCTCGTAAACGTTTACCAAAAGCAGCCGTCCCACCGGTTTTTCCTCCGGCGTCGGCTCCAACTGCGACGGAATTTTCGCCGGCATCGGCACCGGACGGACCGCGATTGGCGAATACGCCCCCATGTCGGGATTCGGATCCTCGTACAACAGCCGTTTTTCCCCCTCCCGATTCAGCAGGTAAATCCGATACTGGCGTCGCCCGTTTCGCTCGGAACCGTACGCGCACAAAAAACGCTCCTCCGAAAGCGGGAACGGATCCCGATACGCCCATTCCTGCCGCGAATCGCCGATCGGGAAAAGCTCTGGGGTAAGGTACTCGTAACCGATGTTGTACCCCCCCTCGATTCCACGATTTCGATGGATCAGCCCAATCGCCCCGTGCGGATAACCATGGTGCGACGTGAACGTGGAAACCACCAGATCGCTTCGCCCCGGAATCGGCCGGGACTGCAAAAACGACCCGCAATTCCGCACCGTGTTGCCAAAATAAAGCTGGTAATTCGTGCCGTCGGGATTCTCCGTCCAAAGCGACTGCCGGTACGTCAAATCCCGGTCGATGTACTCCCAACGCGTAAACAGAATCCGCCCGTCCGGCAACACCTGCGGGTGGAAATCCGACAGCGTATTCATGCTCAGGCAACGAACGTCGCTCCCGTCGGCATTCATTTTATACAGATTGGAGGTCGGCCCCGGCTGGCAGACCGTGTATCCCCCTTTCCGCGACGACACAAAGACGATTTCTCCCGACGGCAGCTCGGCAGGGCCAAAATCGTACTGTTCGCCCGACGTGAGCGCCTTCAATCCCGTCCCGTCGATTCCGATTCGATAAACATGCCAATATTTCTCCCCCGCCGGGCGGTACGAAAAAAAGACCGTCCGGGCGTCCAACGACAGGTTCGCGTCGTAAATCACCCCGTGAGGGTCGGAAAAGATCGTCTCCACCGCCTGTTTCGGCTCGGCGGGATAGAGGATTTTCAGCGAACATCCCGGCGTTTTCTCTTTCGCGGCCCAGAAATCCTGCCCCACTGCCGGCGGAGCACGGAACAGACCATGCCCGACCACCAAAATCGGCGGAAGCGTCTCCGTCCGAAGCGTTTCGGGATACGGGGCCTCGCGTGGCAAATCGGGTTCCAGCGGGATCGGTTTTCCATTCAGCACCAGATTCCGGTACCGTACCGTCCGTTGCCAAGGGCGCAGCGCCACCCTGCCGGCCGGGAGGGGATCGGGATCGAGGAATTCCGCCGCCCTGGTTCCATTGACCAAAAATTCCAGCCAATTCCCCTCCGCACGCCGGGTACAGCGTGCCGTGACCCGCACCCAGGCGTTTTCGGGGATAGGAAACGGCCGATAAAGGAGCGATTTGAAATTCTGTTGGTGCCGTCCCAGCATGACAGCCCCCTGGCAAAGTGCCCATTCGTAGCCGTCAAACGCGTCGGCCCCCACGCCATCATTTCCGCCGTTGGTGACGATAGCGGCATTTCCGGGGGAATCCTTTTCGACGTAAATTTCCGCCGAAAATTCCGTGTTTTCTCCCGAATAATCCGCATATGCAAGCCGATATCCGGAACCTTGGGGAGCAACGACGACGTTCTTCTCCAGCGTCCAGGTGCCGCCGTAGGGGAGGAACCCCGCCACGGGCCGCTTCCCCCCGATAAAATAAGGTTCGGCGAGGATGGTTTCCAACGTTTCCGCCTGGCCGTAAAGACCGAGACATCCCAGCAGCAAACAGAACGATAGCAGGTATTTCAGGTGTTCCATGGCCGCATTATACCATGACGGCGGTCGGCGTGTCAAGCTACTCCCCCCACCGCCTGCCCACCCCTTTTTTGTCCGATTTTCTACAAAAACCTTGTCGCGACCCCCTTTCGGGAAATTTTTCCCCTCCATCCTGTTCCTTTTTTGAAACTGTGGTATAATGCGGCTTTCGTAAACTTTGCGTATGATGGCCCCTAGTTGCTTTGGGAAGAAACCATGAAAACCAACGAACTTCGTGAAAAGTACCTTTCGTTTTTTGAGTCGAAAGGATGTGTCCGCCGTCCCAGTGACGTTTTGGTGCCCAAATGGGACCCCTCCGTGCTGTTTACGCCGGCAGGCATGAACCAGTTTAAGGATCATTTCCTGGGTCGGTGCAAGCTCGATTTCACACGGGCGACCACGTGCCAGAAGTGCCTGCGTACCGGCGATATCGACAACGTAGGGCGGACGGCGTACCATCACACGTTTTTTGAAATGCTCGGAAACTTCAGTTTCGGCGACTATTTCAAACGCGAAGCGATCCACTGGGCGTGGGAATTTCTGACAACCAAAGAGTGGCTCGGCCTGCCCAAAGAGACGCTCTCCGTAACGGTTTACAAGGACGACGACGAGGCGTTCAATATCTGGCACGACGAAGTGGGGCTGCCTGCCGAGGCGATTGAGCGAAAGGACGAGGACGAAAACTTCTGGCCGTCGAGTGCTCCGTCGGTGGGGCCGGACGGCGTTTGCGGGCCGTGCAGCGAGATTTACTACCACACCCCCTTCGGCGAGGTGGAAATCTGGAACCTGGTCTTTACGCAGTTTGAGCGGAAGGGGAATCCTCCGAACAACCTGTACCCGCTGCCCAGCAAGAACATCGACACGGGGATGGGGTTGGAACGTTGCGCGTCGGCGATTCAGGGGGTGGTAACGAACTTCCATATCGATCTGTTGCTTCCGATTGTGAAGGCGGCGGGTGACGTGGTGGGGATTCCCTACAATCCGGACGACGAAAACGGGCGACGCCTGCGTCGGATTACGGATCATGTACGTGCATGTACGTTTGCAATTCACGAGAACGTTTATCCGGGGCCGAACAAGGAAGAATATGTGGTGAAGCGTCTGCTTCGTCGCGGGGTGTTGGACGGGCGTCGGATGGGGATCGCGGAGCCGTTTTTGTGGAAGGTGGTTCCGCAGGTGGTCGAGCAGATGAAGGTCGCCTATCCGGAGCTGGTCGAGACGCAGGAGATCGTGCAGGATGTGATCAAACGCGAGGAGGCGAATTTCCTGTCGACGATTGACAACGGTCTGGGGCGAATCGAGAAGGTGTTCCAGCAGATGAAGCGGGACAACCGTTCGCAGATTACGGGGGACGACGCGGCGGAGATGTACACGACGTACGGTTTCCCGCCGGAGTTGTTCGAGACGTTGGGGGCCGAGATGAACTTTTCGTTCGACTGGGCGGGTTACAAAGATGCGATGAAGCGTCATGGTGAGGAATCGGGCGCAGGCAAGCGGGTGGAACTGTTCAAGACGGGGCCGATCGAGGCGTTGAAGTCGGCGGTGCACACGTCGCGTTTTGTGGGTTACGACACGACGGAGTTACAGAACACGGCGGTGGCGGCGATTCTTTCCAACGGCCAGTCGGTTTCGCGGCTGAGCAGTGGTTCGGAGCTGGCGGGCGAGACGCCAGTCTGGTTGGTACTGACCTCCACGCCGTTTTACGGGGAGATGGGGGGACAGGTTGGCGACACGGGGTGGATTCGCAGTCATGGCAAGGTGCTTTCGGCGAAGGCGAACACGTTGAAAGAGGTTTCCCTCACGCCGGAAGAGACGCATTTGATGCAAGACGCCATCCAGCAGTCGGACGGGACGTCGGAGCCGTTCGAGTTTGAGGTGGTCGATACACAGAACGACAGTGGGCTGATCATTCATCTTGGTTTCCTGCGCAAGGGGCTGATCGAGGTGGGAGAAATCTGCACGGCGACGGTGAATCCGGGGCGGCGACATGCGATTGAACGGGCACACTCGGCGACGCACCTGCTGCACAGCGTGCTTCAGAAGCATTTGGGTTCCCATGCACAGCAGCGTGGTTCCAAGGTGACGGAGGATACGCTTCGGTTCGACTTTACGCATCCGCAGGCGATTCCGCACGAAACGCTGCTTCAGGTGGGCAAGGAGGTCAACCGTTTGATCCTGGAAGCGCAGCAGGTGAACAGCAAGGTAATGCCGATTGAAGAAGCGCGGCAGACCGGCGCGATGATGTTGTTCGGGGAGAAATATCCGGACAACGTGCGGGTGGTGATGATGGGCAACAGCAAGGAATTTTGCGGTGGCACGCATGTCGACAACATTGCCAAGATTGGCGCGTTCAAAATCGTTTCGGAAGAGAGCATTTCGGCCGGGACGCGGCGAATTACGGCCATCACGGGGATGAAGGTGCTGGATTACATGTACGGTCGCGAAAAGATTTTGGGCGAGCTTTCCCTCTCCATGAAGTCGCCGGTGGAGGAGCTTCCGATTCGCGTGGAGGCGTTGCAGAAGGAAGTGAAGCAGCTCAAGAAAGACCTGGCGGCGGCGACCAAAGCGGGTGGGCCGGCGTTGGAGGAGTTGACCAAACATGTGGAAGCGCGTGAGGGGTACAACCTTCTGGTAGCCGAAATTCCCGGCGGTACGGAGGTATTGCGGGAGACGATCGACCTGGCCCTGCAAAACATCGAGAACGTGGCGATTTTGCTGGGAAGCCGCCTGGAGGAGGGAAAGGTCGCGTTGGCGGCGGCCGTCAGTCGGAGCCTTTTGGAGCAGGGTTTCAGCGCCGTGCAGTGGATTCGTTCGGTATCCGGCATGGTGAAGGGGGGCGGCGGTGGTCGTCCGGACTTTGCGCAGGCGGGAGGCAAAGACGCGTCGCAGTTGGATGCGGCTTTGGAGAAGGCGAAGCAGACGGTGCGATGAAATAAGGGAGTTCTTTTTTAAGACGCACGGGGGATAAGACGTATCCCCCGGAAGCTACGGAGGGAACATGCGTTCGTTGGTGACGGGTGCGGGAGGTTTTCTCGGACAGTACCTTACCGAAAAGCTGGTGGCGCGAGGGGAGAACGTTCGGGCGTTCTGTCGGGGGCGTTACGACGCGTTGGATCGGCTTGGCGTAGAAACGGTGCGTGGGGATTTGGAGGACATCGACCTTTTGCGCAAGGCGTGCAAGGGGGTGGATGTGGTGTACCACACGGCGGCCATTTCGGGGATCGGGGAACCATGGGGACGCTATTGGCGTACGAACACGCTGGGCACGGAAAACCTGCTGGACGCGGCGGTCGGGGCGGGCGTTGGGAAGTTCGTTTACACGAGCAGTCCCAGCGTTACGTTTGACGGCGGCGACCAGCTGGGGGTGGATGAGACGGTGCCGTATCCCAGGCGGTGGCTGGCCCATTATCCGCATAGCAAGGCCTTGGCCGAGGAGCGGGTGCTGTCGATGAATCCGGCGTGGATGTTGACCTGTGCGTTGCGTCCGCACCTGATTTGGGGGCCGCGAGACCGGGCGTTGATTCCCCGCCTGATCGCACGGGCCAGAGCGGGACGGCTGCGTCGTGTGGGGGACGGCACAAATCGGGTGGACATGATCTACGTCGAGAATGCCGCCGACGCGCATCTTCAGGCCGCCGACGCAATGCGGGATGAAAAATCTCCGAACGTGGGCCGGGCGTATTTCCTCAGTCAGGGGGAGCCGGTAAACTGCTGGGAGTGGATCGACGAAATCCTGGTTGGGCTGGGAATGGCGCCGATTGACAGGAGCGTTTCGCTTTCAACGGCGATGAACGTGGGGCGGGTGTGCGAGTGGGTGTGGAAGCTGTTTCGATGGAAAAGCGATCCGCCCATGACGCGATTTCTGGCGTTGCAGCTGGCGAAAAACCACTATTTTGACATTTCCGCCGCGAAGCGAGATTTTGGATACGAACCGAAGATTTCCACCGAGGAGGGGATGCGTCGGCTGCTGGCGTATTTTCGGGAAACGAAGGTTTGACGTGGCGGATTCTCAAAACGTCGGGACGGCTTTTCAAAAAATAATCGTACAGTAAGTTTTTGACGGAGCGTTTGCGAGGAACCCCTTTTGGATCAGGTTGGATCAGGGGTTTTCCACCGTCACGCTCTTAACCGTTCCGAAACCGACACCCCCGCGAGGTTTGGTGGCGGGATAGTCGGGATTCATGCTGAGGCGGATTTCCTTGACGAGCTTCTCCGGGTGGGGATACGGGTTGCCATGGACGTCCCGAATGTTTTTCAGCGTGATGTTCTCGACGGTGCAGGAGGAATCGCTCATGAAAATCTCGATTGGCGTAAGCAGGTTCCCGTCTTTGTCCCGCTGGTTCCAGCGAAATGCGGCACTCTCCGGGCCGACGTAAAAAATACAGGGATGCCCCTGCTGGCAGTCCGACGCGATAGTCAGGTTTTCAAACGTCAAATTCCGGGCGTTGGAAAGGATGCTGAACGGTGCGACACCGCCGTAGAAATTTTCCGTCCAGTTCTCGCGATAGGGGCCTTGAAGCGGGGTCTGGATGTTGTCGAAATAGATATTCTCCAACGTGCCAACTTCGCAGGAATCCTGCCGCCCGGCGGGGGATTGGGCGTACATTTTGAAATAATTGAAACCGGTGATGTTTCGGATCACGACGTTTTTCACCGGACAGTCGATGGTCGTTCCGTCTGGATATTTCAGGACGCCCGCCAGGAGTCGTACATCTTTCAGCGACCCGCGAACGGACTGGCAATCCTGTACCAGCACGCGGTTGATAGGCCCAAGCGCCGGCCCACTTTGGGGCCAGTCCCAGGCGTTCAGGGCGATGCAATCGTCGCCGGTTCGGATGCAGTCGAGCCGCTGAACGACCGCCCGATCCAGAGGCCCGTTAAAATGGACGCCGTCGCAGTTCGTCTCGACGGAAATATCGGAAACGAACACGTTCCGGGCGTTGGAAACATGCACGGCAAACGGGGCCCCCTTTTCCACCTTGAGCCGCGTAATGGAAAGGTCGGCGACGTTCGAGAATAACAATACCCCCGCAGAACCGGGAATCGAGTGTTTTTCATCCGACGCACCATACGTTTCGCTTCGGACGGTACTTTCCTGCGACCAGATGCCGCCGGTAATCACCAGCCGAAAATCACGTTGGGAATCGTCGTCCAACGACACGGGACGGATCCGTCCGGGGAGCATGTTTCGGTTCCGCACCAGGCAGGTTCGGAGCGTCGGAATGGCGTAAATCCGAGCTTCCGGGTCGGCCTGAATCGTGGTGTCGGAATCCATGTAAATCGGAGCGTCGAGATAATAAATCGTATCGGATTTCGGCAGATAGACCCCCCGGTGCTCGTCGAGTGCTTTTTGAATGGCCGCCCGCCAGACGGTGTAGGTTTTTCCCTCATGAACGTATTGCGTCGTCAGATGGGCATACTGGTGGACGTCCGGCAGGGACTTTTTCTCCGGGAATTGGATGAGTTCCTGCAAATCGTCGATAATTCGCTGTTTGGTGAGGCATGTTTCCGGGGTTTGGCAGACTGCGGGAAGGGCCAAAAGCAGCGTCGCCAGCAGCGAAAGAAACGCATGTCGGTTCATGGGAAAACTCCGTTTGCAAGGAAACCGCACTCCTCGCGAAAACAGGATTCGGAGGTTGCCGGTTTGGGGAGGGGATGGAACAGGGAATCCCGTTCCATTTCATCATTGTACCAAAGCCCCCGCACGCTGTAAAGGCACCTTGGAAAACTGCTTCGGGTGCGATCGTATTCATTTCCCCTCTTTGTGTTCGTCATGCTTGTTTTTTGCGACACGAATGCAACACTACGGGGGATGCCGGTTTTCCAGCGCTGGAGGGAACGGCCTAGTGTTGTGTCCAAAAAAATAAATAATATTCGTCTAAAAGTTTTCGGAGGGGTGGGCGTCCCCGCCCACCCATTAGGGCGTAAGCCCTAACAAAAGGTTAGGAAAAGGCTAACGCCTTTTTTGGTGGGCGAGGACGCCCACCCCTCCGTAGACATTGCCGTAATTTATAAGAGGGACGGGACACTA
>JAUNBJ010000072.1 GCA_030535245.1 Planctomycetia bacterium | reverse complement strand
AAAGAGGGGAATTACCCCATCTCGCCCAAACTTGCAAGGAAATTTGATCGCACCCGAAAGCGTGAAAGCGTTCAAGTGCTATCCCTTGCCGTCGGAACCACGGGGTACAACATCCGGAACTACGGGCTTACGCCCTCCGTTCACGGCTCCGCACGGTTGGTTGACCATTCACCATTAACCATTAACCATTATTGGGATTATTTTCATCCCCCTCCCCTCTTGTTTTTCCCGACGGCTTGTAGTATATTGAAGGATGATAAAATTTTGTATGGGATTTATTTTAAATAACCTTGCGTTCCCTTTTCGTTTTTCCTGCCCGCGAATGAAAATCCTGCAAAATTCTGGAAAAGTTTTCATTTCGCCCCTGCTTGTTTCATTTTTCCAGGACAACCTGCCATGTTTGAAGAACAGACTCCCGAAGTACCGCCCGCCGAGGGTAAGGATCTGGAATCGTCGGAATCCCCCCGCGAGATGTTGCGGGAGCGTCCGTTTCTGTCCCGTCGTCCACCGTCTCCCAGGGATACGGTCGTTCCGCGTGGCGTGAATGGGATTCACCGTGTCCCGCCGGGGAGCGTGGTTTCCCGGCATTACGACAACGCGTCGTCCGAGTCGGAACCGCGTCCCGTGTCGCATTTTCGCACCGACCGTCAGATTCAGGGGGGTGGGGCGAATCGTGGGCCGAAAAAGCCGTATGGGTATCGTCGTCCTTATGGGAACCCATCGGGGGGGTACCGTTCGGAGGGGGGGCGTCCGCGTAACGAACCGCTTTCGCTGGCCGAGGAGTTGGCCGAGGAGATGAGCCGGGGGCACCGGGTGGCTTCGGATTCGGGGAACGCTTTTTTGAATGACCCGCGAAACAGCGATTCGGTAGCGGCATTGCAGCGGATGTCGGCGGCCGAGCTGATTGCCGAGGCGCGTCGATTCGACATTCCGGTTCTGGACGAGGAGCATCTTCGCAAGCAGGATTTGGTGTTCCAGATTCTGAAGGAGAAGATCAAGCTCAACGGGTTGATGTATGGGGAAGGAACGTTGGAAATCTTGCCGGACGGGTTTGGATTTTTGCGAAGCATGGACTACCATTACGTTTCGTGTCCCGACGACATTTACGTTTCACCGAGCCAGATACGGCGTTTTGGGTTGAAAACGGGGAGCATTATTTCCGGGCAGATTCGTCCGCCGAAAGAGAACGAGCGTTATTTTGCCCTGTTGCGGGTGGAGGCGATTAATTATCGGGATCCGAACGAATTTTCGCGGAAGAAGCATTTCGACGATTTGACGCCGATATTGCCGTCGCGGAAATTGACGTTGGAATCTGGTGCCGAGGAGCTGGACACGCGGGTGTTGGACATGATGGTTCCGATGGGCTTTGGGCAGCGGGGGTTGGTGGTCAGTCCACCGCAGGCGGGAAAATCGACGTTGATTCAGAAGATTGCCCGTTCCGCGATGAAGAATCATCCGGAGCTTTACGTGTTTGTGCTGTTGATTGACGAGCGTCCGGAGGAGGTTACGGACATGAAGCGTCAGGTTTCGGGGCCGAACTGCGAGGTGATCAGCAGCACGTTCGACGAGCTTCCCACGCGTCATTTGCAGGTGGCGGAAATGGTGCTGGAGAAGGCGAAGCGGATGGTGGAATATGGGCAGGACGTCATGATTCTGCTCGATTCGTTGACGCGGTTGGCACGGGCGTGGAATGCCGAGTCGCAGGCGGCGGGGAAGGTTCCCCCGGACGTGGCGGATCCGGCGGCGGTGCAGATGGCCAGGGCGTATTTTGGTTCCGCGCGGAGTGTGGAGGAGGGGGGGAGTCTCACCCTGCTTGCCACGGCGCTTACGAACACGGGAAGTCCTTTGGACGAACGGTTTTACGACGCATTCAAGGGGACGGGGAATTTGGAAATCGTGCTGGATCGTCGGCTGGCGGAGCAGAGTGTCTGGCCGGCCGTGGATCTGACGCAAAGCGGCACGCTGCACGAGGATGTGCTTCGGTCGGAGGAGGAGCAGACGCAGGTGGCGAAGTTGCGTCGGCTTTTGTGCGAATTGAATCCGGTGGACGCGATGGAGATGCTGACGCGGCGTCTGTCCCGCACCGCCAACAATGCGGAATATCTTGCGAGTTTATCATGAATTATGAAGGAAATTTGAATCCGAAATTTCGGGGACGTATTGCCATTGTGGTGGCGAAGTTCAACAAAACGATCACCCATCGTCTGCTGAAGGGGGCGTTGGGCAAATTCCGGGAGCTGGGCGTTTCGCGGGGGAAAATCGACGTGTATTACGTTCCCGGAGCGTTTGAGATTCCGACGGTGACAGGTGCGTTGGTGCGGGATTGCCGGTATGCGGGGATCATCGCGTTGGGGGCGGTCATCAAGGGGGAAACGTCTCACGACGAGTACATCAACCGTGCGGTGAGCGAATCGTTTGCGCAACAGGCGGCGGCATCGGGGAAGCCGTTGATGTTTGGCGTTTTGACATGCAGCACGCTGGAACAGGCGGTGGCTCGTTCGGGCGGCGACAGCACGATTCGTGACAAAGCGCAGGCCGCGCACTTTGGCAACAAGGGGGCGGATTGTGCGGAAGGGGTTCTGGAAATGATCGATTTGATGAACCAGATACGGCCCAAAGATAAAGATAACGACGAGGAGCAGGAACCGAATGGCTAATTTTCGCAAAGCCCGTGTAGCGGCGTTTCAGACGCTGTATTCTGATGAAATGAACCCCGGACAGGGAAATCTCGACGAGCGTCTGCGGGAGAGTCTCCATAGCAACGTGGAGCAGATGCGTTTTGCGCACGAGTTGGTCGAGGGGGTAAACGATTACCGGGAGGAGATCGATGCCGATCTGAAATCTGCCGTGCGGAATTGGCAGCTGGATCGTCTGGCCCTGACCGACAAGAACATTCTTCGCGTGGGGATTTACGAGTTACGATACACCCAGACGCCGGCGCCGATTGTGATCAACGAGGCGATTGAGATTGCCAAGGAATTTGGGGCGAAGAATTCCGGCGGTTTTGTCAACGGCGTGCTGGACACCATTCATAAGAAAATCGACGCGGAAAAAAGCGTCCAACCGGAATAGCGGAGGAGATGGCCATGGGACTGTTTGGTTTAATCAAGCGGGGACTTCAAAAAACGACGCGGATTTTGAACACCGACATTCGGGACTTGTTCAAAAGCGAAGGGCGGCTGGTGGACGACGCTTTTTTGGAGGAGTTGTTCGCGTCGCTGATTCGTACCGATTTGGGGGTGGCGTCGGCGCAGAAGATCATTGAGGAAATCCGCACCGATTATCGTGGTCGCGTGGTGCAGATGGAGGAGGTGGTGGCACATGTGAAAAAGGAGCTGAAGCTGCTGATGAAGCAGGATACGGCTCCGATAGCGTTGTGTGCGGACGGGCCGACGGTGATCATGGTATGTGGCGTCAATGGCAGCGGGAAAACGACGTCGATTGCGAAGCTGACGAAGATGTTTCGGAATCAGAAAAAATCGGTGGTGCTGGGTGCGGCCGACACGTTTCGGGCGGCGGCGGTGGATCAGTTGAAGATTTGGGCCGAGCGGCTGGGGGCGGAGATTGTCACGGGGAAACCGAACAGCGATCCGGCGAGTGTGGCGTTCAATGCGGTCGATTTTGCGGTGAAAAACGGGCGGGATGTCTGTATTGTCGATACGGCGGGCCGGCTCCAGACACAGCAGAATTTAATGCGGGAGTTGGAGAAGATTCATCGCGTGATTGGCAAGGTGATTCCCGACGCACCGCACGAGGTGCTTTTGGTGCTGGACGCCACAACGGGGCAGAACGGGATCAGTCAGGCGACGCATTTTTCGGAATCGGTGCATTGCACGGGGCTGATTTTGGCGAAGCTGGACGGCACGGCAAAGGGGGGCGTGGCGGTGGCCATACGTCAGCAGGTGAATATTCCGGTGAAGTACGTGGGGGTGGGCGAGCAGGCCGACGATTTCGCGTTGTTCCAGGCCGACGATTACGTGGACGCGATGTTTTCCGAGTGATACGATTTTAAAGGGAACCGCGAAGTCACGAAACGATTCTGGATATTTTTTTCGTGGGATTCGTGGTTTCCTTTTCTTTGGGGCGGCGGTCTGAAACGTCGTGAATTCCTCTTGACACAATGTTCTAAAAAGACTAATCTTCCCGCAGAGAAAAGAAAGGAATCATGGAAGATGAATTTCTCCGATATGGGCATGTTTGCGGATTTGAAAGAGCAGCGGAATCTGCCGGAAAAACTGGCGAAAATCCACGTGGAGCAAGGGGTGTTCCGGGGATTGGACCTTTCCCGACCGACCTGCACGTTTGCGCCACAGCATTACGAGCGGGGGTACGCGTATCCTTTGGTTCTCTGGCTGCACACGCCGGGGATGAACGAAACGCAGCTTTGGCGGGTCATGCCGATGGTAAGTCTGCGGAATTACGTTGCGGTGGCGATTCGCGGGTCGCAGACGGTGCTTCCCAACGGGTGCGTTCCGGCGGGGTATCATTGGAGTGCGGAGTCGTACGATTCGGTCTGTTCCTCGGTATTTGAGGCGGTGGAAGCGGCGAGGAAGCGGTATCATATTGCGCATGATCGGGTCTATTTGGCAGGTTCGCAGGCGGGGGGGACGATGGCGTTACGGATTGCGTTTCGGAACCCGACGTATTTCGCGGGAGCGGCGTCGTTGGACGGTGCGATCCCGGAGGACACGACGCTTTTGGAATATCTGATGGAGTTGAAGCGGGTTCGGTTTCTGTTTGCGGTTTCCCGGAATTCGCAGACCTGTCCGGTGGATCGGTTATGCGAGCATCTGGGGCTTTTGCACGCAGCGGGGCTGGCGGTGACGTTGAAAAATTATCCGACGGCAGGGGCGCTTCAGACCGACATGCTTCGGGATTTGGATCGCTGGATGATGGGCCATATCGAAACGGCGATGATGTAAAATGGCGGAAAGCGAAAACAGAAAAACGATTTTACGTTGGGTTGCGTTGGCGGTTTTGCTGGCGTTGGCGGTGGGATCGGTGTCGATTTTTTGCTGCACGCATTCGGAGCCGCGAACGTTGGAGGCGCTTTGCGAGCGTCCGTTCAATGCTGACGAGCAGATGAAAATACGTTTCGCGCTGGCAGACGCCGGGTTGAACGATTACGCGTTTGAAAACGGTCTCCTTCGGGTACCGGTGTGTCGGCGGGAGATGTATTTGCAGACGCTTTCCAGGGCGGACGTTTTCGTGGAGGACGTGCTGGCGGGAAAAGGCGGAAGTCTTTCCATATGGCGTTCGGAGAAGGAGCGGCAGGAGGCTTCGTTGCGGGAGAAGCAGGATGTTCTTTCGCGACAGGTGCGGGGATTTAACGGGATGGACGCGGCATGTGTGCTGCTGGACGTTTCGGAGACGAAGAAGGGTTTTTCACGCATTCGGACGGTCACGGCGTCGGTGACGATTCGCAGTCAGGCGGGCTATATCGTCAGTGCGAACGACATTGCGGCGATCCGGATGTTTGTGGCCGGAGCGGTAGCGGGATTGACGCCGGAGAACGTGGCGATTGTCGACACGCGGACGAATCGTTCGTGGACGGTCGGCACGCCGATTCCTGCGGTCGGTTCGGTGGCGATTCCGGTGACATGCGGAGAGGAAAAACCGCGACAGATTCGTGTTCATCCGCTGGAACCGACGTATGGCGACGTTCCGGATTTGGTGGACGATGCGGCGTTTGACATGCTTGGAAAGGCAGATTCGGCGACGGCAACGGAGGTTTACAAACCGGTCACGGAGGTGGTTCCGGTAAAAAAAAACGACCGGGCAGAAGGGGTTTTTCCGGCGTTGATGGGGGTGCTTTTGGCCGTGGCGATGGTTCTGGTGGGAATCGGAGCGACGGTATGGAGCGTTCGTCGTCCTCGGAAGAAACGGCAGGTCGTCATTAATATTCTGGAAGAAACGGAGAAAACGACTTCCCCGGTGGCTGCGTCTGGCACTGTCCCGCCTGGCACCGTCCCGCCCGACACGGAAAAACCGGTCGTTTGCGAGTCGGAAAATCTTCTTTCGGGGCTGGAATCCGAGCCGGAACCCCCATCCGAACCGGTGGTGGAAGAAAAGCCGGCGGAGAGGGTCGTAGAAAAGCGGGGGGAACCGCCGACGTGGGAATCGGTGGAGTTGCGGCAGATTCGTTTCACGGCGGCCGACGTGTTGGCCCGTGTGCTGGAGGAAGAACGGTCGCAGACCATCGCGTTGGTTTTGGCGCAGTTGCGGGAGGAGCAGGTTTCGGAAGTGCTGGAATATTTTGATGAAACGCTTCGCGACGAGGTACGTTCACGGCTTGCGGCGTACGAGGAGACGGACGAGGAAATCGTGCGGGAAGTGTTGGAAACGGTGGTGGAACGGCTGGATCAGGACGCCTGCCGGGAGCTGCCGCCGGTCTATGAGGTTTCCGTGCGAAAGTATCGCATTGATTTTCCGGAATCGGAAGGGGAACGTGTCCCGGAGCCTGAACCTTTCGTGCCAAAGTTGGAATGGGACGGTTTATCGCGGGCTTCCGACGGTTCGCTGCGGCAGGCGTAA
Source organism: Planctomycetia bacterium (assembly GCA_030535245.1). Taxonomy (GTDB): domain Bacteria; phylum Planctomycetota; class Planctomycetia; order Pirellulales; family Thermoguttaceae; genus RGIG3701. The sequence goes on along the minus strand of JAUNBJ010000072.1, from coordinate 12,625 downwards.
CGGGCAAAATTTCGGTGGAAAAAACGGGTTCAAACAGGGAAAGTCATGAAAAAAACCGAATCCCCGCTGCTGTTTAACTGGGAGGATATGGAGCAGAAGGCGAACGCTTATCTGGATCAGGTTCGCCAGCAGGGGCGTACCATTTTGGAAAAGGCGGTTGCCGAAGCGAACGCGGCGTGTGAGAAAATTTTCGAGGAGGCGGAAGAAAAGCGTCGGCAGGCGGAAAAGGATGGTTTCGAGCAGGGTTTCGAGAAGGGGTACACCGAGGGGGCGGCAAAGCGGGAGGAGGAACTTTCGCGGATCGTGCAGGAGGAAGTCCGGAACGAGCTTCAGGCGTCCGGGGAAAAATACCGTCATCTGCTGGACGCGTTGAAAAACTCACGGGCCGAAATCCTGGAAATCTGGGAAAAAGGTTTTCTGACGCTGGTTTGCAGCGTGGCGCAAGCGGTGATTCGTCGGGAAGTGGCGAACGACCCGAACATTGAGCGGCACTGGATTCGTGAAATGCTGGAACGGTGTGCGGGGGAGAGCGAACTCCGTTTACGGCTGCACCCGGACGACGTGGCGAAGCTGGAAAATGCGTTGCAGGTACTCCATTCGGAATTTCGCGGGCTGGGCAAGATTGACCTGCGGAAAGATGCGACGCTGGAACCGGGGGATTGCGTTCTGGAAACCGAGTTTGGCACGCTGGATCAGCGGGTCTTTTCGCAGCTGGGCCGGATCGTGGAGGAACTCAACCTATGAATCCGGAATCGCTTGCAAAGCAGTTAAAAAATGTGCTTCCCATTGCCATGACCGGAACGGTGCTGGAGGCGTCCGGGACGACGGTTCGGGTGGCAGGTTTTCCGGCGCCGGTGGGGGCCGTGGCGGAAATCGAGCGTTTTTCCGGAGGGGGGATTCCCGCCGATGTGGTGGGGTTCCGGGACACGACCGCCATTCTGTTTCCGCACGTGGCGATGTTCGGGGTGCGGCGGGGCGATCGGGTACGTTTACGGCACACGTCGGGCTGGCTGGCGTTGAGTGAAAACCTGCTGGGGCAGGTGCTGGACGCCAACGGTCGCCCGATTCAGCCGAAACCGGAATGCGATGCCGACCAGGAGCGGGTGCCGTTCGACCGGGAAGCTCCGAATGCGCTTTCCCGGCCACGGATTACGACGCCGCTTTCGACCGGAGTGCGGGCAATCGACGGGATTCTGACGCTTGGCGAGGGGCAGCGGGTTGGGATTTTTGCCGGTTCGGGCGTGGGGAAAAGCGTTTTGCTGGGGATGATGGCACGTTATTCCAGTGCGGACGTGATCGTCATCGGTCTGGTGGGGGAGCGGGGCCGGGAAGTGAACGATTTTATCGAACGCGATCTTGGCGAAAGCGGTCTGCGGCGGAGCGTGCTGGTGGTTGCCACGAGTGACGAATCGGCGGTGTTGCGGGTTCGTGCGGCGAAAACGGCAACGGCGGTGGCGGAGTTTTTTCGCGATCGGGGCAAAAACGTATTGTTGTTGATGGATTCGCTAACCCGTTTTGCCATGGCGCAGCGGGAGATTGGGCTGGCGGCGGGGGAGCCGGGGGTGCGGAACGGTTATCCGCCGTCGGTGTTTGCCCAGCTTCCGCCGTTGGTGGAACGTGCCGGGCGGACGGAACGGGGAACGATCACCGCCCTGTACACGGTGCTTGTGGAGGGGGACGACGAAAACGAACCGATTGCCGACACGGTGCGGGGGCTTTTGGACGGTCATATCTGGCTTTCGCGGAAACTTGCCGGGAGCGGGCATTATCCAGCCATTGATATTCTGTCCAGTGTCAGCCGCCTGATGCCGGATATCTGTTCCAAATCCCAGCAGGAAGCGGCCCGAAAAATCCGCCGTTGGATTTCCCTTTGGCGGGAACATGAGGATTTGATCAACATCGGTGCGTATCGCAGCGGCACCCATCCGGAACTGGACGAGGCGATCGCCAAACGCCCGCTTTTGGAAAAGTTTTTGTGCCAGCCGACGGAGGAACCGTCCAATCTGGATCAGGCCGTTCGGAAAATGACGGAGATACTTGGCGAATCATGGCATTCCACTTCAAATTAGAATCCGTACGGAAACTTCGTCGAAGCACGCGGGATGAAAAGCGGGTTTCGTTGGGGGAGGCGGTGGCCGGGGAGTCGGAAATCCTGCGGCGAATCGACGCGTTGCGTTCCCGGCTTGGGAGGCTGAAAGAGGAACGACGCCGGGCACCGTTTACGCTGGAAAACCTGCGGCGTTACGATGCGTTTGAGCAAAAACTGCTGGCGGAGATTCGGGCGGCGGAAACGGAGCTTGCGGAAGCGCGTCGGGACGTGGAAGTGCGTCGGGAAGCGCTCGTCGTGGCGGATCGGGAGGTCAAAACGCTCGACCGGCTGGAAGAAAAGCAGCGGGAAGCGTATCTCAAAAAACGCGCCTGATTCCCGGTTCTTGGGGGGAACGGTTCACGATTTTCAGAAAATTCTTGAAAATTTTTGAAATAATTTTAAAACAAACGAAAAAAATTGTTGACATCGGAGAAGTGTGGAATAAAATAGAGAAGTTGAGGCAATTCTTGGAAAGGTGTCTCTTTGGGTTTTCGAGGCATACTCACACGAAACGATGAGGAAAAAATGAACGCGATTTTCAGAAGAACTGTGTTGACTTTCTTGATGATTCTTTCCCTTTTTTACCAGACGCAGGCGGTTTGGTATCTGTGGGATCCTAATACCGAAGGAAGTTTGGCGACGTCCAGTTCCAACTGGTTGCTGCAGGACAACAACGAACGCTCTGGCTACTGGATTCTGGAGGGAACGGAGAATAGATACACGGGCTATAGCAATTCCTTCAATAATGTCACGATTGAAAACGCGACCATCACCCATACCAGCACGGATACCGCTTCTAGAGCGAACATTTCGGGGGTTACCGTAAATGCCGGAGGGGTGCTGAATTGTATGCGTGTGGTTACGGACACGGCTACCGGTACCATTCGGATCAACGAGGGTGGGTCGGTTATAACCGAGAATCAATCAAGTTATCTGGGAGATAACGCGACAACCACCATGTACCTTAACGGGGGAACCATCCAGTTCAAGGGTACTACCGTTCTTGCTCAACACCATGTCGGCTGGTATTCCATCCGTAACGGCGGGCGGATGGAAGGTACCACTTTGACTCTGGGCGGGGATAATAATAATAACCAAGTTGGCCCGCGGAAGATATCCAAGTGTGATGTTTATGTGGGTTCCCTGTCGGATTCTACCGATGGGGGGAATATAACGGCGACTACCCTCCGCATCGGTTATTTCAATCCGGGAGTATTGAATCTTTACCGGGGATCGGTAGGCGCGACGACTTTAAACCTTGGTTATTCTTACAGAAACAACGGCGATGGAGAGCGAGTCACCACAGGTACGGGCAAACTCATTAATTACTTTGGCCAGGTAACGGCAGGAACGTTGACTGTTGGCACGGCAACGGAGACGGTGACCGGAGACCTGGTTTTAGCGGCCGAAGGGGGTGTCGTCACGGCGAATACCCTGACGGTAAATGCGCAGGGAACGATCGATTTCCAGGTTACGCCGCAGGGAGTTGGAAAACTGGTGTTGACGGGGACTTCCCTTACGAATAACGGAAAGGTAAAACTTTCTCGTGGCTCCACCCTGGCCGTTATGAAATCAGGCTACACGATTTATGAAGGGACGCCGTCGCTTACCGTTACGGACGGAAACGCTCTGTGGAACGTACTCCCGCAAGCCGATAACATAATTGAGATTGCTCTGGATTCATCAAAGTCTGCGGGCGAATATACCATCAACAGCGGCTGGCAGTTATTCTCCGACGGGGTAGAATCTGGCTGGTTGGGGCTTGAGGGATTGGGAGGCGACCCGATCGAAATGGTCTTCTCGACCGATTTGACGACGGAAGCCGAGGTGAGTGCGCTTGTCGCCAACCTTCTGACCGACAACACGATCACAACGGGCGACGATGAAACGGATCGTATTGCTCCGAATATCTGGGCGGAAGGGTTGAACCTTCACCTGTTGATGGATCCACTTTCTCTGGGAAGTGCTTTTACGTGGGACTTTTCCGATTATGGCGTTGCGCTGACCGGTTTTTCCGCTTCGCATGTTCCGGAGCCGGCGTCGTGGGTATTGTTATTGGGAATGCTGGGGCTTTACTTTCGCGGGCGTCGGATAGCGTAATGATTTGGGTTTTTGCGAGGGTATTCCAGAATTTTATGGGGAAAGCATGAAACGGCCAGCTTGGATATGGGAAAAATCGCCGCTGAAAAAGATCGCTCTTTTCTATGCAGAACATAAGGGGGTCCCAAGGCGAAGCGTCTGTCTCCTGACGTGCGGAAGCCGTAATGTGCCGCCCCGCACCCAGGGTGAGGGAGGCCAGAAGCGAAGCGCCTGCCTCCCGACGCCACAGGCAACCGGCGGTAGCCGTAATGTGCCGCCCCGCACCCGGGGTAGGGAGGCCAGAAGCGAAGCGACTGCCTCCCGGAGCGGTAGCAACCGGCGGCAGCCGTTATGTGCCGCCCCGCACCCGGGGCCGGGCTTTACGTTGGTGGAGTTGTTGGTGGTGATAGCGATCATAGGGATGTTGGTGGGGTTATTGTTGCCGGCGGTGCAGCAGGCGCGGGAGGCGGCGCGGCGGATGCAGTGTAACAACAACATGCGACAGATGGGGATAGCGGCGTTGAATTTGGAGTCCTCCTGCCGGCATTATCCTACGGGGGGGTGGCATTGGCGTTTTACGGGGGATCCGGACGCAGGTTTTGGGAAGGATCAGATGGGGGGGTGGACGTATTCGTTGCTTCCGTACATGGAGCAGTCGGCGTTGTACCAGCTGGGTTCGGACGGGGATCCGGGTACGGAGTCAGCGACGCAGAAGGCAGGGGCCAGGCAGCGTGCGGAGAATCCGGTTTCGGTATTTAATTGTCCATCACGTCGGGCGTGCAAGACGTATCCATCGGGGATCAATGTGGTGAATTCGGAGGTGACGTCGGCATGTGGGAAGACGGACTATGCGGCGAACAGCGGGAACACGTACAATAGTTATGATGTGGCCAACTATGCGGCCAGCAAGACGCATGATTGGGGGAATGTGGGGACGCGTTCCAAGGGGGTCATTTATGGTCGCAGCGAGGTGAAGGTTGGGGAGGTTCGAGACGGGACGACGAACACGTATCTTTTGGGGGAGAAATATCTGAATCCGGTGAATTACGAGACGGGGACGGCGGGTTCGGATAACGAGCCGATCTACACGGCAAGCGACTGGGACGCGTACCGTTTGGCGATGAAGTCGTACTTACCGTATCAGGATCGTGCGGGGTATGCGGACAGCAGCAACAATTTTGGTTCGTGTCATGCGGGGGGATTTGGGATGGCGATGTGTGACGGGTCGGTGCAGTCGATACCGTACAGCATTGATCCGCAGGTTCACGAGAATCTGGGGTGTCGCAACGACGGCCAGGTAGTGCAGCTGCCGAGTTTGTAAGAACCGTGGGGGAATTGATAATTGATAATTGATAATTGATAATTGATAATTAGTTTGGTTCAAACCGTTTTTTTGGGGTGCGATGGTGTTATTCTATGCACCAACAACGAAACGCGATGGGGAGAGATGATTCCACCTCTCCCCAAACGGAATGAGCAAGAATAATTATCAATTATCAATTATCAATTCCCAGAGCTTCGTTCCGAGCGAGTTGTTACCGTTCGATCAGCTTTCGCATTTCGGGGGTGATTTCGAGGTATTCGAAGTTCTTGAAGGTCATTTTCACATCGGCGCCGCCATGGAGTTGGAGGCCGAGTTTTCCGGACTTTTCGCACTTGGGATCGACGATATCGATGGTTTGGAAGTCGTTGAGGAATTCCACGATTCGGTCACCGATAGCGATGGTGCAGGTGGTGTTCCACCCTTCTTTGTTGCGAACTTTTTCGATGAACTCATCGGCAGTAGCGACCCAGCCACGACCGGGGGTACCGGGTTCACCGGCGGTGTGCCAGAGGGCGGAATCTTTAGCATTTCCGGCGATTTCATTTTGGAAACCGCGGAGCAGCCAGGAGGTATTCACTTCCTCGGCCCGGAAGTAGAGGGCGCTGTTTCCACCAAAGAGTTGGTAGGAGACGCGGGCGGCGAAGTCGGAGTAATTGGCGTCGGTGACGACCAGTCCGTCGCGTTTTTCGGTTTTGTCGTGGGAGCCGGTGAGGATACCGTCTTTATCGAACGACCAGCATTCGGGCAGGACGTAGCGGCAGCCCTGGACTTTCCAGGTGTCGCCTTCCTTGACGAAGAAGGGTTTCCATTCGGACTTGCCGAGGTCTTTGATACGGAGGTTTCTCCAGGCCATTTTGCCGGATTTTCCTGCGTGGATTTGGAGTCCGATGAAACCGGACAGTTCAACGGGGTCAAAGATGTTGGTCACGGGGACGCCGTTGAACCAGGTACGGATCGACGGGCCGACGCACTGGATTTCGATTTCGTTCCATTCCCCTTTTTTGTAGGTTTTGAAGGCTTCCTCGGCGGCTTTTTCGTCGGAGGGGAGGAAAACGCGACCATGTTTGAATCCGCGACGTCCTTCGTCGTAGATTTTGCACATGGCGGGATACTCGGCGATTTCGCACTGGTATCCGAACACGCTTTGGCGATCTCCTGCGGGACGGGCGTGGCTGCGGAACTGGACGCCGGAGTTTCCGGGTTGCAGGACTTTGAATTCCAGCTTGAGGATGAAGTTTCCGTACTCCTTATCGGTGCAGAGGAAGGTGTTCATCGGGGTATTCGGGGTGCAGACGCCCACGATGGTGCCATCCTCGACGTGGTAGGTGGCCTGCCCGCCTTTGATGGACCAGCCGTTGAGTGTTTTACCATCGAACAGGGAGACGAAACCTTCTTCCTGAGCGAAGGCGCCAGTGGATGCCGCGAGAAAAAGCAGCGTAAGGGTGAGGTTTTTCAGCATGATTTCTCCTGAAAAAAAGGGGTTAAGGCAACTTCTAAAAATCCCTCGTTTTTGCCCAGGGAAACGGTTTTAGAGGGTGCCTGAAATAAAAAAATCATTCAAACGCGACGCTCATGCACCACGGCACCTGAGCGCGAAAACCGGTATCCGTGAGTTTGCCCGTTTCGGCATCCACACGATAAACCACGATGTTGTGTGTTTTTTTGTTGAGCGACAGCAGGAAGTTTCCGGTCGGGTCCAGTCCGATGAAACGGGGGGCGTCGCCGCCGGAGGAGAGGTGCTGAACGGGAGCCATGACGCAGCCCGATTCGTGTTTGTCGCCCCGCACGGGGGTGTCGTCCACGGCAAAAACGGTGATTTCGTTCTTGCCCCGGTTCGACACGTAAACGAATTTTCCGGAGGGGTGAACGTCAATGGCCGCCGCTTTGTTCACGCCGTGATAACCAAACGGCAGGGTGGGCGACGTCTGAACGTTCGTCATTACGCCGCTTTCCGGGTCGTGAAGGTACGCTTCCAGCGTGCAGGCCAGCTCGTTCAGCACGTAAACGTACTGGCCGTTCGGGGCAAAATCGGCGTGTCGCGGGCCGGCACCGCTGGCGGTGGTGACGAACGGACGTTCCGGATTCTCGATCCATGTTCCGTTTTCCAGCTTCCAGGAATAGACCCGGTCGCAGCCCAAATCGCAACCAATCGCGAATTTTCCAGAGGGGTCGGCCATCATGAAGTGCGCGTGCGCGGCATTCTGACGCACGGCGTTCGGGCCTTTGTTGGCACTGTCGCTGGAGAAAACTTTTTCCAGTTTTCCAAGACGCCCATCGTCGTCCAGGGAGAAAAAGGAGAATTGTCCGCTCGAATAGTTCGACACGAACAACCATTTTCCCGAAGGGTGTACCGCGATATGGCATGCCCCCAGACCGCCGGAGTTGGCCGTGTTGAGCCGCTCGAAATTTCCGTTTTCCAGACGTTTCCACGCGACGACCAGCCCCTCTTTGGAAGTGCCATCTTCGTTGGAGGCGACGGCGTAAAACACCTCGCGTGTGGGGTGCTTCACGATAAACGTCGGGCTTTTCGCAGCGGCAGCCAGGCCCTGGAAGGTGAGTTCGCCGGTTTTCAGGTTCATTTCCAGCCGGTAAACCCCTTCGCTGGGGGCAATGTCCGGATTGCCGGTAGCTGTGTTTGCCGTGCCGATGTAAAGCGTTTTCATTTCCGCGTCCTTTTCCGTTTCCGCCCAAACCGCCCCGGCCCAAAGCCCGCAGGCCAATAGAGAAATCAATACTTTCATGGGGATTCCTTTCTTCATACATGTTGGAACCGTTTATTGTATCCCATCCCCCAGTGAAAAACAAGGAGGCCCACATTACGGCTGCCTGCAAATTTCGTGGGGAGTTGTTAGCGTCGGACTTGCTTTTTGGGGGGAGATTCCCTATAATGATGATGTTGGTTGTTTTTAAGTTCATCCGGGGTCATTACGCGAAAGGAAACGGAATGGAAACACATTATATTTTAGGGATTCATACCAGGAATCGGATTTCTCAGGCAAGCCAGGTGCAGTCGCTGCTGACCGAATATGGGTGCAACATTCGTACGCGTCTGGGGTTGCACCGGGTTGCGGACGGGGTGTGTGCGTTGGACGGGGTGATTCTGCTGGAGCTGTTTGGCGATACGGCGACGTGCGACGAGCTGTTCGACAAACTGTCTGCCGTGGAGGGGGTGGATGTGCAGAAAATGGTGTTCACCGGTTGACATGGTGTTGCGCAATATTTGAAATTGCTCTTGACCCCCGGCGTGGAAATGGCTATAAGGAGATTGGTTCATGGCATTTTCTAAAAACCGCTTCTCAAATTCAAAGGAGTGGTTTTTAGAATCTGCCTTTAGAAATTGCCATTAGCCCGTTCGAGGGGTAAAATGAAAAGAAATATTTGTATCGTGGTTTTGCTGGCGGTTCTTTGGGGAGTATCCGGGTGCAAACTCGGTGGCTCGCGTGGCAAGACGACGACCGACTGGAGCCTCCCTTCCGTAAAGTTGCCATCGGCGAAAAAGGGGGATTCGATTGCCAGACCTGCGGATCGTGCCAATGCAAAAGCGACGGCGGAGTTGGCGCACGACCGTCAGGCGGGGCATAATCCTGCGGCGGCGGCCGACGGTGAGGATCCCAGCCTGCGTCCCAATCCGGCGGAAGTCGCGGAATTGAGCCGTTTTGAGGGGGGCGATGTTCCTGCGTGGGCGACCCAGGGGGCAGCGCCGCCGGAAGCGGTGGCGTCCCAGGAAAAGACCACCGATGCAGACACCGTGATTCCGTCGATAGACACCTCGAACACTCCCAGTGCAAATGTGGGAAATCTCGACGCACTGGCAAGCGGCTTGCCCCCGATAACGGAGGAGGGAGGGTTGCCAACGTCGCTGGATGGTGGTTTGCCTTCAACGATTCCGTCGGATGCGGTGGCTTCGGACGTTCCGGCTTCGTTGCCTACCGAAGCGGCCACGTATCCGCAGACCGGGAATCTGCCCAGTTTGGGTTCCTCGGTATCCGAGCTTCCGGGGAACGTCACGCCCGCTCAGGCGGTGGTTCCGGCTCAGGCGACCACAACCACAGCCACAACCACGGACGCACAGCCTGCCGTGTTGTTTGCACCGGGCAACATCAATCCATCGTATCCCGCGTCGGCCCCCGCATCGGGAACGCTCGACGCCACGAGTACCGCCCCTGCCTGGCGATAACAATGAACAATGAACAATGGTTAATGGCTTTTGTTCATGCCGTTTTCTGAATGGGAAGAAGGTTCCTTATTCTCACAAAAAGGATGGAATAGAGATCATTAACCATTAACCATTTATCCATTAACCATTAATTCATAAGCATTCTTTCCGAATCTGGTCGATTTTTTCGCGGGTATCTTGGGCGTTTTGTGCAATGGCATCCCAGCGTTGTTCCTGAATGAGCTTCCGCGAGGCGATCCACGACCCGCCCAGAGCCAGGAGCAGCGGACTGGCCACGTACGCGTCGATATTGGCGAGGGTCAATCCTCCCAGGGGGAGGTAGCGCAGTTCCAGATGGTTGTATGGGGCCGCGATGCTTTGGAGGTATTTCATACCGCCCAGAGGTTCGGCGGGGAAGAGTTTCAGTTCCCGGCAGCCGAGGGCGACCGCTTTTTCGATTTCGCTGGGGGTCATGATTCCCGGAGCGAACGGCAATCCCGCCTGCTGAGCCGCCCGCACGACATCTTCATTCAGTCCGGGGGCGACGCCGAAATCAGCTTTCGCGTCGGCGACGGTCTGAACCTGTTCGGGGGTCAGGATGGTTCCCACACCGGCCAGCATTTCGGGGACTTCCTTCCGTACCAGACGCAGCGCTTCCAGGGCCGCGGGGGTGCGGAGCGTCAGTTCCATGGCTCGCACGCCACCCTCCCAGAGGGCTTTGGCGGTGGGCACGGCGTTTTTCGCGTCGTCGATCACCAGAACGGCCACGGCTCCCCCTTCGTACATTCGGGCAAGCATTTCTTCAGAAAACTGCGATCTCATTTTCTCTCTCCTTTTTCGGATTCATTATAAATTAATGGACAGGCCTGCATTGAAAATTTTTTCTATCATACCACGATTCCGGTTTTCGTCAATGATTGACAAACAGGTTTTCCGTGGTATAATTTTTGGAAATTAATTTTCGGCAATTTCTGGAAACCCCGATCCGGTCGAAGCGGTTTTTAGAAGGAGCCTCCCGTTTTTAGAAAGGAAGCCGCCATGAAAAAAGTCGTTACTTTTGGTGAAATCATGCTCCGAATCGCTCCGGATGGTTTTTTGCGTTTTGCTCAATCGTTCCCTGGAAGTCTCAATATTATCTACGCCGGTGCGGAAGCGAACGTCGCGGCGTCGGTGGCACGATTGGGAGGCAGGGCGGAATTTGTCACCGCATTGCCCCGTCACGCCATTGCCGACCAGTGCATCGCGACGTTGCGGATGCTGGATGTGGAAACCGCGCACATCGTTCGGACGGATCGTGGAAGGCTCGGTATTTTCTTCCTTGAAACCGGAGCCAACCAGCGACCCAGCAACGTGGTTTACGACCGGGAATATTCCAGCGTTTCCATGACCGCCGCGTCGGAATACGACTGGGACGCCATCTTCGCTGATGCCGGGTGGTTCCACGTTACCGGGATTACTCCCGCCCTGTCCCGCGACGCTGCCAGCGCCACCCTTGCCGCCGTGAAAGAGGCGAAAAAACGAGGCGTGGTCGTATCGTCCGACCTGAATTTCCGGAAGAAGCTCTGGAAGTGGGAGCCGGGGCTTACCAACCGCGAGTTGGCACAAAAAACCATGACCGAAATCCTGCCGTTTGTCGACGTGCTGATCGCCAACGAAAGCGACTGTTCCGACGTGCTGGGAATCACCGCCGACAATACCGACACGGAGCGTGGCAAATTGGACATTTCCCGGTATCCCGACGTGGCCCGCAAGGTGGCTGCCGCGTTCCCCAACCTGCGGAAAATCGCCGTCACGCTCCGCGAAAGCATCTCCGCGACGCATAACAACTGGGGCGGAATGCTGTTCGATGTGGCGGAAAATCGGCCCTATTTCGCACCGCTGGACGCCGCCGGGAATTACTCCCCCTACGAAATCCGGGCGATCGTCGATCGTGTCGGTGGAGGGGACTCGTTCGCGGCAGGGCTGATTTTCGCCTTAAATTCGGAAGAATACGCGACTTCCGAGCTGGCCATTCGTTTTGCCGTAGCGTCGAGCTGCCTGGCACACTCCATTGTCGGCGACATCAACTACACCACCGCCGCAGAGGTGAAAACCCTCATGAGCGGAAACGCCTCCGGGCGTGTGCAGCGCTGAGAGCACTAAAAACCAGAAAAGAGGAACCTATGAGAATTCTGTTTTCATCGTTATTTTTACTTTGCCCCTGTTTTTCGACGGCGGATGAGGTGTGGGAAATTCCCTATCTGAGTACGCCCGACTGGGAAAAAGCAGCGGTACGAACCCACTTCTTCTTTCCCTGGAAGGATGCTCCCGCACCGCCGACGACGCTGCGGATGTTCCACGACGGAAAGACGCTCTTTTTCCGGTACGACGTTACGGACAGCGACATTGTGCTGGTCGATTCGCGGGAAAAAATGTCCGTCATTGGCGACGATCGGGCCGAAATTTTCCTTGCCACGCCCGACCTGAAGGACTGGTACTACGGTTTCGAGATGGCTCCCAATGGCGTCATGCTGGATTACCGAATGAAATATTACCGCCAGGCCGACCGCGACTGGAGCGGGGATTTTGTGAAATTTACCGGAACGCTCACGGAAACGGGATACATCATTGACGGCACCATCGATCTGGCCGCGATGAAATCCCGGAACATTTTGCAGGACGACGGGACGTTTTACGCCGGTTTCTTTCGGGCCGAATTCAGCCACCTACCCAACGGTGAGATTCTGGAGGAATGGATCAGTTGGAAGCATTCGGGGACTCCGGAACCGGATTTTCACGTTCCCGGAGCGTTTGGAAAAGTGCGGCTGATGTTTTATCACGAAAAGAAACCTTTGTAACCCGAGTGAAACGTTTCGGGGTGGGGTCTGGAGCCGTGGACGAAGTGAAGCATAGTGCTTTGTCACGAAAATAAATATTAATAAAAGCGAACGTAGTGAGCGCACTGAAAGTTTTTTGAAGGAGAGTTTGAGAGGACCCG
>JAUNBJ010000214.1 GCA_030535245.1 Planctomycetia bacterium | reverse complement strand
ACCCCTCCGAAAACTTTTAGACGAATATTATTTATTTTTTGGACACAACACTAGCGTATAACATCACCACTCAAAAAAGGGTCTGAGCAAGAATAATTATCAATTATCAATTGTCAACTATCAATTCTCAATTCTACTCCTCTTTTTCCGTCTCAGCGACTTCTTCGGGAACTTGGTCATCGCCCGGAACAAGGACGATTCGGAAACCGTCCAGATTGTGCCCAAAGGTGTAGGTGGTCGTCTGGTAATTTCGCGTGGCACTACGGCAATAGTACGGCACGGAATTCCAGTTTCCGCCACGAATTACATGGCTGCTGCCCGATTCCGGTCCCTTGGGGTCGGACGCGGGGGAGTTTTCGTAATACGTCTCGTCAAACCAGTCGGAACACCATTCGCTGACGTTCCCCATCATGTCGCGTAATCCCCACGGGTTCGGATTGAACTCGCCGACGGCCGCCGTACGATCCAGATTCCCCTCCTTGCCGGGAAGATTGTAATTGGCATCCTTACGCCCCACCGCTTCGCCTGTATAGTACGCTCCGGTCGTTCCGGCACGGCAGGCATACTCCCACTGCGCTTCCGTCGGCAACGTGAACTTGCCCCCCGCAATTTCCGAAAACGCCTCGCAAAACGCCTCCGCGTCCGCAAATCGCACACGATCCACCGGGAACTTTTTCGTGTCCATCGGTTTGCCGTCCACCCGAATCGCCTTCGCCCCAAAACCTTCCGGAGCAAAGTAACTCGGATTCTTCTCCATGACGCTCTGGTACATCTCCTGCGTCACTTCCGTTTCCAGCATCCAGAATCCCTTCGATATTTTGACCTCATGCTGCTTCTCGGCAGGTACATGGCCCGGTTCGTCGTCCGGACTTCCCATCAGGAACGTCCCCGCCGGACACCAGCGGAACGTGTACTTTATCCGATTCACCGTCACCGTTCGTTCCTCGCCCGCTTCGGAGCCGGGATCGTTCAGCTTGCTTCGACGAACCCGCCTGGTCGGTGCGGGCGTTTCCTCCGCAGGAGCGTCCTCGTTGTCTTTGTCGTCGGAAAGAACCTCCTCCGCTTCCTGCTTTTCCTCGTCGGACGGGCCTTCCTCGACCTCCTGTTCCGCTTCCTGAACCAGCGATTCCTCGACCGCCGCTTCCTTTTCTTCCTCAGCCTTTTCTTCGGCCTTCTCCTCGGCTTTTTCCTCGGCTTTTTCCTCAGCAGGCTCGTCCGCCGCCGCTTTTTTCTTCACGTCCGCCTTGTCTTCAGCGTCCGCCTTTTCGTCCTCGTCCGCCGGCTTGGCAGCCTTCTTTTTCGTACTCTTCTTTTTCTTGGTACTCTTTTTCTTCACGCTCTTTTTCGCACTGGCCGCAGGCGCGTCGCCCTCCTGACCAAAAACGGGAACCGTGTCCGTCCCCAAAAGCATCCAGGCCGACAACAACGCGACCATCAACGACAGAGAGAATTTACTCATGGTTCCCCCGAAATTTATCGTAAAAAAACAACCGGAACGCAAAAAAGCCACGTTTCTCCGCACTCATTACGGCAAACGTCCATAAGTTATAATATGCTCCAAACCCCCGCGATTTGCAAGGGGGGCTGAACGAAAAAACGCTCCCACGCCTCGAATTTTTCACGTTTTTCCCCACATTTCTCTGGCAAACTTACCGCCTTCGGAAAATCTTGCGCATTTTAGCCGACCGGAAAAAGCGGAACAACCCGAACTTCTGGAGAAATTGTCACTTTCCTTACGTTCCCTACCGATGAACGTTTGTGAGGTCGCTTGAGAAAGAAACGACCACGGAAAATCCTTCAAGTGTAGATGGATAAAGAAGTATCCCCATTCAGGATTCTTTGGGTAAAGGAGTACGAAAATGAAAAAGACGTTTTGTTTCAGGGCACTGCTTACGGCGGTTGCCGTTCTCATGGTGACGTTCGCGTTTGGGCAATGCGATACATGCACCTGCACCGATGCTTGCGGGAACGTGGTTTCCTGCCAGCCCAAACCGCTGATTGAGTTCAGTGGATATGCCAATGCCGGCTACTACGGAAATACCGTCGGAAGCGATTTCAACGGCAATTCCAACACCTGGAGCCATTCCGGAGGCGCCCTGAACGCCATCTACGCCTCCATGACCAAAAAAGCCGACACCGGCGGCTGCGGCGTCGATTGGGGATTCGGTGCCGACCTGATGTTCGGTGAGGATTACCGCTTCATGCACGTGGAAGAAGGCCTCGACGAAAAATGGAACACCGCCAGTAACAACTCCTACGGTTTCGCCATGCCCCAACTGTATGCCGAAATTGCGATGAACTACTGGAACGTCAAAATGGGGCACATCTACACCCCCTTTGGATACGAAGGCGCTAAAGCAACCGACCGTTTCTTCTACTCCCGCGGCCAGTCGTTCGACGTCCTCCCCGTCACCCAAACCGGTGCCTGGGCTACCTACAACGGCTTTGAAAACCTCGAAATCGGCATGGGCTGGTTCAATGGAATCAACCAGGGATTCGACGACTCCAACGGCGGAAGCATGGGCGTCCTCTCCCTGAAATACCAAATGACCGACCGCCTTGCCCTGAAATACGTCATCGGAAGCGGAGACATCTACGACTACGAAATCGGCGGTGCGCGTGTTCATACCTACGGTATCCTCAACTTCGCAAGCCTCGAATGGAAAATCTCCCCCTGCTTCACCGCCGTTACGACCTTCGACTACCAGGATCGCAAAGGCCCCAGCCACGAAACCGTCCTTGTCCTCGGCCAGCACCTTTACCGTGACCTGACCGAAAAATTAAAGCTCGGCCTCCGCATGGAATGGGAACGCCAGCGCGACCTCGAAGCGAATGTCTCCACCGAGACCTACAACGTTGCCCTGGGCGCCAACTGGAAACCGCTTGCCACCGAATGCTTCCTCATTCGTCCTGAAGTGCGATACGACCACTGCAGCGCTGCAATCTACGGCGAGAACAACGATAAAGACCACCAGGTTTGCCTCGGCGTTGACATGCTGTTCCGCTTCTAACACCACGGGACCTTCCCACCGTCCCCCGGCGAGTGGGTGGAGTGTCGAATCTTTCGACGCTCTGCCCACTTGTCCTTTTCTTGTCCGCACGGCTCCTACAACGCGTCCGAAACCCGCTCTTTTCCATTCCGTGAACCGTAATTGGAATACACCTGATAGTCCACCGCCGTAGTGCTGTGTCCAAAAAATAAATGACATTAGCCTAAAAGTTTTCGGAGGGGTGGGCGTCCCCGCCCACCCATTAGGGCG
>JAUNBJ010000071.1 GCA_030535245.1 Planctomycetia bacterium | reverse complement strand
GGGGCAGCAATGATATTCTGTGATTTTTTTCTCAAAAAGTTTAAAAAATTTTTAAAAACAGTTGCAAAACAAATTTTCTGGGCTACAATGATTAGGTTCATGCTGTGTATATTCCTATAGAGCAAACGCAGTGATCGCACGAAACAATCGGCGGAAGTCGCTCCCGGTCGTACCGTGTCAAACCTATATGGTAAACATTTCCAGAAAGGGTCGCCATGAAAAACCTATCCATTTTACCCCCCCCCCCCAGCTTTAGCTGTTTTGCTGTGTGGGCTTCTGTTTTTTCCTTCCCATAGTTGGGCAGAAACGACCATTGCTTCTGGCACGACGGTCGTCAGTTCAGCGGTCACGTTTCCTGTTACGGTGCAGTCGGGCGGAACGTTGTCGTTGGATACCACGAACGTAGGAACAACGGCGAACCAGATCACCATCTCCGGCACGGGGAACGGGGAAGCGGCAACGGGGATTCCGTTAGGAGCGATGTCTTCTATTTCTACCGTTTCTCCTGACATGAGTCAGGGAATTTTAGCGAAGACGGTTATTGATGGCTCCGCCAGCGTTTTAAGCACGCAACGGCTCCGTTTTCAGGGGGAGGTCACGGGCGGAACACTCAGCACGTATGCTGCAATCGGCACGAATCCAGAGGTTCACGCCGGATATGCCAGCTCGTTTGCAATCAAGAAATTGATAGTGGAACAGGGGAATTTTACATTTAACGGATCGAACGGATCGGCCAATAACACCTCGCAGAAGCACTTCTTTTACGAAGGGATCGAGGTGAAAAGTGGTGGGATTCTCCGTCTTTGGTGCCAAAATCAGTTGAATCTTTACGCGGACGATGAAAAAACGACCCTGGCGACCATTACGCTCCAGAATGGTGCTCGTTTTTCTTCAAAGGGAGGCACTGCGAATTCCTTTGCCGCGAACCTTACGACCGCCACTGGTGCAACGGGGTTTTTGGCGATCACTACCAACGTGACGATGACGGCGGGAACGATCACAGGTTCGTTCCAAAAGACAAATAATGCAACGTTTGCCGTTGGAAATGGCGTTTCCTGGGAGGGAAGCCTGGCGATTAACCAGGGAACCGTTCAGTTTCAATCCGGCTCGACATTCTCAGGAACCCTCCAGACGGCCACAGACGCGGGAGTTTTGGACCTGGCGACGGGGAGTAGCGTAAGATTGACCGACAACAGCACGATTTACCGCATGGGTGCCTTTTCCGGTGCGATGACGGTGGCGGCGGGAAAAAGACTGACGCTTTCCGGGGTGACGACCACGAATACGACCAATCCGGGAACGCTGACGCTTGAAGCAGGTTCGACGTTGGCGATTCCGAACAGTACCGCGACGACGCTCAACGCCAATCTTGCGCTGGCGGGCAACGCAACGCTCAACGCGGGGAACGGTTCCACGCTCACCACCGGGGATGTGTCGGGGGATTACACCCTGACAATCAACAACAACGGGCTTCCCGCGACTTCCTGGTCGGCAGGAGATATCGATGTGGGAAAATTGCAGATGGGGAATTCGATTGGGGTTACGGCAGATTCGGTCGCCGGTTCCGTGGTCTTTTACAACTCGCATTCGCTGACGATTCGTGAAAATGGGTCGCTTCTGCTGGGTGCGGAGGGGATTCAAAAAGCGGGAACCAACACGGTGGGAGCGTGTAACGTGATTCTCCAGGATAAAACGACGGTGGGGCTGAAATCGGGCGTTTCGTCCGCTACGGCTAATAATACCGACAATCGTGGGACGGTGGATGCCATTTTCACACAACTTCGCGGGGCAACGGAATTTACGGTGGAGGCCGGGAAGACGCTCTACTGGCAGAGTCCACTTTCCGGTTCCAGCGGTTCGTTGACCAAAACGGGGGCGGGAACGTTGTCGTTAAGCGGCAGCACGAACACCCTCTCGCAGATGACGCTTTCGGAAGGAACGACGGTTCTGGCGGGGGATTATACGCTGACCAACGGCCTGACGCTGGCGGAAGGGGCGGTTTTGGAAGCGGATGGCGAGGTGGATATTGCGGGCGACTTTACGGTGAATGGTCGTCTGGAAATGACGTTGAGCATGGATGGTGGGGATTGGTGGGATGTGACCGGTACCACTTCGTTTGGGGAAAATTCCAGCCTGTACATTGATTTGACGGGAGACCTGACCAACGGTTTCCTTCCCATATTGGAGGCGGCTACCATCACCGGACTGGATACGCTTACCGTGGAATTTTCGCAGCTTGCCGCGCATTATTTGCTGCCGGAGATGTACTTGCGGAATGGGGTTTGGGGGTTCCAAGTCAATTCGGCGGCGGTTCCGGAGCCGTCCACCGGGGTACTGTTCCTGTTTGGGATGATGGCGTGGGGGTATTTTCGGGTAAGGCGTGGTTTTTCAGGGACTGGGTGGAAAACTTCCATTGAGGGGTAGGAACGATGTTTCGTTTGATGTGGTCGTCCCGGCTCAATAATTGCAGGCGTAGCCGGGCTGGAAGCCGTTCGGAAAGTAAGGGAGGCCAGGAGCAAAGCGACTGCCTCCCGACGCCACTGGCAACCGGCGGTAGCCGTAATGTGCCGCCCCGCACCCGGGGCAGGGAGGCCATTCGTCCCGGCTCAATAATCGTAGGCGTAGGCGTAGCCGGGCCGGAGGCCGTTCGGAAAGTAAGGGAGGCCAGAAGCGCAGCGCCTGCCTCACGACACCACTGGCAACCGGCGGTAGCCGTAGTCGCCCCCGCACGTTGCGGGTTTACGCTGGTGGAGTTGTTGGTGGTGATAGCGATTATAGGGATGTTGGTGGGGTTATTGTTGCCGGCGGTGCAGCAGGCGCGGGAGGCGGCGCGGAGGATGTCGTGTTCGAACAACATTCGGCAGATTGCGTTGGCGTGTCACACGTACGAGGCGTCTCGGAACGGTTTCTTTCCGCCGGGGGTGGACGGCACGATTTATTTTGGGGACAAGCGGAAAGGGGATGGGAGTTACGGTCTGTTCACGTACATATTACCCTATGTGGAGCAGGACGCGTTGTACCAGCGGATTGATTTCAAGCAGAGTGCGTGGTATTACCAGCAGACGATCAAGGATCCGGTATTCATGCAGACGTTGATCCCGATTTATCTTTGTCCGAGTTATTCGGAATTGAAGATTGGTACCGTAGCGGGGAATTTTTATGGTGCGGTCAGCACGTATGCGGGGTGTGCGGGGGTGCGTCGGACATCGGAAGATGAGTCGGGGAAAGCGTCGAACGATCCCAACACGTACACTCCCACGACGCAGGTGACGGTGCAGGGGGAGGGGAATATTGCTCAAAACGGCATGTTTGTTTGGGGGGAGTCGGTAGCTTCCGGTTCGGTGCGGGATGGTTTGAGCAACACGTTGTTCCTTTTGGAAACGACTCCGGCAAAAATCATCAATCTTTCTGGCTACCGGTGGAACCGATCGGGGGGTTCGAATGGGCTTTGTCTGACGCGAAACTGGCTTCTGGGGGCGAACCGATCGGGCGGGGCGTTTTATGACGGGCGGATGTTGCAGGAGCGGCTCAACGGGGTTCCGTCCAAGAATCTTTCTACGGCACCCTTTAACGACCAGCCGGTGGGGAGCGAGCATCCTGGCGGGGCCAATTTTGCGCGTGGGGATGGGAGTGTGGTTTTTCTTTCGGACTCGGTGGACTTTTACCTGTATCGCAATATGGGAACCCGCAATGGGTATGAAATCCTGATCGGGCAGGAAACGTTTTAGGCGACGGCATTATAAAATCATAAAATCAGGCAAGGGGGGAGCTTACGCTTTGGCCTCTCTTGCCTGGTTTGGCAACTTCGAGACAGCGCCCTATGGCGAGATTTCCGGAATCACTCGCACAACTGTTTCAGCATGTCCAGCACCAACTGCACATCTTCTTTGGGAATCTGGCTCCAATTGGCCAGTTTGTGGTTCAGGATTGCCAGCTTGAACATTTCCATTGCCTCCTCCAAATCGGACGGAAGCGGGGGAAGATCGCTGAAAAGCCGCGTCGGAAGCACCGATTCCTTCATCCCTTTCTCGATTTCGGCAGGGGATTTTCCGGCAGTGTCGCCGAGCATCGTTTCCACGTCGGCAGCGGCGGTTTTTTCTTTCCGGTCGGAATCGGCATGGGGCTTTTCCGGATTTTCCCGCAGCCCACGAGCACTGTTGGAGACCACCCCCTCCGCCTCAAATTCCGACATGCGAGAATCGAGCGGGAACACCACGCGTCCGTTTTCTCCTGAAAGTGCGGCGGAGTCCAGCCCGACGGCCACGTCCTCGTCCATTTCCACGAAAATATCCGCTTCCTTCGGTTTCAGGTCTGGCGGGGCACCCAGGGCAATCCACCGCTGCTTCCGCATTTGCGCCACGCTCCAGTGCTGATCGCTGGCCCCGTCGAGCCACGTTTCCGCATCCTCCCAATCGAGAACCGCCTGAAAATGGCTCCAGAACAGTCCGGTGTAATTGTCACGAATATCCTCGAAACGCTCGTAAACACGGCGCAGTCGGCCCACATGTTGGCTGGTGACATTGCCCACCGCCTTGCTCCACGCATCGTCGCTGTATTCCCGTGCCGGAGCGCCCGATTCCTTCATGCTTTCCCGCCACTGAAAAATGACGCGGCCCTTCTCCCAGTTGGTCGTGCTGACCAGCCGATTCCACTGCCCAACATACTCCCGC
Organism: Planctomycetia bacterium; assembly: GCA_030535245.1. Classification (GTDB taxonomy): domain Bacteria; phylum Planctomycetota; class Planctomycetia; order Pirellulales; family Thermoguttaceae; genus RGIG3701. The sequence goes on along the minus strand of JAUNBJ010000071.1, from coordinate 14,550 downwards.
GACGCTTCCGCCGCCAACGCCGTATCGTAAACCACGTTTTCCGAACCTTCGTTTTCCCCATCCACGTCGAACGGAACAGGATCGCTTTCATCAAAATCCATGGATCTTTTCCTTTCCATCATTTCCTTCTTAAATACCAGAAATTTTATTATAGCAAAAAAAAACTTGTCGCGAACGGGGGGGAGGGGAGGACAATGAACAATGAACAATGAACAATGAACAATGAGCAATGAACAGGGGGCAGGGGGGTTAGCGAACACCCCCCCAGGAAATCTGGAATGCAAAAGTTCACGCCCCCCTCTTGACGAAAAATGTTGGATTGTTATACTACGGGAGAATTTTACGCCAATGTAGCTCAATAGGCAGAGCACAGCTTTCGTAAAGCTGGGGTTAAGGGTTCGATTCCCCTCATTGGCTTTTTTTTATGGAGGCTTGGGCGAATATTGGCGCAGGCTGCCTGATTTTACGGGGGAGGTCTCTTTAAGAAGGACGTCCCCTGCTTGAGTTTCGGCTCAATTTTCACGCTTGAGGAGGTACGCGGATGGTGTTTGGTCAGGATATTGATCTGAAACAGCTTGTTCAGATGAACTGCTCTTTCGGCCCACAGGAAATTGAGAAAATCAACCGGGCCATCTCAACGAAATTTTCCAACTTCCGCATTTTTCGCGACGCGGTGAACGATTTGGAATTCCATGAGGAAGAACAGAGTCCGGCGGGCATGGTTCGTTTGGGGGTTTGCCTCTACCTTCTGGGGAAATACAACCGTTGCCTGGCGGTCCTACAGCATGGCGACGGGGGGGCGTTGGCACATTTTTATATGGCCAAATCGCATTACGCTCTGAAAGAGTACGACGAGGCGGAAAAGTCCTACAGACGGGCCAAGACGGCAGGCTATTCGGCGGATGCGTGTGCGTTGGGAATCGTGGAGGTCAAGCGTACCAGCGGTCATGTTCAGGAAGCGTTGGACATGCTCAACGACCTGAGCGGTTCGGTGCAGCAGACGGCGGAATACCTGTATCAGCGGGGGATTACTGCGTTGGCCAGCGGCAGCACCAGCGACGAGGTGGGGAATTGGTTCTCACGCGCGGTGGATGCCAATCCGCTTCATCCGGGGGCGTTGTTCGGTTTGGCGCTGGAGAGCGACCGACGGGGCAACGACGACGACGCATTGGAGCTTTACAAGCGGGCCGCGTCGCAGTTTCCGTCGCACGTGGGGACGTTGATCAATCTGGGGCTGATGTACGAAGATCGGAATGAAAACGATCTGGCCGTGCAGTGTTACGAGCGGGTATTGGAAGTTTATCCGGAAAACGAGTATGCCCGGCTTTATTTGAAGGATGCTCAGGCCAGCAGCATGTCGTTGGAAGATGTGACGCCGCGGAATCCGGTGGGGCAGCTTCTCAAGACGCCGGTCGGCGATTTCGAGCTTTCGGCGCGTGCCCGGAACTGCTTGCAGAGCATGGGGATCCAGACGTTGGGCGATCTATGCAGTTTCACGGAAGCGGAGCTTTTGGGAAGCAAGAATTTTGGCGAAACCAGCCTGATCGAAGTGAAAAACATGCTGAAGTCCCGGAACCTGTCGTTGGGGCAGAACAGCACGAAGGCGCCGCAGCCGCAGCAGGAGCCGGATTTGATGGTGGATCCCGAAACGATGAATCGGCCGATTTCTTCGTTGGGGCTTTCGGTACGTGCGCGTAAGTGCATGAACCGTAACGACATCACCACGCTGGGCGATCTGATTCGGAAAACGGCGGACGAGCTTTTGGCGTGCAAGAACTTTGGAGTTACGAGTTTGACCGAGGTTCGCGAAAAGCTCACGGAAATGGGGTTGCACCTGCACGGCGAATGAGTTTTTTGGAGCGGTGAGGCGGAGATCCTTCGGAACTCGGAGCGGCGTGTGTTTTGTGAAAACACTCCGTTCCGGGTTCCGTTTTTTTGTAGGCGGGTTTTCGGAAATCCCGATTTGCGTTTTTTGCGAGGGGAATATTCATGTCGGATCAGGATGGTGGTGATTCTTTGGCCTTTTCCTTTGCGGTGGAGGCGACGGACGGGGCGGCCCGAGCGGGGCGAATGACGACGCCGCATGGCGTGGTGGAAACGCCGACATTCATGCCGGTGGGGACGGTAGGGTCGGTCAAGGGGATCGAGATGAGCCTGCTGGAGGCGACCGGGGCGCGGATTGTGTTGGGGAACACGTACCATTTAACGCTTCGTCCGGGAGAGGAACGGGTTCGGAAGCTGGGGGGGCTGCACCGTTTTACCGGCTGGACGGGGCCGATGTTGACGGACAGCGGGGGGTTTCAGCTTTTCAGCCTGGCGCAGCGGACGAAGATTCGGGAGGAGGGGGCGGAGTTTCAGTCGCATATTGACGGGCGGCGGCTCACGTTATCGCCGGAGCGTTCCGTCGCGATCCAGGAGGCGTTGGGGAGCGACATTGCGATGGTGTTAGACCATGTGGCAGGGCTGCCGAATACGGACGATGTGATTCACGACGCCATGTTGCGGACGATCCGTTGGGCCAGGCGTTCGCAGGACGCGCATCATCGGGCGGATCAGGTGCAGTTCGCGATCGTGCAGGGGGGGCTGCGGAAGGATTTCCGGCTGGAATGTGCGGAGGCGTTGGTGGCGATGGACTTTCCGGGCTATGCGGTGGGGGGATTGAGCGTGGGCGAGGCGCCGGAGAAGATGTACGAAACGTTGGATTACACGACGCCCGCCTTGCCGTTTGGAAAGCCGCGATATTTGATGGGGGTCGGGACGCCGGTCGATTTGCTGGAGGGGATTGCGCGGGGGATCGACATGTTCGACTGCGTGATGCCGACGCGAAACGGGCGAAACGCGATGGCGTTTACGGATCATGGCCCGATAAAGATGCGGAATCTGAAATATATCGACGATGCGGAACCGTTGGAGGCGGGGTGTCCGTGCCCGGCATGTCGGCGGAGTCGGGCCTATTTGCGTCATTTGTTTGTAGCACAGGAAATGTTGGGGCCGATTTTGCTTTCGATTCATAATATTACGTACTACGAGCGTCTGGTGTCGCGGGCGCGGGTGGCGATACGTGCGGGGCAGTATGCGGAATTTGTTACGCAGCGTAAACGAGGTTGGGGAATGGGGGAATAGGGAATGCTGAGACGAGGAATTGCATGACGAATTTTTGAATTTCACCCCCAAGAATCCTCAAATCGGTAAAAAATTGAAAAAAAAAGGGGAACTCCCCTTGTTGTTTTTTTGATTTGGCTATATTATATTGAATCCTTGTATATTTTTTTACGAAGCAAAGGAGTCAAACGTGGACAGGATGCAATGGCTGATTTTTGCGGAGGGGGCTTCCGACGCGGCGGCGCAAGACACCGGTTCGGGTGTTTTCCAGATGATGTTGTGGTTGTTTATACTGTTCGGCGTCATGTGGTTTATCATGATTCGTCCCCAGCAGCGGGAGCAGAAGCGTCGCCAGGCGATGTGGGATTCGCTGAAGAAGCTGGACAAGGTGGTCACGATTGGCGGGGTTCATGGGGTCATTACCGACATTGACCGGGAGAAGGGAATCGTCACGTTGCGGGTCGATGAAGCGAATAACGTCAAGATTCGCATTTGGAGCAGTTGCGTGGGCGAGGTGCTTTCGGACAAGAGCGAAAAAGAAGAAAAATAGGAATATCAATAACGTTGGTTTACGGTTTTTGACAAAGGATTTTCAGGATGTTGAATTTATTGCTCGCATTGATTGCGATTTTTGTGGTTCCCCCGGTGGGCGCCCTGTTTCTTACCAAGGTCTGGCGTATGCCGAATTTTTTCTGGCGGTTTACGTGGTCGCTCATGGCGCTCATGTTTGGTCTGACCATGCTGGTGGGCAGCTGGTCGGAAGGCTGGAAGAATGTGAAGCTGGGGATTGACCTTCGGGGTGGAACGATTCTGGTTTACGAAGTCAAGGGTGCCGGCTCGGAAGGGGTGACGCAGGAAGACCTCGGTGTTGTGTCCCCGGACAAGGTGAACATGGAGGAGCTGACGGTAGCTCTGCGGAAACGTGTTGACCCGGACTCGGTGAAGGACGTGACCATTCGCGCGTTGGGCGACAACCAGGTGGAGATCGTCATTCCGGAGGTGAATGAGGACGAGGTTGCGGCGTTGAAGCGGAAGATTGCGAGCGTAGGAACGTTGGAATTTCGCATTACGGCCAATGCGCGGGATCATGGAGACATCATCAAGATCGCACAAGAGACGCCGGGCCGCGTGGTGCGTACCGCCGACAATTCGGAGGTTTTGGGATGGTGGGTTCCGGTCGCTCCGGAGAGTGACACGGGATGGGAAGCGGGAGGTTACATTTCCCGTCATGCCAAAGAGGACGGCAAAGACATTGTGGAAGTTCTTTGCGTCAACGACGATTTCAACGTGCAGGGTGGATATTTGGAATCGGCGACGCCGGCGCACGATGGATTCAATCCGATTGTGGAGTTCCGGTTCAATCCGATGGGTGCGAATCTGTTCCGGGGTTTGACCAGTGCGAATCAGCCGGTTCGGAACCCGCAGAACCCGGCCAACGACCATTATCGTCAGTTGGGCATTATTCTGGACGGGTATCTCCAGAGTGCACCGCGGTTGCAGAGTGTGATTTCCGACCGGGGCCAGATTTCGGGCGGATTCACGCCGGAAAAGACGCAGGAGTTGGCGGGCATTTTGAAGGCGGGGCGTTTGCCGGCGGTGCTTGGCAAGATTCCGTCGAGCGAAATGACCACCGGCCCGACGTTGGGTACGGATACGATTCATCGTGCCAGCAGTGCCATCCTCATTTCCGTGCTGCTTGTCATGTTGATCATGGTGTTTTACTACCGTTTTTCCGGTTGGGTTGCGGTGGTCTGCCTGTTCATGCTGATGCTTTTGACGTTCGGGATCATGGTGGGGATTCATTCAGCTTTCACGCTGCCGGGGCTTGCCGGTTTGGTCTTGACCGTCGGTATGGCTGTGGACGCGAACATCCTGATTTACGAACGTATGCGTGAGGAATGGGATGCGGGAAGCGCGATTTCCAACTGCGTGCGAAACGGTTTCGGCAAAGCGTTGAGTGCTATTGTGGACTCGAACATCACGACCCTGTTGGTGGCGACGATCCTGTTCTGGATCGGTACGGAGCAGATTCGCGGGTTTGCCATCATTTTGTGGATTGGTATCGTCATCAGTATGTTCTGTGCGATTTACATCGGGCGGACGATCTTTGAGGTTGCCGTTCATCAAGGTTGGCTGACGGAAATCCGGATGCGACGCATTTTCCCGCCGACCAATATTCCGTTCATGAGTTATACGAAAGTATCGCTGGGAATCTCGGCGGTGCTCTGCCTGTTGGCCATCGGAGCGGTTTACGCACGTTCCAACAGTCTGGCCGGCGCGACCCGGATTTTCGACATCGACTTTAACGGTGGCGATTCGGTGCAGGTGCTGTTCAACAATCCGCAGACGGAAAGCGGCATTTACGATAAACTGTCGGATGCCATGGAAGACCTGACCGTGACCGACGTAACGCTGACCACCGACGAAGCCAAAGGGTTGCTGAACCGTCGTTACAATATCACCGCGACCAGTCCCAAGGGGGTGGAAGCGAGTGAGTACCTCATTCAGATTCAGAAACTGCTTCAGGAACGGTTCCCTGGCGAACTGAAAACCAACACAATGACGTTTGAGATCGCCTCCAACGTGAAGGCGGATGCGAACGCGCCGGCTCCTTTGAACGATGAGATTCCGGCTCCGGCGGCAACTCCGGCTCCGGAAGCGGCTCCGGCTGCGGAACCGGCTCCCGCTCCGGCGGCGACGGACGCTCCCAAACCGGCGGAAGGCGCGTGCCGTATGCCGATTCGTCCGATGGAACAGTTGCTCGTCTGGAACCTGTTCGGCCAGACGGAAGAACCCGCTCCGGCTCCGGCTGCGACGGAAACGGCTCCGGCCCCTGCTGCAGAACCTGCTGCGACCGAACCCGCCGCGGAGGCGACGGAACCCGCTCCGGCCCCGGCTGCGGAACCTGCTCCGGCCCCGGCGGACCCTGCTGCTGCGACCGAACCGGCTGTGACCGAACCCGCTCCGGTTGAGGAAGATGCTCCGGCCCCTGCTGCGGAACCTGCTCCGGCTGTGGAAGATGTCCCGGCCCCGGCTGCGACGGAACCTGCTGCTGCGACCGAACCGGCCCCGGCGGCGGAAGAAGTGAAGCCGACCGAACCGACCGAATTGCCCGCGACTCCAGTCGATTCCGGCGTTGCGGAACTTCCGGCAGAAGTCAACATCGCAGCCAAACAGACGGAAGTGAAAATACACTTCGAGGAAGCGGTGAATCAGGAAACGGTTTCCTCGCTGATCTCCGCCAAACTGGTCGCCATGGAAAAGCTGAACGTGGTGTTCGATCTGAAAGCTCCGGAAGCGGATGCGGGTGAACGTCGCTTTAACGACTGGACCGTGCAAATCGACCTGCCGGCCGCAGAAGTAACGGAAGTCTTCACGGCAATCCAGAACGATGTCAATTCCACCCCGGTATTCCCCTCCTGCACGACGATTGGAAGCCAGGTCGCGGGAAGCACGTGCGTTCAGGGGTTGATGGCCCTGTTTGCCAGCCTTTTGGGCGTGATTGCCTACATCTGGATCCGTTTCCAGAAAGTCAGTTTTGGTCTGGCCTCCACCGCAGCGCTGGTGCACGACGTGATCATGGCATTGGGGCTTGTGGCTGCCAGTACGTGGTTGGCTTCCTGCCTCGGCTTCCTGATGATCGTGGACTTCAAAATCAGCCTGACCGTTCTGGCCGCCTTCCTGACACTAATCGGTTACTCGCTGAACGATACGATCGTCGTGTTCGACCGAATTCGTGAAGTTCGTGGTAAAAACCCGCAGTTGACCAAGAGCATGATCAACTACAGCCTGAACCAGACGTTGGCCCGTACGGTGATGACCTCGTTAACGACGTTTATCGTGTCGTTGGCCCTGTACATCCGCGGCGGTGAGACAATCCATGGCTTCGCCTTTGTAATGACCATCGGTATTATCGTGGGAACCTACTCGACCATTTTCGTAGCGGCTCCGCTCCTCTACTGGATGGTTGGTAAGCACGGTAGCGACGAATGACGCCCGCCCGGGTGCGGGTGCGGGCAGCACACAACGGCTTCCGCCGGTTGCAATATCTTCGGGAGGCAGGCGCTTACGCTTCTGGCCTCCCTTGGTGTAACACAGATTCGTTAGCGTCGGCCTTTAGGCCGCTTACGCTGATTTTCGTGATGCTTACGATCAATTTCCCTCGCTTCGTACGACATGAACGGCCTAAAGGCCGACGCTAACATGGAGTAACAATATCAGCGAACGTTAATGATTCCACCACGAGCCGTGAACGGAGGGCGTAGCCCGTAGTTCCGGAAGCAGCCCGGTACGACCGGGAGCGACTACGGCTTCCGCCGATTGCAACATCTTCGGGAGGCAGGCGCTTGCGCTTCTGGCCTCCCTTGTCGTAACGACGATTCCACTACGAGCCGTGAACGGAGGGCTTTAGCCCGTAGTTCCGGAAGCAGTGGGGAATCACTCGGCACTCCTCCGGAACTACGCTACGCTTCGTTCACGGCTCCGACGCCCGGGTACGGGCACACTAATATCACTTATCAATTATCAATTATCAATTCTGGCCGTGTTTGCGGCAGGAAAGACCAGAGTGAACCGCGTTCCTTCCTCGGGAGTGCTTTCCACGTGGATTTTGCCGTCGTGCAGCTGGACGATATGTTTTACGATGGAAAGTCCCAGCCCCGTGCCGCCGGTGGCTTTGCTGCGAGAGGGATCGACACGATAGAATCGCTCGAAAATCCGGGAGATGGACACCTGCGGAATGCCGATGCCATGGTCGTTGACCTGGGCGGTAACGGTGCCGTTGGAGGGATCGTGCGAAACGACCAGTTCCACAACACTTCCCTGGGGAGAGTATTTCATCGCGTTGTCCAGCAGGTTGACAAACACCTGTTCCATCATGGCGGGGACATGCGAAACCACGCACGCTTCCGATTCAGTCGCGTGAAATTCCAGACGGATATTCCGTGTCGCAGCGGCAGGCAGGCAGAGTGCGTAGGCCAGCTCGGCCGTTTCGGCGAGGGAACGGTTTTCCATCGGCAGGGTATCGCGTCGGGTGCTGCATTCCAGATTGGAAAGGGAGAGCACATCCTCCAAAAGGGTATGGAGCCGCCGGGCGTGCGTATCGAGGGTTTCGAGAAATTTCTTCGCCATTTCAGGGTCGTCCAGGGCGCCGCCCAAAAGGGTATCGACGGTTCCCATGATGACGGTCAGGGGCGTTTTAATTTCGTGCGACACGTTGGCGACGAAATCGCGACGGTAGTTTTCCAGTTTGGCAAGTGCCGTGCGGTCGTACAGCACCATGAGGAAGCCGGTATGTTCGGCATCCCACTGGATCGACTGCACCTGAAGCTGGACTTCGCGTGTTCCGAGCGGGACGTCGAGCGTCATGGCCTTTTTCAGATTCAGCGGTTCGTCGGAAGTCCGCGTCTCAAAAAAGTCCATCCAGTGCCGATCCCGCCAGATTTCGGACAGGGGGTGGTGCATTGCGCCTACCGGACGAATATCGAGAATGGCGCACGCGGCAAGGTTGATGTCCCGAATGATTCCCTGCCGGTCGAGCAGAATCACCCCTTCGTCGAGCGAGGCGAAAATGGCGTCGCGGACACGTTTTTCCCGTGTGATCTGGCGAATTTGTTCCTGGAGCCGTTCGGTCATGGCATGTACGGAGGAGGTCATTTCCCGCAAAACGCCATGGCGTGCGACGGGGAGCGGGGTTTCCAGTTTCCCATCGGCAATCGCACGGGCGGCGGCGAGCAGTTTCATCGACGGCATCGCCAGCCAGCGATACAAAATCCACGCCAACCCTCCGGCCAGTCCCACCGCGAACAGCAGCAGCACCATCAGGGCCTGATGGAGTTCCCCGACCCTGGCGTCAAGCGACCGTTTGGGAATGGCACACCGCAGAAAATAGGGCGTTTCTTTGACGGTGAAGCGGGTCATGCAGTAGAACATCTCCTGCTGGGCCGTGGTACTGTACCGCAGTACTACCGAGTACGGCTCCCCTTCTGGCAGGGAGTCGTCTTCGATGGAAAATTCCGGGCGGTTACCATGATTTTCCATGTCGGCGGCATCCTTCCACGAATCGACCAGCACGTCGCCCCGGACGTTCAAAAGCGTGACACGGGTTTCCAGCCGCGTCAGTTTGGGCAGCTTTTCCCGGCAGAACGTTTCCAGTCCCGCCAGGTCGTCGTTTGCCAGGTAGTTCTCCGCAACATACACAAGCATTCCGGTACACGATTTCGCCTCGTCCCGAATCTGCCGGTCAAATTCCCGCGAAGCATGGAACGTCTCCATGAAAAGCACGGTCAGCATACATCCCAGCAGGATTGCCAGTCCCAGCGGGAGCAGGGAAAACCAACGTTTTTTCATGGGGTCGCCTCCTTTTCCGAAAAACGATACCCCACGCCGCGAACGGTTTCGATCAGGGTGGCGTACCGTCCGAGTTTTCGCCGAAGGGCCAGAATCTGCACATCAATGGCCCGTTCGGTGACGGGGTAATCGTCGCCACGGGTTTCCAATACCAGCGTCAGGCGGGTAAAGACCCGGCCCGGATGGTTCGCAAGCAGGTAGAGGGTGTTGAACTCGCCGAACGTCAGGGAAAGCGGTTCCCCGTCGAGCCACGCCTGCCGGGACAGACGGTTCATCGTCAGGGGGCCGACATTCAGGATGGACGCTTCTTCCTCGGAAGGACGCAAAGCGCGGGAACAGCGTCGCAGCAACGCCCGCATCCGTGCCAAAAGCAATTTCGGACGAAACGGTTTGGTTACATAGTCGTCGGCTCCCAGCTCCAGCCCCACAATCACGTCGCTTTCCTCGCTTTTGGCGGTCAGCATGATGATCGGGATGTTGGCCGTTTCGGGATTCGCCTTCCATTGCCGGCAGACGTCCAGCCCGCTGATTCCCGGAAGCATGAGGTCCAGAAAAATCAGGTCGGGGGAAAACTCCACCACTTCCCGCAGTGCTGCCTCTCCGGTCGTCGCGACACGGTGATGGGGATACCCTTCCTTTTCCAGGTGGTACGTCACCAGATCGGCAATCGCCTGCTCATCCTCAACGATTAATATTCTTTCACTGGCCATGATTCTTCCTGTTCGTTTTCGTCGGGACTCACGGCGGGAATATGCCGGAGTATCTTTCCCTGCTCCAAGTATAACACATCTTCCCCGATATTGGTACAGCAGTCGGCCATTCTTTCCAGATTTCGGGAAATATTCAGCCAATCCAGCAGTGCTTCGACCGGGGGATCCTCCCCTTTGAGTTTCTGAAGGATGGTGTGGTAATTGTTCTGGTGGAGCCGATCCACCTGGTCGTCGAGCGACACGACCTGCGACGCCGTGAAGCAATCGCGTCCCAGAAAGGCGTCCAGCGCTTTTTTGAGCATCTGGAACACCTCCTGAAACATGGGGATCATGTCGATCGGACGCGTTTCGCCCCGCAGTGCCAGCAGGTTCATCATCCGTTCCACCACGTTGACCGCCAGGTCGCCGATCCGTTCCAGCTCGGTGTTCACCTTCAAAAGCGTGATGATGTACCGCAAATCCCCCGCCACCGGCTGGTGCAGGGCCAGCACCTTGAGGCATTCTTCCTCCAGCCGGACTTCCTCGCGATCGATTTCGTCGTCCTGCCCGATGATGTCCAAAAGCAGGTTGACGTTCTTCTGCTCCAGAGCGTTCAACGATTGATGAACCGCCCACTCCACGCGTTCCGCCTGTTTGGCGACCGCTTTTTTCAGGATGATCATTTCCTGTTCCCAATGTGTTCTCATGTTTTTTGCCTCAACTGAATCTTCCGGTTAAATAATCTTCCGTTTTCTTTTCTTTCGGATTGGTAAAAATCTGTTCGGTGGAGCCAAACTCCACGATACGCCCCTTGTAAAAAAACGCCGTGTTGTCCGACAGCCGCGACGCCTGCTGCATGTTGTGCGTCACGATGACGATGGTGAACCGCTTTTTCAGTTCCGACACCGTTTCCTCGATCTGCGATGTTACGACCGGGTCGATGGCCGACGTTGGTTCGTCCATGAGGAGCACTTCCGGCTCCACCGCGATGGCACGGGCGATGCACAGTCGCTGCTGCTGGCCGCCGGACAGGGCCGTTCCCCCCGCATGGAGTTTGTCTTTCACCTCCTCCCAGACCGACGCCTGCCGCAAAGACGCCTCCACCCGGTCGGCAATCTCCGATTTCGAGAGCCGAAAATGCAGCCGCAGCGGATACGCGATGTTCTCGAAAACCGACATGGGAAACGGCGTCGGTTTCTGAAAAATCATCCCCACTTTACGCCGCAGTTCCAGCAGGTTGACGTCCGGGGCGAAAATGCTTTTGCCGTCGAGCAGCACCTCCCCGGTCGCCCGTTGCCCCCGATAAAGTTCGAAAATGCGGTTGTACGTTCGCAGGTGGGTCGATTTCCCGCACCCGGACGGCCCGATGATCGCCGTGATTTTGTTCGTCTCGATCTGTAAATGGTTCTCAAAAAGCACCGGATGGTCGTTGTAGTAAAAATTAAGGTTCCGTGCTTCTATTTTGATATTCTCCATGGTGTCTCCTTTGGAAGGTGTTGGAAAAATCCGCCTGACGGGTTCAGCGGTTTGCGTAAATCCGCGTTGTTATGTTCAAAACCAAAAGGCACGCCATCATGACCAATGCCGCCCCCCAGCCAGCGGCGTGCAGGGCTTCGTAGGGGCTGTTCGTGGTGTATTCCGTCATTAAAACGGGGATGTTGGCGGTCGGGGAGTGGAAAAAGCCGCCGCACCACGCGTTGCTCCAAAGTGCGGTGAACAAAAGCGGTGCCGTTTCGCCGCTCACCCGGGCAAGTGCCATCAAAACGCCGGTCGCCAGCCCCCCGCGAGCACAGCGGCACACCACCGTCAACGTCGCCCGTGCCCGTGTCATCCCAAGCGCCAGGGCCGCTTCACGCTGGGTGTTGGGAACCATCCGGAGCATGTCTTCCGTCGTCCGCATCACCACCGGGAACATGATGATCGCCAGGGCCAGCGACCCGGCAAATCCCGAAAAATGCCCCGTCGGAACCACCCACGCCGCGTACACGAAAAGTCCCGTCACGATCGACGGAATCCCCATCATGACGTTTGCCGCCGCACGAAGAACGCCTCCCGTTTTCGACTCGGCCGCAAATTCGGAAAGCCAGATTCCCCCCGCCATCGCCGCCGGAACCGCCATCGCCGCCGCACAGAGCGTCATCAGGAAGGTTCCCAGCAGGGCGTTGGCAATTCCACCCCCCGGCACACCATGCGGCCGGCTGGGTTGCGTCAGAAATTCCCACGAAATCACCGCCGCACCATGCGTCCCGACCGATTCCAAAATCCACAGCATCGCCGCCAGCACCCCCAACAGGCAGGCAATCGCCACTGCTCCCATCGTGCGATCCGTAAGGTTCCGGAAAAGCAACGTTCGTCGTTTCATGTTTTCTCCTTCGTGTATCAACGGCTCCGGTAAAAATAGGCGGGAATCTGGACCGCAAACGTAAGCGCCAGCAGCACCAACCCCAACGCAAACAGGACGCTTCGCAACATCCCGTCCGCCTCGGCAAAGTGGTTGGCCAACGTCGCGGCAATGGTGGTTCCTCCGTCGAACAGACCGCCGGGGGTACGCATCACATTGCCGACCACGAACAGCACCGCCATGGTTTCCCCGAGCGCCCGACCCAATCCCAGAAGCACACCGCCCAGCATCCCGCGAAAACCGTAACGCAGCACCATGTCGCGTGCCGTTTCCCAACGGGTGCAGCCGATCCCCCGCGCCGCCTCCACAAGCAACGGGGGCGTCATCCGAAACACGTCCCGCATGACTGCCGAGATGTACGGCAAAATCATCAAAGCCAGCACCAGTCCGGCGGTAAAAATTCCAAACCCGTTCCGATCCGTCCCCCAGATGGGAAGTCGGCTCAGCCCCGGCAGGCTCAGCAGGAATGGCTGAACGTACTTCTGCACCACCGGAGCCAGCACGAACAGCCCCCACATGCCGTAAATCACGCTCGGAATCGCCGCCAGCAAATCCAGCCCCAGCGACAGTGGACGCCGTACCCATTCCGCCGCGTTATTCAGATAAAACGCCGTCAAAAACGCAGGCGGCACCGCAAGCAGCATGGCAATTCCAGTGGTCAGAAGCGTTCCCAACATGGCGTTTCCCGCACCGAATTGCTCCCTTGCCGGATCCCACGTGCCCCGGACGAGAAATTCCCATCCGAACGTCCGCCATGCGTCCCACGAACCGGTTCCCAACAACAACACCATTCCCGCCAGCAACAGGGGCGCCAAGCAGGCCGCCGCACAACAAATTCGCTGAAAGTTGTTATCGTTCATCTTACTTCGACTCTCCCAGAGAAGCGAGCACCACCTCCACCACCTCCGGCGGCAGCGGAACGTATTCCATCTCGGTCGCCTTCGCTTTCCCGTCCCGGAAACACCACGCGATGTACCGGAACAGTTCCGAACGCTTCGGTTCCTCCAACGTTTTGCGATACACCAGATACGTCACGCCGGTGACAGGATAACTGTTTTCCCCCGGTGCGTTGGTCAAATCGACCCGAAATCCCGGTTCCTCTTTCCAGTCCACCCCCGCAAGCGACGCCGTAAAACTCGCACTGTTCGGGACGACGCACTTTCCCGCCGCATTCCGCAGGCAGACGCACGCCAGCTTCATTTCCACCGCATACGTATATTCCGTGTACCCGACACTGCCGGGAATCTTCATCACGTTGTTGCAAACGCCCGGATTCTTTTGCCCTCCCAACCCTACCGGGAAACGTACCGCCGCACCCGCACCAACACTGCTTTTCCACGCCGGCGAAACCTTGCTCAAAAACGACGTGAACAGGAACGAGGTTCCCGAACCGTCCGCACGGTAAATCGGCACAATCTCCAAATCCGGCAACGTTAAATCCGGGTTGTCCCGCGCAATTTCCGGAGCGTTCCACTTCGTGATCTTCCCCAGATAAATGTCGGCCAGCACCGCCGCATCCAGATTCAACCGGTTGGTCTCGACCCCCGGTATATTCACCACGACCACCACACCCCCGGCCAACATCGGAATCTGTGCGAAACCCTCCTTCTCCAGCTCCTCCGCCGTCAGGGGGGAATCCGTCCCGGCAAAATCGATCGTCCCTTCCCGAAGCTGCCGAACGCCCGCTCCCGAACCAACCCCCTGATAATTGACCTGCGTCTGGCCATGCGTGAACTGGGTGAAGTTGTACGTCCAGTTGGCATACACCGGCGAGGGAAACGTCGCTCCCGCACCATTCAGCGTCACGGCCTTTTCTGTGTTCGTCCCCCCGCAGCCTGCCAGCAAAAGCAACCCCGCGGCCCAAAGCAACATACGTTTCATGGATGTTCTCCTTTCATTGAAAACGGACGTAGTATAACATATCCGCATGAGAACAACATGAAGAAACGAATAACGTTGTGTGAGAATTGTGTTAGGAAACGCTAACCATTAATGGTTAATGGTTAATGG
>JAUNBJ010000070.1 GCA_030535245.1 Planctomycetia bacterium | reverse complement strand
CGCTCACTGCGTTCGCTTTTATTAATATTTATTTTCGTGACAAAGCACTAGTGTGGCGATTCGTCGGAGGTGGATTTTTGGAGTTGTTCCTCGAATCTCCAGAGATTTCGTCGGATTTGGAGGTCGTTGGGCTGGAGCCTGGCGGCCTGTTTTTGTTCCTTTACGGCATCGGCGTATTTTTTTTGTGCGAACAGGGCGTGAGCCAGCGTATCGCGGATTCCGCCGTTATCAGGTTCGGCGAATACGGCGCTTCGGGCGGCTTCGAGGGCTTCGTCGAGTCGGCGGTTGGTATTTGCGGCAAGCCACGCGAAAACATTCTGGTTTTGGGCAATATCCATATTGGAGGAGTCCTCAATCTTTTTTTTCAGAACATCCAGGGCGTCGTCGATACGTTGGGCGGTTTTTTTCTTCCAGACGTCGTCGGAGCCAGCTTCGGCCAGTTGCCAGCAGAGGATGAGGGTATCCGCTTCGTTGGGGTCGATGGCAAGGATTTCTTCCAGGAGGGTTTTCTGTTTTTCGACGTCATTTTCAACTCCGGCTTGGCAGGCAAGGTAGTAACGTGCGCGGGCTTGGAAGTCGTTTTCACTCATATCGTAGCGTCGCAGGACGGTACGGGTAATGGGGCTTCGGAGGCTGTGCAGCAGGGTTTCTGCGGCCTGAGTGTGGTTTCCGGAGTGGTGCATGGCGTTGGCCAGAATTTGAGCGATGACGACCGCTTCGGCCGATTGCACGGACTGGAGGAGGATTTTTCCCTCGGAATTTCCCCATTTCCAATGTCCGCGTCCAAAGAGCTGTTCTACGAGCCGTAATCGTGGAATGATGGAGTTTTGACGTTCCAGGTCGGAGTTGTATTGGCTGGAAGCGAACTGGCTGGGGAGGCTTTTTTGGCAATATTGCAGGAAGGAGGTTCCTTGTTCCGGGGTGGCGAGCCGGGCTAATTGGTCGGCACGGAGGTAACTCCATTCAAGCAGGGCGAGGGAGGCGTCGGCAGGCATGGCGATGGTGTTGTCCGCGGTGAATTGACGAACCAAAGCGTTTCGTTCTTCCCTGATCTGCGGGAGCAGGGCGTCGGCGTTGGGAGGGGCGATTTCCGATTCCAACGCGTTTTTCAGATGGACGGCCCCGCTGGTGTTCGAGGGAACTTGGGTGAGGTGTTCGAGAATTTTCTGGACGTATTCCTTACGCGTTTCCCAGGTTTTGGGGAGGTCTTCCTGGGTCAGCAGGAGGGATTCATCCACAGGTTTTTTGGTTTCTTCGGAAGGCAGGATGGAGGGGACAGGGTGCAGGACGACCGGATAGGGGAGTTCCCACAACACGGCGGCGGCTGCCCGCAGGGAGATGGAGTCGCAGCTTTCCAGTTCGGCGATACGCACCAGTGGCACGACGCATTCCTCGACAGGCAGTTGGGAGAGCATGGTAATCACTTCGAGATTTCCCGATTGGCTGGTGCCGTAGTTGGCGAGGATTTCCTGCACCTGGGGGGGGTCGGAGGATCGCGT
Organism: Planctomycetia bacterium; assembly: GCA_030535245.1. GTDB lineage: Bacteria > Planctomycetota > Planctomycetia > Pirellulales > Thermoguttaceae > RGIG3701. Next base: position 17,763 of record JAUNBJ010000070.1, on the reverse strand, counting down.
CATGCCGTGGGAGAGGGAGGCGTAGTAATACTTCGCGGCGGCGGCGGTGGTCAGGTCGGGGCTTTCCATCGCTTTTTGGAGTGCTTCCAGGGCATCCATTCCCCCTTCAAGAATGCGTCTCCCGGCTTCCTCACGGATTTGCCACGATGGGTTTCCGAGCTGCTGGACGTATTTTTCCATTTCCGCCTGTTTTTGAGGGTCGTTGGCCGCAAAGTTCAACTCCACGGCAGATACGGCGAGAGTTCCGAGCAGTTCGAGCAACAAAAAACATAAAAATGAACGCATGATGGGATTCCTGAAAAAGGGGACAAACTCCTGATTCCATTTATTGTAGCGTCCCAGACACCTGCTGAAAAGCGGGGGGAAGGAAAAATTATTACGCAGGACGAATGGTTCAGGAACATTGCGAACCGTGAACGGAGGGGACAGTCCGTAGTTCCGGAGGCTGCGGGGAATCGCTTGGCTGGTCAACGGTCAATTCGCGAAAAATAGGGAGCGTACTCTCTGGAGGTACTCCGAATGCTTGACTTTTTCTCCCCACCCCGTTACAATGGAATCAACGGAATTGAAACATGGTCTGAAATTTTATCCACAAAAACATTCACAAAAAGGAAAATCCCATGAAACCATCTCGAAGAACCGTTCTCCGTCTGTCGGCCCTCGCGGCAACGGGCGTGAGTGTGCCTGCATTCCTTCCGGTCGCTTTCGGCGATTTCGCCCCCCATTCCCTGCTTTGCTGCGGAGTCATCGGTGTCGGTGGACGCGGAACGTACGACGCAAGCCTGCACCAAAAACATGCGAAGCTGGCCATGCTGGCCGACCTCGACAGAACCCACCTCGACGCCGCCAACACGTCACTCTGCGACGGGAAGGCGGAAATGGTGACGGATTACCGCCGGATTCTCGACCGCAAAGAGATCGATACCGTCTGCATCGGAACTCCCGACCACTGGCACACGAAAATCTGCCTCGACGCCCTGGACGCCGGGAAGCATGTTTTCTGTGAAAAACCACTGACGCTGACGATTCGGGAAGATCAGGTGATTCGTGAAAAAGCCCGCGCGAACCCGAAGCTGGTTTTTGCCGTGGGAACGCAACGTCGGTGCGAAATGCCCCGATTCACCCGTGCGGTGAACATGGTGCAACAGGGGCTGTTGGGGAAAATCCACCACGTGCTGGTTTCCCTCGCCAAACCGCCGTACGTGACCGTGGCACCTCCGAAAGATCAACGTTTCAAGGTCGTCCCCGTTCCGCCCGAACTGGATTGGAACACGTGGCAGGGGCAGGCTCCCGAATTCCCCTACATGAAAGAACGTTGCCACTTCACCTTTCGCGGCTGGTACGAGTACGCGGGGGGGAAAATCACCGACTGGGGTGCCCATTACCTCGACACGACGCTCTGGGCGTTGGGGGAGGATCGGCCGGGCAAGGGGCTGGTCTGGGTCGATCCGTCCGACTGCCATTCCCCGCTCCCGATGAAAGACGGCTTCCCAACGGAGTACGACTACTGCAACGTCGCTTACGATTTTTACCTGAAAACCCGCACCAGCGGCGGGGTGAACGTGGATATCGAAACCCGCCTCTCCGATGGGATTCTGTTTGAAGGCGAAAAAGGGCGAATTTTCGTCAACTGCGGACGAATTACCGGAAAACCGATCGAGGAGGAGTGGGACAAAGGCTTCTACGGCGAGGCGGAGCAGAAAAAGATTTTCAAAGGAAAGCCGGTCGCCGACCACATGACGAACTTCTACCAGTGCGTCCGCGAAGGGGGAGAGCCGGTTTCCGACGTGTTCAGCCACACGCAGACCATGACCTCCTGCCACGTCTGCAACATTGCCATCCGTCTGGGCCGAACCCTGGATTGGGACCCTGCCGCCGAACGCTTCCCCAACGACCCGCAAGCCAACCGCTTCATCAACCGAGAACAACGAAAAGGCTTTGAGGTTGTGTCGTAAATTAATGGTTAATGGTAAATGGTTAATGGTAAATGGCCTGGTTCCAACCATTTTCTGAATGGTAAGAAGGTTACTCACCCACACAAAAATGGTTGAATAAAAATGATTAACCATTAACCATTTACCATTATTAATTTAGCAGGTTACCAGAGAGAGAATAGAGGGGGTCATGAAGCATCTGTTACTGTTGGGTATTTTTTTAACGGGTGCAGGTTTTGCGATGGAGCCGGAGGCAGAGGATTACACCTTCCCTCCGGGCGTTCTGGAAACCGAGATTCAATCCCTTGTGGAGCGGCTGGTGCGTGACGGTGAGGAACCTCCGGAATACGAAATGCAGGTTCATTTGAAGTTGCGTGGCACTCCGAGAATGCACCGTGAAATTCAGGAAACATGGAATGCCATGGCTCATCCCGACGCGCTTCCCCCGGCGGCGATGGATGGGGAAACGTGGGTTCTTCTGGCGTATACGTACCCGGATTTCATAAAGACGGACGTCCCTTGTGCAAAGGAAAATTTCCAATACGACGTGGAGTCTCTGGTGGCGTCGGAAACATGGATGGATAACGGAGGGGACGGGTGGATTCTTTCGGCAGGAACCTGTTTCGTCGTATTCCAGACGGTGGACGTACATGCGAAAATCCGGGAATTTCTGGATCGTTTGAATCATCCCGACCTTCCCGAAACGGAGGCGGACCAGGCGTTGCTTCGCAAGCTGGCACAGCCGGTTTCCGTCCAGTACCCCAAAGAGGTTACGCTGCGGCGGGTGGTGGACGACCTGCAACGACAGTTCGGGCTGGTTTTCGAGAACAACGAGATGTTTCGGTGGTACGTAGACAATCCGGACATTACGTTTCCCGATGGTATCGTTTGGAAATCCCGACCGCTTCGGAAGTTGTTGGATCACCTTTTCCGGTATTATGAAACGAATATTTCGTGGGATTTACACGGGGGGCGGATTCATCTGCTGGAAAGGGAGTGGAAGGATTTGATTTTTCGGACGTACGCCCTCCCATCCTGGATTTTAGCCTTTGATTCTCCAGAAAGGAGGGCACACGAAACGGAGGAACTGATTGCGGCAATCCTCCATGCCGTCTCCCCTGATTCGTGGGTAGATCTTGGCGGGTGGGGGGCCATTCGCCCTATCGGTAAGCTGCTTGGGGTAACGCAGTCGCCCAAAAATCAGCGGGCCGTTCGGGCGTTTTTGGAAAAATGCCAACATCCCGAAATCGTCACCCCTCAGGCGGATGCGACGCAAAAACTGCTGGAGCGTCGGGTTTCGGTGAATTACGTGAACGCTTCCCTGGCCGACGTCGAAAAGGATTTTCAGGAACGGCTTCAACTTCCCCTCCAATGGGACACCGATGCGATTGCGGAGGACGGTCTGGAGGAGACAACGTTTCTGCTGAAAGCGGAAAAGGTTCCCGTTCGCGTGGTGCTGGATTTGCTGTGTGAAGGCCGGTTCGACTGGCAGATTCAGGACGGACGATTCTGGCTGACTTCCATGAACGGGGAAGCCATTTACGAAACGCGCGTTTACCTGATGCCGCCGGATATTCCACTTGAAAAAACGGAAATAAACTTCAAGGACGGTTTGCGAGGGGGGAGTTTGATGGGCGGCGGTTATATGCAGTATATGCCGTTGCCTCCCTCCAAAAACTGGGTGTCCGGCATTCAGGTTGAGCAGTTTCTCGAAGCCCTGAAAAACAACGTTTATCCGGACACGTTTGAGGAAAATGGTGGGGAGGGATTTGCCGGAACGCTCCACGATTTTCTCATAGTGAAGCAGACGTGCCGGGGGCATTGGCTGGTTCGGGAATTTTTGCGTCAATGGAACGGTGTGCCGTGTGAAATTGACTCCCAAACGCTCGCCCTGGCGGAGAAGAACGTGACGCTCGATTACCAGAATCTTCCCCCCGCCAAGCTGCTCGACGACCTGAAACGCCAGACGGGGGCCGAAATCGTATTCACGACTTCCTTATGGGACGAGGGGTTCTTTCTTCCCGAAAAGATCACCTATTCGTGCAAAGACAAACGGGTGTCCGAGGTGCTGAACGAAATCTTCGATCTCTCCTCCTGGCAGTCTGAAGCGATTCCGTACCACGGTTGTTTTCTGCTGACCTGTAACCCGGAAGACTACGGACTGGTTCGCGTTTTCAAGATTCCCGAAGGAATCAATTCGGACATCCTTGAAGAAAAAATGATCCCAATCGTCGATCCTGACGACGTTGAAACGGAATGGCAGGTCTCCGTCTGCATGGAACCGCCGCGTGTTGTGGCTTTCCAGAACCCCGCTACCATTTTGCGTATCGAAAAATTCCTCCAGACCACCTTCCAAAACGGTATTCCGGAGGATTATCAGGTGCGTGAAATTTCCGAAAGTCCCATCCGTTCCAACCCCATCGTGCGCGAACCGGGGGTCGGGGAGTTCTGATTTTCGTGAGGATGCGGTGAAATCAGAGGTTTCCGTTCACGACCTGCTTCACGTTCAGGTTGAACGTCCGCTGGTCTTTGAGGTAGTTCCGTGTCCCGGCCAACGCGACCGCTTTCCCCTCGTAGGGGGCCAGGTCGATGGCAGTCGTGGTGACAAAACAGCGAACCAGTCCATGTTCGTCCATCAGGGCGTACTTCGGCAGGGTCAGGTCGCGGTACGTCTGCGGCTGAACGCGAACCAGGATTCCCTGATAATCCCAACGCCCCGGCGTCGTGCTGAACGGCTGAGCGAAACGGGAGCAGCGGCCCGGCGTCGATACACGCGGACAACTTCCCGAACTCCCCGTCACAACCCCCCCGCCCGGTCGGTTGCCGGACAGGTTGTTGAACGCGATTCGACTTTTACGAACCTTGTCGGCGTCGAGAACTTTCTTGCGTAACGCTTCCGTTCGATTCCGCTGGTCGAGCGTCTCGGCCTGGTTCATCAGCCGATTGACCCGCAACAGCAAATCTTCCGTTTCCCACCGCGAAGCGTCCGGCGTGGAAAGGATGTACGACAGATCCGCATCCAACTGGTTGAACGTGTTTTGAAATGCGCTTTCCTTCGGCAGCGTCACGTCCGGAACATCCACCGGCGACGCCACCGGGCCGGAAGCTGCTGCCGTAAGGGAAGGCAATTCCGAAACCTGCGCGTCCGGCAGCGTCGTAACGCCCGTACGATTCGGAGTCAGGAATTTGCCATGGATGTAACGAAACTCCCCGCTGGGGGGCGAAACCTTGTACCACGCTTCCGTATCGCCATTCGGGGCCGCCAGAATTTCCAGCACCTTCCCCGACGCCAGCGAAACCTGCGACGCTGTTTTTTCCTGCGTGATGCGACTGCCGACGTAACAGGGAACCCGATCCCCCACGACCCGTGCCAAATCCCCGTCGTAATGCTGGACGTACCGGGCGGCCACCCACGAATAACTCCCCGCCGGAGGACGCACCGCACACCAGCCGTCAAACGTGTGCCGGTAAACCTCCACCGTATCGCCATTCCGGCAGGTGTCCGTGGCATAATAATTCGTTCCCGGCCCACTGCGGAGCATGGCCCCATCCTCGCAAACCGTCGCCGTATACGGGAACTGGCCGAAAACCAGTGCCGCCTGCCCCAGCAGTATTCCGAAAAAAGTCCAAACGTTCCGCATGCGTCCGCTCCGTTTCTGTCCTGTCACAAAGAATTTCATCCCTTATTCCATAGCAAAAAACAGCCCGCGTGACAAGAGCGGTTTGGAGGGCTTGACGAATCCCCGCTTCCGGTGTATCCTGAAGAAAAACTTTTCCCGGAGGAATCCCTATGAAATACGGCACGAAAGCCCACGCGAAAAAAGTTTGCGAAATCCTCGACGCCCTGTTCCCCGACGCGGGGTGCGAGCTGCGGTTCTATTCGCCGCTGGAACTGTTGATCGCGACCATCCTGTCCGCTCAGTGTACCGACGCACGCGTCAATATCGTGACGCAGGATTTATTCCAAAAATACAAAACGGCCCAAGATTACGCGACCGCTCCCCTCGAAGCCCTGGAAAACGATATCCACAGCACCGGGTTCTATCACAACAAAGCGAAAAACATCCGTGCCTGCTGCCAGATTCTCGTCGAAAAATACCACGGCGAAGTCCCCAAGGAAATGGACGCCCTGGTCGCCCTGCCTGGCGTCGGTCGCAAAACCGCCAACTGCGTGCGTGGCTCCGCCTTCGGTCTGGCTGACGGCGTGGTCGTCGATACCCACGTTTCGCGGATTTCCCAAAAAATGGGCCTCACCCAGGAAACCACACCCGAAAAAATCGAGCGGGATTTGATGAAGATCGTGCCCCAGGAAAAATGGATCCAAATTTCCCACCAGATGATTCTCCTGGGACGGAGCGTCTGCCCCGCACGCTCCCCCAAATGCGCCGATTGCCCCGTCACCGTCTGCCAGGCACGTAATGCTCAGAGATAATTATCGAAAATGGTTAATGGTTAATGGCGTGGTGCCGACCGTTTTCTGAATGGTAAGAAGATTACTTACCACACAAAAACGGTTGAATAAAAACCATTAACCATTGACCATTAACCATTATCAATTTTACAGCGAAGCATCCGCTCCAGCATGAAAAACGTTGTTATTTCTGCTGGCGTGCGTTGAGTTTCATGTATTCCAGCGCGATGGACGGGTCGGGTTCATACGCCTGAATTTCGGCGGCACTCGGAGCGCGAAGCGGGCGAACCACGCGGAAACCACACTCTTTGGCGGACGATTCAAACCAGATACTCTTGGGAATCTGCGGGTCGTCCATGTTCCAGTTTTCGTTGGAGCCAAAACGGCTGGCGCTGCGGAGATTCTCTTTGTCGTCGTACCACGAACCTCCACGGGCGACTCCCATATAACGCTTACGTTCCGGCGTGGTGAAGAACGGATCCACCAGAGCCTTACCGTCGGCAGCTTCGGTCTGCTTCAGATAACCATCCACCAGATACTGGTCGAGGCACCATTCCCGAACGTTACCGTGCATGTCGTACAGGCCCCAGGGATTCGGCTTTTTCTGGCCCACTTTCTGGTATTTGTCCTCTGCATTGTCGTAGTACCATGCGTAATCGTCGATATCGTCCACGTTCTCAAAGCTGAACGGCGTGGTCGTTCCGGCACGGCAGGCATATTCCCATTCCGCTTCGGTTGGCAGGCGGTAGTACCGGCCCGTCTTGGCGGAGAGCCACTTCGTGTACATCTGAGCGGCATACAGCGACATGGCGATGGCCGGACGCTTGTCCTTGCCCATATCAAACGTCATATCGGTATACGGCGGAGTCGGGCGAATCATGGCGTCGGCGATTCCGTCGCGTTTTTCGGCTTTGTAGCCTGCGGCGTCCCGAAGCTGAATCTCCAGCCTGGCCGACCATGCTTCGTACTCGGCCCAGGTGACTTCGCATTTGCCCATCCAGAACGGGGAAACTTTCACCTCGTGCTGCGGCTGCTCCGCCACGTTGTCGACCGCTAAATATTCGTCAGCTTCCACGCCGTATTCTTCCAGTTCCTCGTCCGTGGCACCCATTTTGAACGTGCCGCCCGGAATCGGAACCATGTCGAACGTAATGTCCGTACCGGCAATCACTTCGGTATATTCTTTCATATCTTCTTCGTTCTCGGCCGTGGCGTTTTCCACCGTGGCGGGAGCCTCAAGCGACGAAAGCCACTCCATGGTGTTCTGCTGCCATGGAAGTTTTTCTTCGGCAAAAGCGGAAGCCGTCATTGCCAGCACCGCCGCCACCATCAACATACTGCGTGTCATGGGAATGTCCTCTCTATTAATTACTTCGGGATACCTGCTACAATCATTCTATTATAAACAACAACCCTCAATTTCCAAAGGGGGACCCATCCAAGAATGGTTCATGGTTAACAGCCGTGCGGAGCCGAGAACGAAGGGCGTAGCCCGTAGTTCCGGAAGCAGCGGAAAAACATGGGGAAGCGGTTTTTAGAAGGTGCCATTTATTTTTTCGCTTCCCGCATGGTTTCGCGAACTTCGGCGCGGGAGGTGAAATAAAAAATCATCCCCAGCGAAGCGATCCCCAGGCAGACGATTCGATAGGCCAACGCGACGGTCAACCCACGTCCATACACCCCCAGAACGTCCCGATACATCCGATCCAAAACCGCCTCGTAGGGGCCGAAAGGGAGCGGTATGGCAGACGTGGACATGGAAATGGGTGAAATGTACAGATGCTGGAGGAAACTCGGATACGCTTCCCAAAGCCCTGCGGCAATGAAATAAACGGAAATGGCAAAACAGGTGTGAATGAGAACGCTCATCGCCAGCACCCCGCCCAGTTTTCCCGGATAATGGCGGTACATGCGGACGGAAAGCACGATTTTCTGGAGCAGTTCCACCCAGCGGGAGCTTTTTTTCGCAGGTTTTGGGGCAGAAAATGCGGGGCATAACAGCACCAGCCAGGCGACGGTTCCCACCCCAAACGCGACCAGCACGGCAATGCAGATTCCGTTCGTGACGCTTGCGGCCGACGCGTCGGCATAGTTCGGAGGGTTCCAGAGCATCCCCGTCCCCAGCACGGCCAGCGACGCCATGACGAACAGTGCGTACAGTCCGATCATCCGGTCAATAAAAATGGAAGCCAGCACAATCGGGGCGACGTCCTGTTTCTCTTTTTCATGATGGATCAGCATCCACGCTTTGAGCAGGTCGCCGCCGACCAACCCCATGGGGGCCAGGTTGAACAGATAACCGATGTACCCCACCCGCAACGTCAGCGGAAGGGGAATGGTCGCCCCCTGTATCCGCATGAGCCACCACCAACGCGTGATGGTCAGGAACACGGCCAAGAAGGAAAAGGCAAATCCCAGCCCCAAGCTCCCCCAATGTTTACGGGTTTCCAAGAGTTGCGTAAAGGCGTCGTTACTGGCAGCCTGCCAAAGCAACACCCCTAAAATTGCGACAGACAGGCCGATTTTCAACAAAAATAAAAGGATTTTCCGAATCATTTAGGGGATCACTTTCGTTGGGGTTCCGGTGCCGGTTCCTGCGGGAAGGTAGGGATTCAGCAGATTGATCCGCACGGTTCCCAGCTCGTCCTCGGTTTCCTGGTCGGTGCCTTTCTCTTTTTCTGCCGACGTATCCGAACCGGGGGTCGCAACGTCCGCCGCCGGGGGGGTGGGGGGCAAGGTTCCAAAACCATAAGTCGTTCCGGAAGCACCGGAGTTCAGGTTGCCGTAGGAAGCGCCCACCTGGGGCAATCGCGACATTTCCGCCGCACGTTGGGCTTCCGCCTGTTGCTGCCGGGCGGCCTGCGCCTGCTGCCGGGCGGTCGCTTCCTGCTGCTGGGCTTCGATAGCCGGCTTGACGTACATCGTATAATTATCCATCCCCGGCACCGTGTCGCGTCGATACAGATTCATGTACGGACTGAACGCCCCCGGAGCTTTGTAGTCGGCAAACGGTTTCTCCTGGGGATACACCGGATTGTGCTGCCCATAAACCGCCGCGCCGGTGTTGGCGCGTGGCTGCGGCTGCGGATACGGATTCAAAAGCGGCATCGGCTTGAGCGGTTGCCCCACGGCAGGCGTCGCCTGGGGGGGAACCGATGTGCCGGTCGGCAGGGCAGCTCCGGGAAGCGTGGAACCTGGCATGGCGGAGGGGCGAACTCCCGCTCCGGGAACCGTCCCCGAACCGTATCCCGGCAACGACGGTGTACCGACGGCGGGCGTCTGTTTTTTCGGTGCTTCCGGCGTTTTCGCAGGCGCGTAAGGGTTCGCGGTCGGGTTGCTTATCCGGCTCGACTCCCGTTGAAGCTCTGGCGGAAGGTCTGGGCGACGCCCATAAGGGTACTGCGCTATCGCATCCCCACAGACGCCTGTCACGACCAACAACACCATCAACGTTCTTGACCCCTTTCGTATCATATCGGTCTCCTTTCCCTGAAACACCTTTCAGGAACATTGCCCTATTCTTTTGAGAGGTTACCTTTATATATTATACATTATTTTCATTTTTAGAAAGGTGGATTGTTGAAAAAATTTTAAAATCCGGTATATTTTATTCAGGTATCCGATGTTTTGACGAGGTTTTCATGCAGATTTTATACGAAGATGGTCCCGTTCTGGTTGTCAACAAGCCTTCCGGCCTCCTGGTGCAGGCCCCGCCCGGAATCGACAGCATGGTAACTCAAATCAAAACCATGGTCGGACAAAAAATCGGAAAACCCTGCGACAACGTTTATCTGGGCGTGCCCCACCGTCTGGACCGTCCCGCCACGGGGGCCATGGTCTTTGCCCTGAGCCGCACCGCCGCCAGACGCCTTTCCGAGCAGTTCCAAATGCGCATGGTCGCCAAAAAATATTGGGTCTTAGTCGAAGGAAACGTCCCGGACGACACCGGCGACTGGGAAGATTTCCTCCGCAAAGTCCCCGACGAAGCACGGGCCGAGGTGGTTTCCTCGAAACACCCCGAAGGACGCTGGGCATTGCTGCACTATCGTGTGCTGCGACGCTGGGAGCATTGCACCCATCTGGAAATCGAGCTGGAAACGGGACGAACGCACCAAATCCGCCTTCAGGCCGCCTCCAGAGGATTCCCCGTGCTGGGCGACGCGCAGTACGGTGCCCAACGACCGTTCGGCATCCCTTACGACGACGAACGCCTCCGTGCCATCGCCCTGCATAGCCGTTCCCTCTGTTTCAAACACCCCCAGCGTGACGAGCGACTCACCCTGACCGCTCCCCTGCCCCAGGAGTGGCAAACGTGGGTGGGAGAGTGAATCCTCCACCATTGCCCTGGACGTAAACCCTGCGGAGGGGGTTTCCGTGGGGGAATTTTTTCTGTAAAATGCGTGTATTCATCCATCCTTCCTTTTAAGAATTGAGGTTTATTATGAAAAAAATTTGTCTGGGACTGTTTCTGTTGGTGGGGCTTTGGGCATGGGCCGACGAGAATCCGGTGCGAAACGCGTCGTTCGAGGTTCTGTCAGCGCGGTCGTTTCCGGAGGAGTGGTCGGGAAACACGAAGGTGTACTCGGTGGATACGGAAGTGGCGCGTACCGGAAAGCATTCACTGAAGTGGTCGGAAAACGACCCGGAGCGATACTGCCTCTGTTCCCAACATGCGGACGTGAAGCCGGGGAAGTCGTATATCGTGTCGGCGTGGGTGAAAACGCAGGATGTGAAAAACGGGCAGGCGACCCTCTGCATGGAGTGGAGCGATACGCAGGGGAAGTGGCTTGGTGGTGCGTATGCCCATGGGTGTACGGGGACGAACGACTGGACGCGGATCGAAACGCTTGCCGACGTTCCGGCCGAGGCGGGGCGATGTTCCATCACCTGCTACGGCAAGCAGGCGACGGTGGGGACGGCATGGTTCGACGACGTGGAGATTCGGGAGTATTTCCCGTCGCTTTTTCAGGCCATTGTGACCGACCGTTATCGGAATCAGACGCTTGGAGGGGAAGTGCGGGTTTGCGTTGGGGTGAACGTGCGGCGATACACCTCCTTTTCGGCGGACAAGATCGTCTTGCATGTGCGGCAGGGCGACCGAAAGATCACGACGGCCCAACCGGTGAAGCTGGAAAACGGCGTGGTGGAATTTCAGTTGGACACGACGCCGCTGGCCGTGGGGGAATACACGCTCTCCTGCGAAGCTAAAAACCCGGAAAGAGACCGCATGGAAACAATCTCCATTTCCATGAAAAAACTGGAAAAATTTCCCGAACGCAAAGCGTATATCGACGAACACCGTCGGTTGATTCTGGATGGAAAACCTTTCTTCCCGCTTGGATTGTACTTCCACTATCCTCAGGCGGAGGATATCGACCGGTTGGCCGCGTCGAAATTCAACTGCATCATGCCGTATCCGGCACTGCGGTGGGAAACGCTGGATCAGCTCTACGCGAAGGGAATCCGGACGATTTACAGTGTAAAGGACTACTACGCCGGACTGCACGTGAAAACCGACGCCGAGGGAATCGAGCGAACCAAAGCGAAAGTCGCGGAAATGAAATCGCATCCCGGCATCATGGCGTGGTACATCAACGACGAGTTGCCGCTCACCATGCTGGCCGAGCTGAGCGCACGGCGGGATTTGATGGAATCGCTTGATCCGGGGCGTCCCACGTGGGCCGTGCTGTACCAGATCAACCAGATGCGCAGCTATCTTCCCACGTTTGACATCGCCGGAACCGACCCGTATCCGATTCCAGGAAAACCGATCGGCATGGCGTGGGACTGGAGCCGACGGACGAATGAGGCCGGGTTCGGACTTCGCGCCGTCTGGCAGGTGCCGCAGATTTTTAACTGGGGCAATTACCGCAAAACCGCTGCGGAAAAAGCCGCCTCAAAAGCCCCCACGTACGAGGAAATGCGGGCCATGGTCTGGATGAACATTGCCGGTGGTGCGAACGGGATCATCTGCTACAGTTACTACGACCTGTTCCGAAACGATGTGCAGAAAGAGGACGACGCAGCGACGCAGCAGGCCAAATTTGAGAAGCGGTGGGGAGAGGTGTCCCAGATAGCGGAGGAGGTTTCCGAAAAAATCCCCGTGTTGCTGTCGGTGGAAAAGCCGTTGGCGCTGGTTCCGGCGGAAGATTCTTCACCCGACGTGGCCTGGCGGACGTACGCGATGGATGGAACGACGTATCTTCTTGTCGTCAACACGGTTCGGGAACCACGAAAAGCGGTGTTCACCGGAGCTGCCTCGCCGATTTCGCTGGAGTTGCAGCCGCTGGAACCGCGCTGGGTGGTGCTGGATAAATAACTGAAACCGTGGACGGAGTATAAGCGTAGTCCCGGAAAATCACGCTGGATGGTGAATCGTTCGGCAATTTTCCGGAACTACGGGCTAAAGCCCTTCGTTCACGGCTCCATTGGGATGATTGTTGATGTATTGGCAAATCGAGTTTAATTCCACGGAATCACGCACGGGAATGATGTTTCCCAATCGCGTCCACGGCTCCTGTTGTGGGGAAATCCAATTCGCTCTCCGCAATCGCATGGTCGCTTTGCTCTTTAAGGCATTACGAACATTTTCTCCTTTTTCATGACGTGCCCACAGGACAACATGTGCATGATGCTCCTGAACCGTCAGGGCGTAAATTTTCCATCCTCTTTGTGCGGCAACCTCCTGAAATGCCTGTTTTACCACGTCAATCATCGCGGGAGTAAACGCAAAGGGGGGCTGGTTCAGCAACGCTTTGTCCTGTTCAAAACGGTCAATGGAAGGGGGAAGATATTTCCCATTTCGCTCAAAAGAACCTCTTTCGTCACCGTGGAGCCATGAGCCGCGTGTCGTCATCGTGATGAAGTACGTGTCGGTCATCATTGTTCTGAATCCTTTTCAAGCTGTTGTTATTTATTTTGAAACCGTATCGGCACCGTACGGACGTGCGGAACCGCATGGAACCGCATGGAGCCGTGGACGAAGCGAAGCGCAGTCCCGGGAAAGTCACGCTGGATGGTGAATTATTCGGCAATTTTCGGAAAAGTCACGCTGGATGGTGAATCGTTCGGTGGTTTCCCGGAACTACGGGCTAAAGCCCTTCGTTCACGGCTCCGAGGCCACCGTGTGGAGCCGTGGACGGAGCGAAGCGCAGTCCCGGAAAAATTACGCTGGATGGTGAATTGTTTGGCAATTTTCGGAAAAGTCACGCTGGATGGTGAATCGTTTGGTGGTTTTCCGGAACTACGGGCTAAAGCCCTTCGTTCACGGCTCCGAGGTCACCGTGTGGAGCCGTGGACGAAGCGAAGCGTAGTCCCGGAAAAGTCACGCTGGATGGTAAATCGTTCGGCAGTTTTCCGGAACTACGGGCTAAAGCCCTTCGTTCACGGCTCCGGGGCCACCGTGTGGAGCCGTGGACGGAGCGAAGCGCAGTCCCGGAAAATCACGCTGAATGATGAGTTATTCGGCAATTTTCGGAAAAGTCACGCTGGATGGGGAATCGTTCGGTGGTTTCCCGGAACTACGGGCTAAAGCCCTTCGTTCACGGCTCCGGGGCCACCGTGTGGAGCCGTGGACGGAGCGAAGCGCAGTCCCGGAAAAATCACGCTGGATGGTGTGTTATTCGGTAATTTTCGGAAAATCACGCTGGAGGGGGAATCATTCGGCAGTTTTCCGGAACTACGGGCTACGCCCTCCGTTCACGGCTCCGGGGCCACCGTGTGGAGCCGTGGACGGAGCGAAGCGCAGTCCCGGAAAAATCACGCTGGATGGTGTGTTATTCGGTAATTTTCGGAAAATCACGCTGGAGGGGGAATCATTCGGCAGTTTTCCGGAACTACGGGCTACGCCCTCCGTTCACGGCTCCGCACGGTTTTGTTAGGATTCGATGAGTTTTCGTTCCTCCGGGGTTAGGGCGTAAAGGTCGTAAACGAGGGTGTCGATTTGCCGGTCGAGGGAAAATACTTCACGCTCCAACATTTCCCGTTCCCGTGGTTTGGTGAACGTTTCGGTCTGAAGGCGACGATTCAACGACAGGATTTGTTTGGTAATTGAAGATAACTTTGTTGTTGTTTTCCGATAATGTGGCAACGTTAAATCAGGAAATCCGAAAGAATTTAAAAATTCTGGTGTTAATCGATAGGCATCTCCTCGTAATGCTGTACTTGTATTTACTATATAAAACCAGAATAATTTTGAATTCAGGATAGCCAGATATACGAGTTCTTCTGTTTCTCCTATTAATTCATTGAATTCAACGCTATGAATGCCAGGGCCATGGAAGTATTTCCCATCAAAATCATAGGTTATTCTGTTCTGAACCAACATGTCTGGTATCATTATTTTAGGTTGGCGATAACGCATCATGCTCCGTGCTGCGGAATATTTGTAAAACGTCTCAGCCGTGGTATTCACTTTTCGTTGTTGTAAAGTTTTTTTAGCATACTTCAAATAGGAAAATGCTAACGGATATTTTGTCTTTAACACCTCTATAGGGAGAAGACATGCTTTATCGCTTTGAAGATCGTAAGGCATTAATAGCCAGCATTGTGGGTTTGGTTCCAAATATCTTCTTACGTCCTCGCCAAAAAGAAAAGGAACGATAATCTCGTTTTCAATCTCAAAAGGCTCTGGAGAAAAATTCGATTTCACAACACTGGTATGCTTGCCCTTTTTAATCAACTTTAACAGAAAGATTGAATCATTTCCCGTGGAAGAACCTTTAAAAATCGCATTGGTTATTTGCTCAAAAGAATATGCCTGTTTTCGTATATGTTCGACAATTTTCATGTTTTCATAGTTTGCAAAATTCCAGTCTTCACCACTGAATGTCTTGCTCTTGAATTGTTCGAAAATTATATTTGACAAATCCTGAAAATTATCGCCTAAAGGGAATTTTTTATAACGCATTACATCTGTTGGGCATTTCGAAAGAAAAAGTAGACAGGTGTAGGTCGTTGCACTTTTAAACACTTGGTTGGTGGTAAAGTCAACAATTTCCCTGATTGCTTTTTTATTTGTGAGATGATGGCGGATACCATATCCTGAATTTCCCTTAAAAAATTTGTGAGGCAGAATGTTACCAGAAACACCATTCTCGTTTAACAGCTCAAATGCTTTTTGAATGAAAAGCATGTATATGTCAAAATTATCGCTTGCTGTTTCACTATAGTTCTTTTTGAAATAAGGAACTACATTAGGATTTGAGTCCTGTAATACCTGAACTCTCACATACGGCGGATTTCCGATCACGGCGTCGAAGCCACCGTTTTTCATGATTTCGCCGAAACCGTATTGGGGGTCGTGCCAGTCGAAGGCGTTGATGGTCAGGCGTTCGTCGAGGTCGAACAGGGTTTGTTGATCGGTATCGTAAAAATCGGGGGAGATGAGCGAGTTGCCGCAGAGGATGTTCCGGGAGAGGTTCGGCAGGGCACGATCGTAGAAAAGGCGGAGGTTGGACTGGATCGTTTCGTCGTTGAACCCCTCCAGCACGCAGAGCGAGAGGGAAAGTTTCGTCACTTCCACCGCCTGCGTGTCGATGTCCACGCCGTGGATGTTGTTGAGCAAAATCCGCTTCCGTTCGGAGAGGGTGAGCTTCCACTCGCCGGTACTGGTTTGTGCCAGGGCATTGGGGTCGCTCTTTTTTTTCCGTTTGCCGGGCGACGGGGGGGACTGGGGGATTTTGCCCGTTTTCGCCATTTCGGCAAGGTAATACTCCAGGTGCCAGTTGAGGAGGAATTGATACGCTCCCAGCAGGAACGAACCGCTGCCGCAGGCGGGGTCGAGGATTTTCAGTTTGGAAACCTCCCGAGGCGTTTTGCCGGCGCAGAGGGTTCCGACCGTGTTTTTCACGATATAATCGACGATGTACGTCGGGGTGTAAAAGACGCCGTTGGACTTTTTGACTTCCGGCTTCTCCTCGACTTTCACCTGCCGGGCGGGGGTCAGGCGGATGACTTTTCCAAGGAATCGCTCGTAGACGTTCCCCAGAATCTCCACCGGCAGCACGTCGAACCGGTATGGCGACGCGGGGGGATAAACCCGACGGAGGATTTCCGAAAACGCTCGGTCGGAGATGTTCAGCTTCGGCGTGAGGGTGTCGGGAGCCTCGGTCTGGTCGTCCTCATCGGCAAAGTGGAAGAAGCCGGAATTGTATTTGTCGTCCGCTTTCTGGTAAATCGCCTGCAAACGCTGGTAGATGTTCGCATCGTTCAGGAGGGAAAAAAGCTGATCCTCCGGCTCGATTCCCCGATCTTCCGCCATACGCAGAAAGAGAACCCGGTCGATCGTCCGCTGTACGACGAAATTCAAATCCCTCGCGTCCAGGTTGGGATTATTCCGGGCAATATCTTTGGCCAGAATGAGACGCCACTGTTCGATTTCCCGGAGAAATTCCTCGTCCACTTCCGACGTGCCAGCCTTCGACTTTCGGGATGCGACGAATCGGTCGAAACTCCCCTGAAGAATGCTTTCGCGGTGGAAAATCTCGGCAATTTCGTCCCACCGATCGACGTACTCCTCGTACGTGAGGTACTTGATTCGCGCCGTGTCCGCCCGGTCGGTATTTTTCGGACGAATGCGGCAGTCGTAAACGGCAAACTCCTCAAAATCGCTCAGCACCGAAAGCGCCAGCCCGCACGACCAGCCGTAACACCGCAGCTGGTACGCCGGCGAAACGTCCGATTTGATCGTGACCGAAGGTTTTTTGGCTTCGAGAAAGAACTTCCGCACACCGCCGATTCGGAATGCGTAGTCGGGCGCTTTGCTGTTTTCGCGTCTCACCCCGACACCCTTCAAACGAATCGAATCCTCGTGAACCACGTCGCGATAATGAAGCGCATAACCCGCCTCGTTGTCGACGTCCCAGCCCAACTCCTTCCAGAACGGGTTGAGAAACTCGATTCGCGTTTCCGTTTCGTTGTAAGACGGCGACTTGTACTGCGCGATGTTTCGCTTGAATTTGAATACCAGATTTTGGATCGTTTCCAAAGTGGACATGAGGTTTTCTCCATAATAAAAAGAAAAAGCCGACGACTCCCAGTCGCCGGCTTCTGTAGGAAAAAGTTTGTCGTCGCGACAAAACTCATTTGGCCGGAGCCGCAACGGGAGCCGGAGCCACCGCAGGAGCCGCTACCGGAGCCGGAGCCGCAGGAGCCGGAGCCACAACCGCAGGGGCCGGGGCCGGAGCACAACCGCAAGCCGGAGCGACTTCGCAACCACAGGCCGGAGCCACGTCACAACCGCAATCCATCGTCCTGCAACCGGCAAACAGATTCCGGAAGAATCCGTTGAACGGAGCACACGGGACGGCACACGGTTCCACCGAAATCACTTCACCGCAACCGCAGGGAGCGCAGGAACCGCAGGAAGCACAAGCCGGGGCCGGAGCACAAGCCGGAGCGGGAGCCGGGGCACAAGCC
>JAUNBJ010000069.1 GCA_030535245.1 Planctomycetia bacterium | reverse complement strand
ACCATTAACCATTAACCAATCATCAATTATCAATTCATTAGTGAACGCGGTGTCCCGGAACGGCACCCTTATCTGGCGTCAAAAGGAACACATCCTTGCCGCCACCTCCGGCAGCGCAAATCATTCCTTCGCTCAATCCGAACTTCATCTGGCGTGGCTGAAGATTCGCGACACAAATCACCAGACGCCCCAGAAGGTCCTCCGGCTTGTACGCCGCCTTGATTCCCGCAAATACGTTCAACGTCTTTTCGCCGCCCAGACTCAACGTCAAATGCAGGAGCTTCTTCGCCTCCGGAACATCCTCCGCCATCACGATTCGGGCCACGCGGAGATCCACTTTCCCAAAATCGTCAATCGTGCAGATTCCCTCCATCGGCTCGGCGGCCAATGCGTCTCCGGAATCGTTCCACTGCGGTTTACTCTCCACCGGTGCGTTTTCCGCCCGCGTTTCCTCAATCATCGCATCAATATTTTTAGTGTCCATACGCTGCATCAAATGTTTAAACTCGTTCACCTTCGTACCACGCAGCGGCGTTTTCACGTCGTCGAGCGTCCATTGTTTCGCATCTTCGTCCAAAAGTTCCCCCGTTTGCACCGCCAACCGCGGCAAAATCGGCGACAGATAAATCACCATCTGCCGGTACAGATTCAACGCGATCGTGCAAACGTCCTGAAGCTGCTGTTTCTTTGCCGGGTCTTTGCGGAGCGTCCATGGCGCCGTGTCCTCAATCAATTTGTTCGCCCGGTCGCCAATGCTCATCACCAACCGCGTTACCTTCGCAAAGTCGCAATGTTCGTAAGCCTCCGCAATCTCGTCGGCCAACCCCGCCCCATACGCAAACATGCCGTCGTCCTGCGGATATTCCACCGAAAGCCCCAGGTCACGCACAAACTTCGCCGTCCGGCTGGCAAGATTTACCAGGTTTCCGACCAAATCGGCATTCACCTTCTGCGTCATATCGACCAGATTCAAATCCAGATC
Source organism: Planctomycetia bacterium (assembly GCA_030535245.1). Lineage (GTDB taxonomy): Bacteria > Planctomycetota > Planctomycetia > Pirellulales > Thermoguttaceae > RGIG3701. The sequence continues at coordinate 18,437 of JAUNBJ010000069.1, read as the reverse complement.
GTCCACGCGGCCGGTCAGCTTGGAAGCGTAATAATATCGCAGATACGCCGAATCCAAATGCTTTGCGAACGTCTCTGCCTTGATGAACGTTCCCTTCGATTTCGACATCTTCTCGCCGTTGACTGTCAGGAAACCATGGATGTGCACCCTCGTCGGAAGGTTGAATCCGGCGGTCTTTAACATGCACGGCCAGAACAGGGTATGGAAATACGTAATATCCTTGCCGATGAAATGATGAATCTCTGTCGCGTCGCTCCGCCACAGGCGATCAAAATCCTCTCCCGTTCGCTTGCAATATTCCAGCGTCGAACCGATGTACCCGATCGGCGCGTCAAACCAGACGTACCAATAATTCCCCGGCGAATCCGGTATCTCAAACCCGAAATACGGCGCCGGCCGCGAAATATCCCAGTCGTGCAGCTTGTCACCAAGGAAATGCCCCGCCAGATAATTGGCGATCTCCGGCTGGAGGTGATTGCCCGATTGCGTCCACGCGTTCAGGAAATCATGAAGCTGCTCGATCTCCACAAACAGATGCTGCGCCTCCCGAAGCTCCGGCGTTGTGCCTGAAAGAGCGCTTACCGGATGGATCAAATCCGCTGGCGAATACGTCGCCCCGCAGTCGCAACTGTCCCCATACTGATCCGGCTTCCCACACTTGGGGCACGTTCCACGTACAAAACGATCCGCCAGAAACGTCCCGACCTGCGTGTCGTACAACTGCGAAACCTTCTTTTCCCGCACCAGCCCCGCTTTCCGCAACGACGCCCAGATTTCGGAGCAAATCGCGAAATTCTCCGAAGAATTCGTGCTGCCGAAATGGTCAAAATGAACGTCCATCTCCGAGAATGCCGCCAAATGCTGTTCTCGAACGTCCGCGATCAGCGCCTCCGGCGTCCGACCTTCCGCCGCCGCCCGAATCATGATCGCCGTGCCATGCGTATCGTCCGCACAGATGTAAAGACACCTGTTCCCACGCAGCCGCTGCGCCCGCGCCCAAATGTCCGTCTGGATGTATTCCACCAAATGCCCAATATGAATCGGCCCGTTCGCGTAAGGCAGGGCACTCGTTACTAAAATGTTTCGCACGATAATTCCTTCACTATTCGCTGTAATTCGTCGGAAAGCTGCCTCGGCGTACCGTCGCTCAAGACCTCGAACATCTGTTGAAAGTACCAGAGGATCTCTTTCCCACCCTGAAATTTCTCAAAAATCGCGTTTCCCAAAATCCGCCTCTCCGCCAGAATACTGCGTGCGTTGTCGATTTTGTCGCACAACATGATCCGCCGTACCGCCAGAGGCGCCGTTTTCGCCCGCGCAATATGATGCAATTTTCGCTCCTTCCACGGAGCTTTGCTGGAAGGGTCTCCCACCAGCGAATCACTGCACCCCAACACGTATTCCGCGACCGTGGCACCCAGCTTCGATGCAATGGCATCCAGCATTTCCTGTCCGCCACAATCTTCCGCCGCATCGTGCAGCAGGGCCGCAATCGCTTCGTCCTCGCTTTCCGCCCATTCTAACACCATTCCGCCAACACGCAAGAGGTGCCCCACATACGGATCCTGGTGCATCTTCCGCCGCTGTGTCGCGTGAATTTCACAAATCCACTCCAGTGCTTTCGCATATCGTTCGGTAAGCTCAACGCCCATGATTTAATTTCCGTTATTTTAGAAGTTGCCTTTTATCTTCGATGTTTCCATCGAAGCCTTCAAACCCGCTACGGGAACCGTAGCATATTAGAAAGCGGATGATTCCCAACAAAATCCATGACCTCCATCCTTTGTTGAAAATATCAAAAAATTTCAACAAAAGAAAGCACAGACATTTCGAATCATTACGGTCACTCCTCGACGGGAACCAGCTTCATCTTCATCTTTTCGCCAAGCGTCGGGGCCCAGTTCGCGGGAAGCCACTGCGTCTTGTTTACCTTCATGTTTTTCAGATCGAAAACATACACGTGCTGCTCCTTGTTCGCCTTGTGCAGCTTGATGGCCAACGGACGTACTTCCGGAACAAACGTAATGATCATCTCTGCACGCTGGAACTCCACCGAATCTTCCGCCGTTTTCGGGAACGCCTCAATCCAGACCTGACCCGGCCGCTGCTGGCCCGTCGCCGGCTGCGAAAGACGAATGTAATACCGCCGCTTCAATTCCTCCATCGACGCCCCAAATAAAAACGGCAACGGCCCGCTGGTGATCCCCTTCCCCTGCATCTGGGGAGGAAGCACATGCTGGTCGATCTGCTTCTGCTGGAATTTGTACTCAAAAACGTTCTTTCCGTCGCAAAGCCACTTCTCCACCGGATCGTCCGACGCATCGTTCACCGAAAACATCCCCTTGTCCGGCGACTCGTAACGCAACTCGCCCGTTTCCACTTTCCGTTCCAGCTCGCCCGCCTTCTGGAACGAAACCACGTACAACATCCGCGTAAATTTCGACTCAAACGTCCGGATGGCCGTGCTGAACTGCTCCCACCGTTTCAAAACCGCGTCGGTCTGAACCTGCTGTTCCGGCGTGAGTACAAACGGCGCCTGAAGCGGGCGTGCTCCTTTCCCCTCGGCACTCGGCACAATCGGAGCTTCCGGAGCATACTCCTGCCCCAGAACCACGCTTCCCACAAGGAATATCATTAAAAAACCGCATAATTTCTTCATCGTCGTCCTCCATGTTCGCCCGGTACAACCGGGAGCGACTACATATAAACCTGGAACAACGCCCAGGCTGTTGATTTTTGCTCCGTTGGAGAAGGTACATCGCACCACTCCCCAAAAAAACGGTTTGAATAAAAATAAGGATTCCGTATCCCCAACAAACCGTCTGGAATGTTTCCTGAAAGCGTCTTAGTCGGACGTTCCCCGATCGCGAAGGCGCTTGTCCAGCGGATTGTGAGACTCCAGCGACCGATTCCCACGATTGTTCAACGGATCGGAAAGCTCCCCCGGACGCCGTGCGTCGATTTTCTCCATCGGATTGTCCTTTTTGCGGATGCTGTCGTCAAATTTCATCACTCCGCCGAGGGATTCCTCCAGGGATTTCATCTCCTCATCGACCGTCGGAACCTCCCCTTCGGGCGCAGACTCTTCCGTCTTGCCATCCTCCTCGACTTTCTCTCCCTTGCCGCGATAACGCATCGCAACCGGCAATTCGTCCATCCGCCAGATACGGATGTAGTTATCGTCGCACCCCGCCGCCAGATATTTCTCATCCTCGGTACACAACCACGATAAAATATTAAACGGCGTCTGCACCGTCGTATCAATGACGTCCGTAATCCGCAGCGTTCCCAAAAACTCCAAAAGCCGACTGCCACCGTTATAAAGGATGATCTCATCGCCGTTGATGAAAATGAACTGACCGTTTCGGGAATACATGATCGAACGAACGTCCCGCGTTACCGCTTCCTCGGCCGGAACCCACTTGATACAGAAAATACCACGGTCTTTACTCAAAAAATTCGGGGTGAAATTCCAGAAAACCAATCGCCCCAGATTGTCCCCGGAAACGACCCGCTTCCCATCCGGCGAAATGGCGACACAAACATGCCCCGCGTCCGGGTATTCATGTTCGCTGACCCCCGCAATCAAATTCGATTTGATGAGTGCCGACGGATCCATGTACCGCTTGTTCGTGGCACGTTTGCGCTGTTTCCTCAGGTTGGCCATGCAGCGTCCCTGCCCGGACGTCTCAAACCAGTAAACCCCCGAATTGTACCCCGCCGCACCCGCAATCAGGTATTTTCCGTTCGGAGAAAACGTGATGTCGGTGTACTTTCCCACCGGATAATACGTCTGGAACCACGAATCCATCCGTGCCGACGCGGGCCGAGTCCGCAGCACTTCCTTCCACGTGGCAATGTCCCAGAGCACCAACGCACCGCACTCCCCAATCGTTCCGCCACGTTCATCCAATGCGTCGGCCGTGCCGCAAAGGATAAACTGCTTGCCACTGGGAGTGTACCGGACGCAGGAAATGGAACGGATCGTCCCCATCTTCTGGCGATTCCGCAGCTCCGGCGTAAAACGGTTCACGATCTTCCAGTCGTACTCCTTGCCGTACTGGGAAATCATCCCCTGCTTTTCCACCTCCACCAGCTTCCAATACAGAAGGTATCCCCCCTCGTCCGCCGACAGAAACTCCTTGCCGTCCGGCCCCGGAACAATCGACACGATCGGGTATTCGTGCTCCCACATTACCGCAAGGGGCTTGCACGACTTCAACGACCAGATGGCCAACGGATATGTCTCGTGTGCCGGACGCCGCTCGTACCAGATACGTTCTTCCCACGCCTCCGGCTTTTCGGTATCCGTCATAAAATCTTTGGGCAACGCGTCCACCGCCGGGAGGTCGTCGGGATTGACCGCCCCGCTGCCATGGTCGGCCACCAGCACGCCGGGATCAATCCGCAACGATCGCCGATGCGCCATCTCCCGCTCCATCTCCTCCACCATTTTTTTGTCCGCAAGAATCCGAACCCCATTCTTCCCCAAATGAATGTAGTCGGTATAGGCAATCGGAACCTTGTTGAGATCGGTAATATAAACCGCCGCCGGGGTCTCCTCGCTCGACTGCACCGTAGGAACGTTGGAATTGCTCCCACGCGGCTTCGTACCCGGTGGAACCCTCTGAGTTTCCTTGGGATAAAGCAGATCCTCCTCTGCGTAATTTTCCGATTCCCCGATTTCTTCCGGCGTCAGCTCCATCTCCACCGAACGTCGCCGTCGCCTGTCCTGCTCGGAACCTGCCTGCGCGTTTTCCTGGGACGCCTCATTCGTCAGGTCGCGAACGTTGTTGAGATTCAAACGGCCCGCTTTTCGCCCGAAACTTCCCCCCCCCGTGAGCAGGTACAAACCGTCCGGCGTCACGGCCATGGAACGTACCAGATTCTGGTGATTGGACAGCGTAAAAACATCCCGATGACGCACCGGTTCCACCACCGGAGCCGATGTGGCGACCTTTTCCTCCGTCGGGCCGGGGGTCGTGATCTCCACAACGAACATCCAGAGTACCGCCAGAAGCAACACCGACCCGATAAAAATCCCGCTGAACGTAATGACCGACAGAAAACATCCCACCACCGTCCAGCCGGGAACCACCTGTTCGTCTGGAAAACCAAAGTCCTCGTAATTCAACAGAACCGGTGCGTCCGATTTCTGCTTTTTAGAGGTTGCTAACGGGTTTTCTCGAACAAATAAATCAGGCATGGGACAAGGAGGTTACGTCAAAATTTTATCGTGAACCGAAATTGGAAGCGTCTTCAAAATCCCTTTGGACTCCAAGGGAGGTTGAGGTTGCCACAATATATTATCTATTATACGTTGCCAACGTCGTTTTGGCAACAACCCCGGAACCCCAATCCCCAAAATTTCTCAAATTTTCATCCCTTTTCCACCGCTCATGTGGGATCCACCGGCATTTCACGCGGATAGGGCGGGTCCTGATGCGCAGGCGCCGTACGTCCGTTCATCTCCTCCCACAATTCCCGCTCCTCGTCCAACGCGTAATAGCGCAGCCATGTTTCCTGGCTTTCCCCCATCCCCGCACAGTCCCAATGCAGGTAGCCGTTCCGAATGGCCAACATCTTTTCCTTCGAGGGCAGAATGTCCCGACAGATCAGCAAATAAAGCTCCCGATCGGAAAGATGATCGGTAAAATCCAGAACCAGCTGCTTACCGTAAAGAAGATAAACCAACCGGTGCAACTCCACCGCCAGCTCCCGTGGCGTCAGGGAGTCGGGGTCTTTCGGCTGAAGTGGCGGATTGAACCACTGGGCAATCGGCAATACCGGTGCCTCCTCCCACGCCAGCATCATCTCCAAATACTCATTTTCCACATCCAGCGGTATGCGACGACTTTGCGTCAACTGGTCGATCGAATCATCCTGATAAGGCTCCAGCTCGCTGCGAAGCTCCGCGTTCCGAATCATGGCATCCACTTCATCCGACGGAAGTTTTTTTAACTGAACCATAACCAATTTTACCTTTTATCTTCTAACGGTTTCCAGGTTCTTACGAAAAATTCCCTTTTTTTCGTTTTGCTACTACTAATGTACCAGCTATTTCAATATATTCAAGATTTTTTTGTCCATTCCATGGAAAATTTTTCACCTTTCTCATGGAAAAATCTCTCATAACCGTTAAATTATACCTATCCAGACAACCAGAAACACGTGCGTATTTCAGAATCCGGAATAATCGGAACCCCGCAAAAAGTATTCCCCTCAAATTTCCACCGGGAGGGAAATTTTGCTAAAGTCCCTTTTGCCAACCTCCGATAAGTCCAAGGAAACGGTTACGTGTCGAAACACGCTTCGTATTGAAAGGTTTTCCATGAAAAAAGCCGGTCTGTTCGCCATCGCTCTTTTTATCATGCTTCTGGGCGCGGAAGGTTTGGTTGTTGAAAAGTTCGTGCTGAAAATCAACCGTCCCGAAGCGGTGGAAAACGAGGAAAACACCTACACGACCGTTCCCTGCGAATACACCCCCACCCCGGTCCTTTCATGGGCCATTATCGCCGTGGGGGGGTCGCTTTTCCTCTACACCCTTTCCGGGAAGTAATCCGCCGTTTTTCCAGGCTCCGTCCCCCCGAAAAAGAGCCGACGTGCATTGGCGGTCGTCTGCGCCGCAAGCTGGGAAACGGGAACGTCCCGCAATTTCGCCAGGAACGTGCCCGTATGCGCGACCAGTGCGGGCTGATTTTTTTCCAATTTTCCCCGAAACGGCATGGGAATCAGGTAGGGACTGTCGGTCTCCACCAGCAGTTTGTCGGCAGGCACCTGCGGTACGGTTTCTCGCAGTGCATCGAATTTTTTGTTCGTGTAGGTGACGGAACCGGAATAGCTGATATAAAAACCAAGCTCAATGCATTCCCGCAGGAACGCGACGTCGCCGCTGAACGAGTGGATCACGCCCGGAACGGGGCCATTCCGGGTAAAGTCGTGGCGAAGCGTTTCCAGCAATGGCAGCTCCGCGTCGCGGCAATGGATTACGACCGGCAGCCGGGTAAGGCGTGCCAGCGTCAGGTGATGTTCAAGCCAAATTTTCTGGAAGTCGAGCGGCACGTCGTCCCAATACGCATCCAGACCGGTCTCCCCGATGGCACACGTTTGGGGGTGGGTGGCCAACGTCTGAAACCGATCCAGAAACTCCTCCGGGGAAGCGGTTCGGGTGAAATCCGCAAGCAGGCAGTTGGGATGAACGGACACGGCGGCAAAAACCGTCGGAAAACGCTCGGCCAGCTCCAGGCATTTTCGCGAGGTGGCAAACGTCGTTCCCTGCGTCAGCATGGCTTCCACCCCCGCCTGGGACGCTTGCGTTATCGCCTGCTCCACGTCGGCAGCAAAGGCGTCGTCGTCCAGATGGCAGTGCGTGTCAATCCACATCGTCTTTTTTAATCGTCGCTACGAGTTGAAGAAATTCCTTCATCGACGGAAACCGCTTCGCCTGATCCGGCTCGATGCACTGGTGAATCGCACGGGCAAGCATGGGGTGAATCTGAGGACGCAGCGTGCGAATGTCGGTCGGGGTGGAATCATGCGTAAGGGCAGCCCGCCCGTCGGCACCGCTGCTCCACGGCAACCGCCCGGTCATCGTTTCGTACGCCGTAACGCCAAACGAGAACACATCCAGCTGAATATTCGTCGGCTTTCGTCGTATCAGCTCCGGAGCCATGTAATTGGGCGTCCCGGTTCGATTCCCCGCCTGCATGAACTGCGGCGTGGCCGGCACGGAAAGGCCGAAATCGGTCAGCTTCATCGTTTTCAAATCCCGCGTCAAAATAAAATTCCGGGGGCAAATGTCCCGATGAATGAACCCCTTGTCGTGTACTTCCTGGAGTGCGGTCGCTCCCTGCCGGAGGTAGTACAGCCGCTTTCCCTCAAGAATTTCCGGATTGGACGTGATCGCCACATTCAGGCCCCCGCCCCCCAGATATTCCATCAGCAGATAATTTTCCCCCTTGGTCGTCACGCCATATTCCAGCGTCTTGACGATGTACGGATGGTCGAACAAAACGGAGATTTCCCCCTCCGTCGGTTTCTTGACGCCGCCAAAACGTGCATCCACCTCGGCCAGTTTTTTCATATCGATGATTTTCAGACCGTACGCCTTTTTCGTCGCCCGTTCCTCAACCAGGTAAAACCCCGACATCGTACCCGATATGGCCGCACGTTTGATCTCAAATCGAGCTTTCACGTCCAGCTTGTCGGCACCAAAAATCTTCTTGACAGAATCTAAAAATCCCACGCGGCCCTCCTATTTCTTGCAGTAGTCAATCGCCCTGGCAATCTCCGTCTTGAGGTCTGGACGGCGGACAATGCGGTCGATATAGCCGTGCTCCAAAAGAAACTCGCTGGTCTGGAAACCGGAGGGCAGCTCGATCTGAACCGTTTCCCGAATCGTTCGCGGCCCGGCAAAGCCGATCAACGCCTTCGGTTCCGCAAACGTAATATCCCCCAGCGACGCGAAACTGGCCGCCACACCTCCCATCGTCGGGTTGGTCAACACCGAAATGTACAACCCCCCCGCCGAATCGTGCCGGGCCAACGCCGCCGACACCTTCGCCATCTGCATGAGCGACAGGATTCCCTCCTGCATTCGGGCACCCCCTCCCGTACCGCTGACGATGATCACCGGAAAATCCCGCTCCGTCGCCCGCTCAATGGCTCGCGTTAACTTTTCGCCCACAACGCTCCCCATGCTCCCCATCATGAAGGCACTGTCCGTCACCGCAAACACGACCCGACGTGCCCGGATGCTTCCCATCCCGGTAATGACCGCATCTTTCAGCCCCGTTCTGGCCTTCTCGTCCTCCAACCGCTGGGCGTACGTTTTTTTATCCTTGAAATGCAACGTATCCACCGAAAGCAAATCCGCGTCCCATTCCTCGAACGTCCCTTCATCCAGAAGCTGTGCAATCCGCTTCCGAGCCGGAATCGACCAATGGTAGCCACACTCCGGACACAATCCCTGCAAATCGTCCACTTCCTTGCGGAACACCGTGGCCTGACACCCCGGACAATGAATCCATAACCCCTCCGGAACGCCTCGCTTCGGACGATTAATATACTGCTGCCACTGATTCAGGTTGGAATTGGACGTTGACATTCTTCTCTTTCCTTTTTCCTGTCATTATATCGTCTGTTTCTGCTTTCGCAAGGGGCACGAAAAAAGGAAATCGCCCGAAGATACCTGCAAATTTAGTGGGCACGGCCGTTCGCATCGCGTTTCGTGGTGTATGGCAGTGAAAATTCCATCACTTCGGGCGATGGGAACGGCCTAAAGGCCGACGCTAACGTTGCATGTTTTTACAAATGCCCCCATGGCGAACGTCGTATCGGGCGGCGGAACAGGTAGAGGCACCCAAAAAGCAACAAAGCCCAGGAACCTGGCTCCGGGGTACTGGCCGGGTTGCCCGCAAGAATACGGAACGTACCGTCAAGGTAGCTGGCAATCCAGTTGACATACCCCGGTGCGTTCGCCGTGTTGAGCGATACCATCTCCAGAATCTGCGACTCGTTCGTAGTGAACAGGTCGAAACTCTTTCCGTAGAGGGCTTCCGCGTCGTCTGCCCACAGGCTTACAACGAGGCTGTCCCCAAACGCAGCACCGGTTAAATCCATCGCTTGCAAGTCGTCCAGATCGAATTTCAGAACGGCTCCACTTTGCAACGTTATGTTCGCCCCGGAATAATCACCGGTCAGGATACCGCCCGCTTCGAGAGTCAGACCATTGGTCAGCGTACCGCCCGCCGACGCATACGTTCCCCCCTCTGCAACCGTCACGCGTTGGGCAATCGTTCCTGCATTTTTCAGCGTTCCGCCGTCGTGGACGGTAATGCTGGACGCGGTAACTCTCCCCCCGGAAGCCAGTTCCAGCACCCCTTCCAAAACGTTCGTTGCGCCAGTGTAGGAGTTGTTGTTTCCTGAAAGCGTCCAGGTGTTGCTGCCCACCTTGTTGATCCCCAAAGTGTAAAGGGTTGTATTGTTGTGCTTTTGGTCTTGAACGGTACCGGAGAACGTGTGATTCGCCGAAGAATTGTCCGCGTCGTTACCAACGGCAACGACAATGGAGGTTCCCCCCGTAGTGCTGGGGCGAAGAATGCCATTGCCGATGATCATTCCCACCGTAGCGTCCACCGCACTGCCACGATCGACGAAGCATATCTCCTGCCAATTGCCTACCACCGTCGTCTTCGATAAGGAGGAAGCCGTATTGAAAACGATGGCATACCCCCCTGTACGGGTGATGGTTCCGCTGAACCCGGAAAGGTCGCCCGTCAGCGTGAGGACTGTACCGCTATTACTCGTCGCCGCATATTCCAGCGTCCCCGTCCCCGTGATCGTTTTGGCTAACTCTCCCGTCGTCGAAACTTTAAGTTTCGTTCCCGTGCCAATGGTGACAGCACCCGTTCCCAGAGCGCCGATATTCGTAATTTCCAGCGTTCCGCCCGAAATGGTCGTGCCGCCGGTGTAGGTGTTGGCCCGATTCAGCGTGTACGTCCCATCCGTAAGTTTGCTTAACGACATGTCACCGGAATACGTTTCCGATTGTGCTCCGGAAGTCACTTCTATCACGGTTTGCCCCAACAACCGTCCCCCTTCCCCCGCAAGGTTCAGGAACGGGAGTCCGACTCCCAAAAGAATCGGAAGGACACGAAGACCCGAAACTGCCCCCCCCCAGATTAACAACAGGGAAATTCGGGAAGCCCGAAACAAAGCAACAAAGCAGGCTCGAATTCGTTTCATAATCACTCGTTCCCCAAAAAACGGTTTGAAAAAACCAACTATCAACAAAATGCACCAAGATTCCTTTTTCAAATCTCCTTCATTATATTCCCATCTTTTTCGCCTGTCAACAAAAAAAGTGAAAATTTTTTAAAAAAAGTTACGAGGCTTCCCACATGGAGAAAACCTCGCTCCCATTCCACAAAGACCGTCGCCGGAAAAACTACCGTCGGATGACGTCAAAATTCACATACGGTTTCAAGACGTCCGGCACCCGAATCGAACCGTCGGCCTGCTGGTAGTTTTCCATGACGGAAAGCAGCCCACGGCTAATGGCGACCGCCGTACCGTTGAGCGTATGCAACAGCCGGGTTCCCTTTTCCCCTTTTTCCTTATAACGAATATTCAGCCGACGCGACTGGTAATCGGTGCAGTTCGACGTGCTGGTCACTTCGCCGAAATCACCACGTCCGGGCATCCACGCTTCCAAATCGTACTTGCGGTACGCCGGGCCGCCCAAATCGCCCGTGGCCGTATCGACGATCCGATACGGAATCTTCAAACCGTCAAAAATTTTCTGCTCCATGTCCCGCAGATGGTAGAGCATCGCCTCGCTCTGCTCCGGAAGCGTGAAGGCAAACATTTCCACCTTCGTGAACTGGTGTACCCGATACAGTCCACGCGACGCCCGCCCCGCCGCTCCGGCTTCCGTTCGGAAACAGTGACTCACCCCGCAAAACTTCATCGGAAGCTGCGTCGCGTCCACCACCTGATTGGCAAACATCCCCCCCAACGGAATCTCGGCCGTGGCGATCATGCTCAGATCGGTATTCTCAATACTGTAAATCTGCGTTTCGTTCCCACGCGGATTGAAACCGGTTCCCTGAAGGATGTCGTTTTTCGCCATGTCCGGCGTGGTCATGGGGATGAATCCCTCTTTCAGAAGAATCTGCATGGCGTACATCTGAAGTGCAATCTCCAAAAGCACCGCCTCGTTTTTCAGGAAATAGAACCCCGACCCGGCCACACGTGCCCCCGCCTCAAAATCGATCAAATCCAGCTTCTGAGCCAACTCCACATGATCGAGCGGCTTAAAATCAAACTGCGGAATCGGCGTCTCCCCCCGACCACATTCCAAATTGGCCTTGTCGTCTTTGCCAAGAGGCGCATCGGGATGGCTCATGTTGGGAATGGCACGGTGAATCGCCTCCAACGCGACGCTTATCTCCTCCAGCTTCCCCTCGATTTCCGCACACGCAACGCGAAGTTTTTTCCCCTCCTCCTTCCGTTGCTCCCGTTCTTCCGGTGTCGTGGCTTTGCCAATCGACTTGGACACCTCGTTGGCACGGCGGTTGTAATCCTCCGACTGCTGCTGGAGTTTTTTCCGTTGCGTTTCCAATTCCGCAAATCGGTCGATATCGACCTGGACGCCTCGGTTGACGCAGTTCGTTCGTACCGCGTCGAGATTGTCGAGAATGAATTTACGATCTAACATGTATCGCTCCTTTTCTTTTTAGGGTTGGTTTCATTTCGCGGGAGTTGTGGAACCGATCCACTCTACCGCCTTTTGAAGTTGTGGGTCGGACGGCACGATCCGGGAAATCTCCTCCGGTTTCAGGGTTCCGCAGTGCCGATCGCGTACCTGCTGCCGGTACGCCTTGTCCGGATGGAACGGAACGACAAATCCCGGATTGGGCACGACCCCCCAGGTGTCCTTGTCGGTATCCTCGGCAAAACGGTGGATGTTCTTTCCGTTCGGACGCCAATAGCTGGCCACCGTCAGCCGCAACGCCCCACGTGGCGGGGGACTCCAGACCCGTTTCCACAGCGGCGGTATCCTGGTTTGGGACGCGTCGTCCGAACCTGCCAGGTCGCCCGGCAGATACCCCAGGTCGATCAGTTGCTGAACCGTCCCTTTGCCGTAGGAACGTTCCCCAACGCAAATCGCTTTCAATTCCCCCTGCTGCGCGTGATCTTGCAGGCAGGCGGCCAAAATCTCGCTGGCACTGGCACTCCCGCCGTTGATCAGCACCGCCACCGGCAAATCCGGCCAAAGCGTGTATGCCGTAGCGGGAAATTCCTGAATTACCTCCCCCTCCCGGCCACGCGTCGTGACGAGAATCCCACGATCCACAAACAGGTCGCAAATCCGAATCGCCGTGTCGAGCAATCCGCCGCTGTTGTCCCGTAAATCCAGAATCAGCCCCCGCGTCTCCTCCGGAAGTTTGGAAAGCACGGCGTACATCTCCTCATACGTCTTTTCCCCAAACGACGTCAACCGCAAAAAAATCAGTCCCGGATTCCCCGGCACCGAGTAGTCCCACGTACCGTCCGGACGACGAATCAGCCCTTCCACCGTTTCCACATGAATTTTGTCTCGCACCATCGAGAGATTCAGCGTCTGATTCCCCCGCTTCAGCCCCAGAATGACCGTCGTCCCCACCGGGCCGCGAAGCGTGCGTGTGATCTCGTCGAGCGACCGATTCGCCACCGATTCCCCATCCACACTGACAATCCCATCCCCCGCCTGCACCCCCGCCTTGGCCGCCGGAGAATCAGGATACGCGAAGCGAATCACCGGATTTTGTTTGTTTTCCGCCATGGCGACGTAAATCCCCAGACCGCCAAATTCCTGCGACAACGTTTCGTTCAGTTCCTCGTAATTTTTCGGAGGAATGTAGCTGGAATTTTCGTCGATCGAACGCATCATTCCCTGCAACGCATGGTCGAAAAGGTCGCGGGGATCGCACGCTTCCAACGACTGCCCCTGCACCACACGCATGATGTGGCAAAGCGTTCCGGCATAACGATTCGTTCCATAATAACAGAACAACGCAAGCACCGCCGCATAAAACAGTATTTTAAGATGACGTTTCGGCATGATTTATTTCAGTTCCTTATAATACACCGAACCGGTGGCAAACTTCTCAAAGTTTAGATTTTCAAACGCATTGATTGCACGAATGTTTTCTTCGGAAATCTGTAGCTCCGCGAAAGAAAATCCATCCCGCGACAAAATTTCCAGCACCTTCCCCACAAAAAAACGTGCCAAACCCTGATGACGGAACGGCTCCTGAACGGTGAGGCTGTGCAATCCAATCCGCCTGCCCCACTCCTGAGTCAGCGACGTTTCCAAACGCCGGGAAATCAACGTGGCACACACCTCGTTCGTGTCTCGTTGTACCATCTGAAACCGCTGCCAGTGGAACAGTGAAAGCGAAATCGCCTCCCAAAGATTCGAGGGACTCGGATCGCCATCCTGAATCGAATACAAACGCTGCATTTGCCAGGCATACCGCGATACCAGCATCCGATAACCCGATAATGCAATCCGAAAAAGATGATGCCGTTTCTGTAATTGGTATCCGTTTTTCTGAAGAATATAGGGCACCATGGGGTCGCTCTCCAAAAAACCGTAAAGCTCTCCCCCCGACAACAGACCCAAATAAAACGGCGCGTCCGGATACACCGCTCCGGCCGTAATTCCCGTTACCCCATTGCGACGATAAACCTCCTCCAACCGGCCAAGCAGCCGTGAAGCCACCGCTTCCGCATCCTCCCGCGGCGCGCCCATGAACATGGCAATCACCGGACGGGTCGGGTCGATGTCGTCCATCGCCACGTTCGGAGCATATCCGCCATGGATGAATCCGATGATCCGCCCCCCCGGAACATCCTCGTCCACCGCCACCAGAAACGTTTCTCGCTGAAAATATGGTTTGGAAAGCACCACGTTCCCGAACATCAAAGAATCTATCGGACGACGCAATCCCACAAATCCCGTGGAATTGTTCCACAAACGGACGATTCCGGGAACGTCCGTATTCCGGAACGCGCGAATGATAACGTTACTCATTGGAAACCCTTTCCTTCCATTCAGGACGCCCACGCATCAACGCCAACGCCTTCTTCCGGGACGCTTCGTCCGCCATCGGGTCGAACTCCCACGCTGTTTGGGTCAATTCCCGTAATTTCGCAATCGCAAGCTGCCGTTCCTCCCCTTCCGGAGATTCCAACACCTTCGCCCACACCTTCACATCCTCCACAAATCCCGCGACGAAAGCCTCCGTCACCATCGTGTCGTCCGGCTGGCCCACACGCTCCAGAATCCGCCGCATCCGAAGCTGCTGTTCCGGATCCAGCTTCTGCGTATCCAGCTTGTCCAGCAACAACACCGAACGACGCGCACCTTCCAGTAATTTCCGCTCCGCCGCCTGACGCACCGCGAACGTCTCGCTCCCCAATTCCTCGATCCAACGATTCACCTGGTCTTTGTCCTGCCGAACGGAACGATTCTCCTTCGCCAGCCGCACCAACAGGGTCGTAAACTGCCGACAGAGCCGCTCTGCGCTCAACTCCGGGGAGAACTCCCCCAATATCTGATCCAACGAATCCCGCAATTCCGGCGGAAGGAACATCGCCATCTCCCAAACCGAACCATACCGAACCCGTTTTCGATCCGAATCCGGTTCCCATCGTGCCGCATCTTCCGACAACGCCGCATCCAAAAACCTCTGTATCGGGTTCTCCGCCGGATTTTTCCGTTGGAGACGGCCTCGCATTTCATCATCCACCGTTCCCCGCTCCAACAGCACGTATTCCCCATGCTGCTGCAACAAGATCACGTACCACCCCGCCTCCAAATCTGCGTAAAAATAATGGAAAGACAGCCCGTCATCCCCCTTCGTGTATAAAAATTTCCGCGAAGAAACTGCCGACAGCTGGAACTGCACCCCGGTGCCAGACGCCTGCAACACCTCCATTTTACGCGTCCGCTCCGGGCTTCGTGTATTCATACTAGTCCGCCTGCCGCGAAAACGTGGCCCCGGATGGAAACGAAGCCAGCTGCTCGAAACCTCCGTCCGAACGTACATCTGAAGCTGCGAATCGGCCCAAACCGCCGTGCCGCCCATGCTATACGCCAGTAAAAAAATCATTACGTTGCGGACGTTCATCGCTTCACCCCAGGTTTCCCATCGAAATTACTTCCTGCCGGTCCGTTACAAACACCACTCCCAAATCGGGACGCGTCTCGCAAAATGCCCGCGTCTTTTCCACTCCCATTACGTAAAACGCCGTCGCCAACGCATCCGCCTCCGTCGCCGTACCCGCCAGCACCGAAACCGAAAGAACCCCCTGCGCCGGAAATCCCGTCCGTGGATCCAGGACGTGCCCGTACCGCTTTCCCTCGTGCCAAAAAAATTGCGTCGCGCTGCCCGACGTGCCTACCGCCCGATCCCGCACCGGAATCTCCATCAATCGGCTCGACGGCTTCAGCGGATGATGCAACCCCACCAGCCAGTCCGTACGCCCCCGCCGTGCCCCACGCGCAAGCACGCTGCTGTTACCGCCATGAATCAAAAAATTCTCCATTCCCGCAGCTTCCAGCACCCCGGCCGCCGCGTCGATTGCAAACCCCTTCCCAATACTTCCCAACGAAATCTCCATTCCCGATACGTGAAAACGCAACGACCGGTTCCCATCGTCCCAGTCGATTTTGTCTCCCCCAACACACGCCATCGCAGAGCACCGCGTCGCTTCGTCCGGAACCGTCCCCTTCCGCCGCATAAAGCCCCACGCCTTGGCCAACGGTGTCGCCGTCATGTCAAACGCCCCGTCCGTCGCACGATACAACGCGTCGCACTGCCGCAACAGGCCGTAAACCTCCGCATCGGTCGAAAGAAACCCCCCGGCCGCCCACTGATTGATCCGGAAAATCTCGCTCTCCTCGTCAAAATAACTCAGCAACTTTTCCAGCCGCGTTACCTCGTCCAACGCATCCAGCGACGTCTCCACCGCATCGCGATATTCCCCGGCATTCACGAAAATCACAAACTCCGCCGCCATGGCCCGCCGACGTATCTGAACATACTCCGCCTTCCCCGTGGAAACGACCTGCTCCGTATCCGCCGGTGGCAAAAAGGATCCGGTGATAAAATTACGTCGGTCCATCAGTCGTCAAAATCGTCGTGAAAATTGCCATGACTGCTGTGGTATATCGGCTCCACAAACTTCGTGTACTTCGCCTGCCATTCCAGCTTCACCGTCCCGATCGGCCCGTTCCGCTGCTTGGCCAAAATAATCTTCGCCGCCGTCTCGGAAACTTTTTTCGTATTCTGCCGTGCGTCTTTGCTGTCGTCTTTTTTCTCTCCCTTGCCCCCCTCGGCATTCGTCTTTTGATACCCTTCGCGATGTACGAACATCACCACGTCCGCGTCCTGCTCGATCGCCCCCGATTCCCGAAGCTGGCTCAACTTTGGAGTGTTGTCCGTCCCCTGCTCCGATTCCCGGTTCAGCTGGGCGATACAGATCACCGGCACCCGCAACTCACGCGCAAGCGCCTTCAAACGCCGTGCGTTCTTCGCCACCACTTCCTGACGACTGTCTCGCGGGTTGTCCTCCTTGATCAGCTGCAAATAGTCCACCACCACCAATTTCAGTTTCTCTTTACGCTGAATTCGGCGGGCGATTGCCGCGATTTCCGAAACCGTTCGCGTGGAGGTATCGTCCACGTAAAACGGCGCGTCCATCATCCGGCTCGACGCGTTCTGCAATTTGTCCCGCTCCTGCTTGGGGAGCCGCCCCTGACGCAAAAGCTGACTATCCACCAACGCCCGACCACACAAAATACGCGTAACCAGCTCCTCCCGCGTCATTTCCAGACTGACGAACAACACGCACTCCCCGTCGTCGATGCAAACATGATCCGCAATGTTCGTCGCGAACGCCGTTTTGCCCATACTCGGTCGGGCCGCCACGATAATCAACTCGCCGTCGTGCAATCCGCCAGTCATTTCGTCCAGCTTGCGATACCCCGTCGAAAGCCCAACCGCACCCCCCTTCTCGTCGTACGTCTGGATTTTACTCCACACGTCGTCCAGAATCTTCTTCATGTCCGCAACGGAGTCGGTCGAACGCTCGTCGTAAACCTGAAAAATCTTCTCCTCCGCCTGCGATACCAGCATGTCCACTTCCACGTCCGGCTCGTAGGCGTCACGGAGAATCGCAGAACTGGCGTAGATCAACTGCCGCAACTTCGATTTGTCCCGCAATATCTCGGAGTACCGCTTCGCGTGGGCTGCCGTCGGGGAACTCTGCACCACCTCCGCCAAATATTCCGGGCCGCCGATTCGGGTAAGCAAATCTTTCTTTTTCAGATGATCCGAAAGAATCATCGCGTCGATCTGACGGGACGACGAATACAACTCCTCCAGCTCCCGAAACAGAATCTGGTGTTGCTCCAGATAAAAATCCCCCCCCCGAAGGATCGGGATAATGTCGTCCAGAACCTCCGGATCAAGCAGGATGCTCCCCAACACCGCACGTTCCATGTCCAAATCCTGCGGCGGCTCGTGCTCTGGCAACAACACCGTCGGCGACTCCGCCGGTTTACGCGTCCGTCTCGGTTTTTTCCGTTCCGTATCTTCGCTCATTCCGAAATGCCCCTCTTTCGTTCGACAATAACATTCCCTCCATTATACCATGATTTTTTCCTCTTGCCAGACGGGGGCGGAAAGGGGTTTTAGAAAGGGTGCCTGCAAATTTAATGGGGGGTGTTGTTAGCGTCGGCCTTTAGGCCGTTCGGATGGATTCTCGTGGTGCATGGCAATGAAAATCTATCGCTTCGGACAGTGGGAACGGCCTAAAGGCCGACGCTAACGTAGTGCTGCATCCATATTATAAATAGTATAAAAAGAAAATAAACAATATAG
>JAUNBJ010000068.1 GCA_030535245.1 Planctomycetia bacterium | reverse complement strand
TGACTGGTTGTTGTTCTGGCCGTTTTCTGATTGGTAAGTTGGTTACTCATCTCCACAAGAAAAAGGTTGTAGGGAAATAATTAACCATTAACCATTGACCATTGACCATTAACCATTAACCATTAACCGGTGTTTGCTTTGGGGTTTATGTAAACCCAGTGTAAATTTTGTGTAATATTTTGCTGGGGGAGGTTTTTCAGGGGGGAAATCGCTTGACATTTTAGGATGAAAATTTAGAATGTTACAAGTTCCAGTAAACGTCCCAGTGAATTTTTGAGAAATCGTTTTGCGGAACGAGGTTCTCAACACGCGGTTTTTTGATGGATAGATCATGTCGATTCGTGCTAAATTGTTGTTATTCATTCTCTGCTCGATGGGAACGCTTGAGGCGAGTTATCTGATTTATGCCCATTCGACAGGTGTCATGTTCAAGCAGGAATGTGTGGAAAACGTGGCGCAGACGGTCATGAGTCGCAGCGAATCGGTGAACAAGAGCGTTGCGGGCCTGGAGCTTAACGTGATTAGTTTCGCGAACGCGTGGCAGGCGTATTTTCAGCAGGGAACGCATTCCGAAAAGATGGCGGAATTGCTGGCGGTGGGGAATTTTCTTCCGCAGGAGATTGCCGTGGGGGGAGGGATTTGGTTTGAGCCGTACCAGTTCCTTCCGGAAAAACGGTTGTTCAGCATCTATGCCCAGAAGAAATCGAACGATCCCCAACTGACGATCAATCCCTTTTTCAGCTCAGAGGAGTACAATTATCCGGAGCAGCCCTGGTACACTCAAATTCGTGATGAACTGCGTGAACATCCGGAGAAAAGAACCTGTTGGAGCCACACTTTTTACGACCGTCCGGGTTCAGGCGTGTGGATCAAAGTCGTGGGGGCGGGAATTTATAATGAGAAACGCGAGCTATGCGGGATGGCTACGATCAACTGGCGGGTATCGCGTGCGGTGCGGTTGCTTTCCGGTCTTCAGTTTACGGAGAACACGATTGTAACTTTGATCGACACGGATGGTAAAAGCGTGTTGGTGAATACGCCCAAACAGCAGGATCGTATTGATATAAACGAACATGAGCTTCCGAGTGTAAGCAGTCTGTCGTGGTATAACGCGATTACGGCTCCCCAGAAAGACACCGTGAGTACGGGATATTTCCGTTTGAATGGTGTGGAGTACATTTTCTTTGGTCGGGAGCTGGATAACGGGATGCAGTTGTTTGTGCAGATTCCGATTCGGGAGATGAATCAGTTCCTGAACGATCGACTGTTCTGGTTTACGTTGATGGGGTTGACCATCACGCTTTTGGTGATAGTGTTTTCCCTTTATTACGTGACGAAGCATATCAGCCGACCGTTGACGCGTTTGGTGGAGGAGATGGCGTATCTGGGGGAAGGCAATCTGGATTCCATGCTGGTGGAGGGGTCGCAGGACGAGATGGGGCAGCTGGTGGCGATGTACAACCAGACGACCGCCAACCTGAAGGACTACATCGACGCGATTCGTCGGGAAGCGACCGAGCAGGCGAAGGTGGCGAATCAGAGCGACGTTTCGCGGGGGATGCGGCGGTACTCGCTTCCGAAGGCGGGGCCGTTCTTTTCGGAGCCTGGCAAGTTCGAGCTTTATGGGGTTTTGAAGACCGGCACGCAGCAGGGGGGGGATTTGTTCGATTACTGGGTGCAGGATAACCAGCTGTTTTTCGCGATCTGCGACATTTCCGATCTGTCGCTGGACGCTTCCACGATCATTATGATTGCGCGTTACCGAAGTCGCAAACTGGCCGAAGCGGGCAAGACACCGGGGGAGATTCTCAATACAATCAATCGCAACGAAAGTGCCATCAACGAGAGTTCCCTTGGTATCAAAATCTTTTTGGGTTCCATTGATTTAAGCACGGGCCGATTTTTGTTCTGTGGTACGGG
The DNA here is from genome assembly GCA_030535245.1 of Planctomycetia bacterium. GTDB lineage: Bacteria > Planctomycetota > Planctomycetia > Pirellulales > Thermoguttaceae > RGIG3701. The sequence goes on along the minus strand of JAUNBJ010000068.1, from coordinate 17,648 downwards.
CCACATGCCGCCGTTGATCAAAAGAGGCCCTTTGGGCGAATACATGTGGTTGCCGCCCAGCAATCAGAAAGTCCCGTTCTGCCTGAATCCGGAGATGACGTTCCGTCAGCTTGAAATGACGCTTTTACCGGGCCAGGAGATTTTCCTTTACACCGATGGTCTTACGGAATCGTTGGATGCCGACAAGGTTCCCTACCATGCCGCGCGGCTGAAGCAGACGTTGGACATCATGCCGAAAAATCTTTCGCTCGACAAGGAAGCGAATTACGTGCTGCGCGACCAGCAGCAGTATACCGGATTGAGCGAACCGGTCGATGATACGTCGGTGCTCATTGTCCGTTTCCGTCCCTGAAGGGAAGCGTTGCCCAAACAGGGTTGCGGGAAGGGGCGTCAGGAAAACGGATGATGGCGGTAGGCGGTCATGGTCATTCCGAGTACCGCCACCTGATAGGGGACGGGAATGCTGGTTTTCTGGCATGTTTCCAGCACTTGCCGCCCACGAAAATCGTTGGACGCGAACAGGGCCAGCGGTCCAGACCCACCTCCCAAAAGTTCCCGTTTAGCGGGGGGGCGTTAGCGACGGCCTTTAGGCCGATTGGATGAATTCTCGTGGTGCATGGCCGTAAAAAAACCGGACGGACGATCAAAGCCGTCCGACCGGCACAAAGGAGTTTTTCTTTACCGGGTGGATTTTTCAGCCGGAGATTCCGCCTTTACCGGTATGTTCACTGCGGAACCGGTTTGTGGTGCCGGCTGCACTACGCGAAAAAATCCAGGTCGTCCTCCAGGGCGGCGAAAATCTCATCCACCAGGTTGGGGGTCTGCTCGGCAAGCTCCGTATCCTTGGCCGCGAGGCTGGAGGAGAGGGCGTTTGCATCGACGACCACCGGGATCTCATTCGCTTCAATGACCGCGTAGGCAAGCTGAATGCCGCCGGTGGAGGATTCCATCGAAGCCAAATCCGTAGCCAGTACCGGAGTCCGTTCCCAACTCAGGGTGACGCTGGCATCCGCCTGGCCCACCAATTTTTCCACCGGAGCGAAGTCGTAGGGGAATCCTTCGGGATAGGTAATCGCTTCCAACCCGGCGTTGACTTTCTCAAACGATTTGCCGTCGTTGTTTTCCATCATCCACTTGCGGTCGGCGTTGCGTACCATCTGGCTGGCGTCGAAGTCGGCGTAACTGACGGTTTTGCCATATTCGACGTCGAACATCCGCGTATCGTTGCCATCCGGCCCCATTTCGATCACGCCGTTGTCGTCCAAATCGCCTGGAATCGCATAGACGGTCGTAGCGATATTTTCGTTGTTGAACGTAAAGGCGTCGGATTTACCGATGTCCTCCCAATCCACGCTGTTGGCACTGGTGACCTGCAGGGCAAAGCGGGCCAACAGGGTATCGCCCGTGCCGCCGGTGAAGTCGGAGACGGTGACTTTGTACTGGCCGTTTCCGAGGTTTGTCAGGGTGAATCCCGAAACCTCCTCCGCTGTGACCTGGTACATGTCGCTGATGGTGAGGGTGAACGAGAAGCTCCGTCCGTTGATAACGCCGTCGGTATCGCCCGTCCAAATCTCTACGTACGCATTCGTCCATTCGTCGATCCACGTTTCCGTGGCGGGCATTGCCGTCGTTCCTTCCGACGTGGCTTCCTTGCGGACGATGGCGGTGAGGTTCACCTCGCTTGGCGTAGCAATCGTTTCTACATCGGAGCTGGCGTCGTTCGTGTCGGAATCGCCCAAAGCGTCCACGCGGAACTCGTACGTGGTGTTTTCCGCAAGCTCGGAAAGCGTGTAGGAAGTCGTGTTGGCATCCACGTCAACCGAATTCCAGGTTCCCCCCTGCGTGCGGTAGTTCAGCGTGTAGCCGGTGGCCCCGTCGATCGGGTTCCACGTCGCCACAATACTTTGCTCATCGTCGGTGTAGGACAACGACAGTACCGGCGTATCGAGTTGCAACTTGGCCGTGGTGAAGGAGACCGTGTTGGACGCGTCGGAGTCGGAGAACTCGGTATTGGTCGTAACGGCGACCACGTACGCTTCGTAGGAACGGTTCGGCGACAACGTATCCAGCGTCAGGGTCGTATTCGTACCCGCATCACATGACTCGTAAGATTCCTCGCCCACCTGCCGGAAGTACACAACGTACCCGTCGGCGCTCTCCACGGCATTCCATTGCAGCACAACGCTGTTGGAGGTCAGACTGTCGTACGTCAACACCGGGGAAGCAAGCTGTTCCACCGCGTTGGTCGTTCCCGATTTAATTTCGGTCGAAATCGAATCGACGAAATCGTCGCTGGTGGAGATGGCTTTCACTTTGAAGTGGTACGTCGTGGCCGGCGTCAGGTTGGTGAAGTTCCAGACCACGATGTTGTCCAGCGACTGGGAAACTTCCTGCGTCGCCCATTCCGTATCGCCATCCTGCTGCCATTCGATCAGGTATTTTCCCGCATTTTCCACACGTGCCCAGGCCACGTCGATGATCGTGGTGCCTTTCACGCTCACCTCAAAATCTTCCGGTGTCGCCAAAACGCCCTGCGTATAGACTTCGGCATACTCGTTTTCACTACTCCAGTCGGAATCCACCGAAGTGCCGTCGATTCCAAGGGACATGGCTCGCAGGTAGTACAACGTACCCGGTTCCAGGTTGGTCACGGTAAATTCGTTACCGTTCATCGTGGCATCCTGCCAAGTCTGCTTGTCGGTGCTGTACTGCACGCAGTAGCCGCTCGCGTTGGTATCCTGGGAAAGCACGCCGGAAAGACTGTTTTCCGTCCGCTCGCTCAGGTCGATTTCCGGAGGCAGAAGCTGAATCCAGGTCGTCGCCGTGGTGCTGATCGGTTCGGAGGAAACATTCGTTGTTCCGTCGCCGTTGGCAACCAGCGCGAAAACGTATTCCGTGTCGCTTTCCAGTCCGGTGACGGTATACGATTCCGCGTCGGAGGAAACCTGCACGGAGCCAATACGCTCGCTGCCACGAGACCAGGTGAGGGTGTAACTTGTGGCCCCTTCCACACCGTCCCATGTAACCAGAACGCTATCGGCCCCGGTCGCATCGGCCTGTAACGCCTGAGCGTCCAGCACCAGGATTTCCAGCGTGTCATTGGAAATGGTCGAACTCCATTCCGACGTCTGGGAAACGTCCGCCTTGCCCAAAGCGCGAATCTGGAACCAGACCGACTGGCTGGCGGGAATATCCTCGCTTTCGGTAAACGTGGCGGTGCAGTTTTCGTTGTCCGAAGTCAGCGTTTGCCAGGAGCCATTCTCCGTCAGTTTGTACTGAACTTCGTAACCGCTCGCGTTTTCGATGGCGTCCCACGTAACCGTTACCGAGTTGGTCGTTCGTTCCGTCACCGTCAACACCGGGGGAAGGAGCTGAATCAGCGTCTTGCATTCGGTCGTTCCCGGTTCGGAATCCACAAATTCGCCCGTTCCCTTCGCCGTCACGATAACGGTATAAAGGGTATCCGCAGACAGATCGGAAACGGTTGCGGTAAGGCTGGTCGTTGTGGTGGAGAAAACCGTGTTCGTCCCCTGCATCACCGTCAGCACGTAGCCGGACGCGTTCTCCACGGCACTCCAGGAAACCTCGATTTGGGACGAGGATTCGGCCATCGCTTCCACCACCGGTGTGCCAAGCGTCTGGAGCGTGAAGGCAGAAAGCGTCTCCGACCAATCCGAGCTGAGCGACGTGTCGCCCGTCCCCTCCACCATCAGACGGAAATGGTACTGCGTTCCCTCGTCCAGTCCGGAAACGGTCGCCTGATTGCCGTTGACCGTCGCGCGGCTCCATTCATTGTCGCCTTCCGCCTGATATTCCACAATGTAAGCCTTCACCGGCTTGTCCGTGTTTACCGTGTCGTTCCACGTAACCGTGATCGTGTCGGTTCCACGCGATTCCAACGCCAGGTCCACCACCGCAAGCGTCGTTCCTGTCGTCGCTTCCACGGTCGCCCACTCGGAATCGATCGTCTGCGTGTCGTTGCCCAGAGCTTTGATTCGGAACTCGTAAGTCGTTTCGTAAAGCAATTCTTCCTGCAAGCTGGCACCGATCTTCGTGTTGAGACGGAAATTCTCGGCATCGATGGTCGTCCAATTTTCGTTGGAATTCTTGACACGCATCTGAAGCGTGTACCCTTCCGCATTCGCCACCAACGCCCACGCCACGTCGATCGAATTCGGCGTTTTAAGCGAGGCTTCCAGGTCTTCCGGAACCTGAAGCTGCGTCTTGGTAACACAGCTTGCCGGATCCGACCAATCGGAATCGATCCAGCTCAGGTTGTCGCCAATCGCCTGAATCTGGAAGGAACATTCCGTCCCCTCGTCAATACCGCTCAGCGTATAAGACAGGGTGTCCACGGAAAGATTTTCCAGCAGAACCCATTCGCCGTCGCCCACTTTGTATTGAAGGTTGTAACCCGTCGCGTTCGGAACCGCATCCCACTGGAAATGAACTGTGTCAAGCCCTTCCGCACCCTCCGCCGGTTCGGCCTGAAGGTTGCCGACCACCAACTGCTGGGCATTCGATTCCACCGCCCCGATGTCGATCCGGCTGCCGTTGAGACGCGGGTTCCCTTCCAGATCGACTTCGTTGTTTTGCGCCGGCACCGCATTGGGATCCACCTCGATGCTTCCAGCGTCCACAAGGGGCGAATCCAGATACATCCGATGATCGTAGTCCGTGAACGTGAATTCCTCCGTATCGAATGCCGGGAAAATCGCGTTAAGCGTCGTCAGGTCGTCCACAACGTAGTTGCAGTCGTCCACGTCCACAATCATGGCTCGCTCCAGCTCGTTTCCTTCCGCCAGATAAATACTGTTGGAAAGATAGAAATCGCCGCGATACCCGTTCACCCCCTGAAGCAGCGTGGCATTTTCCAGCGTCATGTCACGCAGGGAGGTGAAAATCGAGAAAACCACCCCGTCGCTGTTTTCGAGAACTTCGTCCCCAAACCGTTCGTCCAACGCGTCCAGCTCCACGTAATTGCCGTAAACCATGATGTCTTTCATGGTCGTCGTCTCACCCAAATTGGCAATTCCCACAAACGCGGCCACCATGTCGCCACGATTGGTCGAGGTCGTCGCCAGGTTGTTCGCAATGAGCACTCCGTCGGCATACAGGGTCGCCCCTTCTTCATTGAAAATGCCCACCGCTCCCAGCGAATTGTCGTCGCGATCCGTCTCGGAGGCGAAGGTGTTTTCGATCATATCCACCGAAGCCAACGTCAGGTCTCCATGGTTGTAAATCAGGTTCAGGCAGATGAATTCTTCCAGTTCGTCCCCATCGTAAGACGATTCCTCTCCATATTCCTGGACGGAGGAGATGTTGACTCCCGCAAATCGTACGTTGAGCAACCCCATGTTCCCGTAGTTCGCCAATACCGAATCGAAGTTGTCCTCGACGGTGTAATCCCCCGTGAACGAAACGGCGGTCAGGTACGTGGTGCTGCTGACGTTGTTATTGACAATCCGGACCCCATCCATTTCAAAACCGGCAATCGTGAGGGCCGACGAAGCGTCGTTGCAGTAAATGGTCGTGTTTTCGCCGGAAATCGTTAAAAGGGCATCTCCATAATAGGCCAGGGACTTGTCCAAAGATACAGCGTCAACCCCTTCGGCAAAGGTGATTTTGTCGCCATCGCTCGCCGCGGCGACCGCTTCCCGCAAAGAAGTCAGGCCGTCGGTGGCGTCCACGACGTCGTTCCCGGTATCGACGACGTATGTAGTGCCGTTCACACTGTCAAAATCCGCGTCCACAAGCGACGAGGCCGTCAGCATTTGACGCTGCTCCAGCGATTCAAGCTGAAGTTGACGTGTGCGCGAGAACAGGTTCCGTTTTTCGCCTTTGCGAAAGAAGGATGTTCGTTTCATGGTTTGCTCCTCCGTGAGTTTTAATGGTTGTTGGTAACGCCTGTAGAAAAAATTCTGGCGGGAGTATAGACAAATTTCAAGAACACGGAAAGATGAATCTTGAGTTTTTTTCCGGATTTTTTCCAATTTTTCCGTAAAAATATTCCCCAAAACACAACACGCATGTTAATTTGATTAAACTGAGTAGTATACAAAAAGAACGGGTCAAACCGCTGCGTGCCGATTGACAGTTTTTTCTCCTGTGCTATAGTATTCCGTCAACGTACCATTCCAACCCCTGGAAAGAAAGAAAAGACCATGTTCCAAGATTTTCGCCCCACCGCGTCGCTCGAAACGCTCCAAAAACGGGCTGTGTTCCTCCAGAAAACACGAAATTTCTTCCAAAACGACGGCTTTCTCGAAGTCGAAACCCCCCTTCTCAGCGCCGATACCGTCATCGACCGGCACCTCGACCCCATGACGCTGAACCTGCATGGCAAAACCTATTACCTCCAAACCTCCCCGGAATTTGGCATGAAACGCCTGCTCGCCACGTTCCCCACCACCCCCATCTTCCAAATCTGCAAAGTCTTTCGACGCGATGAGTGCGGCACCCTCCACAACCCGGAATTTACCATGCTCGAATACTACGCTCCCGGCGATGACTACGCCCAGGGGATGGCCCGGCTCGACGCCCTGCAAAATCACCTGCTCGGAAAAGGCCCCGCCGAACGCCTCACCTACACGGCGGCTTTCGAGAGAATCTGGAACATCCACCCCCTCTCTGCGTCCATCCGAGAACTTGCGGAAATTGCCCAAAAAGAAAAACTCGTCGTCCCCGAAGGTTTCGATACCTCCGAAAACGCAAATCGCGACGACTGGCTCGATTTCCTGCTCGGCGAAAAAATTCAGCCCACCCTCGGATTCGACCATCCCGTTCTTTTACACGATTTCCCCGCTTCCCAGGCCGCACTGGCCGTCTCCCAAAACGGCATTGCCGAACGGTTTGAACTCTACGTCAACGGCATCGAATTGGCCAACGGCTACCACGAACTGTGCGACCCACGCGAACTGCGTCGCCGCAACAACATCGCCAACGCCCTCCGTCGGCTCGACGGTAAAGAAATCCTCCCTGACGACAGCCGCCTGCTGGCCGCCATGGAATCCGGCCTCCCCCCATGCGCCGGAACCGCCGTCGGTATGGATCGGATGTTCCTGCTCGCGGAAAACGCCCCTTCCCTCAACGAAGTGCTCGCGTTCCCCTTCTTCACAGCCTGAACCAACGTGTCATTCCTCAAACAAATCCGAGATTTCCGCCGCATCCATCTCCCGGAGCGGTTTCGTCCCCTGCGGTAAAAGACTTTCCTGCGGCAAAACGCTCGGTTGCGACGGGGCAGCCGACGGTACCGCGTAGGGATTTTTCGACCTGTCCAACGGCACCGGCCCCGGCGACGACATTGCCTCCAAAACCGATGAGGTTCGCGACGTCCGGCGCTCGCCATCTTCCGCCCCCGTCAACGGACGATTTTCCAGCATATCTTCCGGCAAACCTTCCGCTTCCAGCCGCTCCCGCTCCAGCTTTTTACGCGTCTCCTCGTCCTTCTCCTCCAAACGCTTCTGCCGCGCCTTCTGAATCCGCTGACGTACCCCCGCCAAACCACGCTGCGGTTCCTCGTCCTGATCCATCCCTTCGCCCGTGCTCAAATCTCCCGACGCCCCCAATTCCCCCAAGGCCCCCAATTCCCCCAAGGCATTGTTACGGGAAGATGGAAAAAGCCGCGAACGTTCCGAATTGAGGTCTCGACCACGCCCCGTGCCCATCTCCGCATTCCTCTCTCCTCCCAAAGCACGACGCCCAAGCCGCTGCGCATTGGCGGAATCGGCAAAAAACAGACAAAACAGACCCATCAGAAAAATGGGGCAAACGATATCGTTCCGAAAACGCATGGGAACCTCCTTTGTGTCGAATCCATCCTTTTTTCTTCGGGAAGGCACCGGAATAACGCCAGTTTTTCCCGAAAGTCCGCTACATCTTGCCAAATCCACCAAAACCCTGGGAATGCGGCATCCCCCCTTGCGCCTTACGTGCCTGCTCCAGCCGTTCCTGCGGTGTGGGAACCCCGTCAAACACCGTCAACACCGGAATCTCTTTTCTTAATTTGGCCAGATACTCCTCTTTCATCGCGGTTCGCTTCGCCTCGATAATCTTCTGACGAATCTCCACCTGGGCGTCCACAAACGGTTTCCGCTTCAATTCCTCCCGCTCCAATACCCGAACGATGTAAAAACATTGGTCGTCCTCAAGGATATGCGGACTCAACTTGCCCACCGGCTGCGAAAAAATCGCCTCGTCCAATGGCTTGGAAGCCAACTCGCCCGGCTTGATCCATTGATGCTCCCCGCCCGAACTTGCCGTCACCCCATGCGAAAATTCCCTGGCAACCTCCGAAAATGGCTTTTTCCCCACCGCTACCATCGAACCGATCCGCACGATCTCCCGATACGCGTCGTTCCGATCGTGAAATCGCGACTTGCGAATCACCAACTCCTCCCAACGCGCCCGGGGCTGCGTCTCAAACTCGGAAGAATGCTCCCGATAATAATCCGCAATCTCCGCCGGCGAAACGTCCGTACTGACCTGCACATGCTGCTGGAGCCACTGCTGGCAAAGCACGATTTCCCGAAACATGTACTTCTGTTTCTGGAGCGTCATTCCCTCTGCATTCAACGCCTTTTCGTAATCCTCCAAAAGTTTCAGGTTTCGCTCCTTCATCCGACGCGGAACCTCCTCCTCCATGAAAATCTTGTCGATCACCGCAATCTGGCTTTTCAAACCATCGCCCGGCAGGGAACGAAGGATGTCGCAAAAAATCAGCTTCGACTCAATCGACTGTGCCAAAAGCGAACGAATGATAATCTCCCGCTGCATCGCATACGCCTGAGGCGGGATTTTGTCTTTGTTCTCCTCCAATATATGTTCGACCGAACCCATGATGTCGCCCGCCAAAATCACCTGCGAACCGACCTGCGCAATCGTCTGACCGTAGGAATAAAACCGGATGTCCTCCCCGCCCAGCTTCTCCGTACTGGCCTGTACTTCTGGAATCTGACGCAACACCGGATTCTCCGGGACCGCCGAAACCTGTGGCGCGGCCGACACACCAGAAACGCCCGTCACAATGTCCGGAAGATTTGCCGACGATGGAATTTCCGTCTCCGGCGTCACCCGCGAAGCCACCTGCGGCGTCACCGACGAGGCCTGCGGCGGTGCCTGGGAAAGCGACTCCAGATTATGATACGCCGGAGTTTCCGGATATGCCGCCGGACCAAACGGATCGGCCACTTCAGATGTCGTTTCAGATTTCTCCTCCGTACTTTGCCGCGACGCCGACGACGCCACCGGAACCGGGATTGCCGACGTTTTCTCCGCCGCTGGCGTGTTTGACTTGGATTCTTCCCCCTTCTTCGCCCACGGAAAACGGATGAAAAAGCCCTTGTTCCCGCGTGCTTCTTCTTTCGCTTTTTCCTCACGCTCGGTCAGATTTCGAAACTGTTCGCGGCTGATTTCCGTGACCTGCCCCAATGCCATGCCAGCGCCACAGGCTACGATCACCAACCATCCCCAAATCAGGTTTCCGCACATCTTCCGTTCCATCGTTTTCACCGTCGCTTTTCGGTCTTCCTAATTCGTCCTGAATTTATCCTGCCCCTATTATAAACAGAAAATCACCTTTCCTGCAAGAGCATTTCCACATATTTCAACATTTTATCCGATTCCGGGGGGCTGGCCGCCGTCCATTCGTCCATCGGAAGGTACGCACTGGACTCGTCCGCTATCCGTAAATGGAACTTCTTCCGCCCAATCCCACGCTTCACCAACGGCTCGATCGCCTTTTTAGAATAAAAATGGAACACAATGTAATTCTCCTCCCGACGAATCGCGTAAATCAACCAATGATGTGCCAAAATCCGCACCCGAAACAGAAGCAGAAGTCGCCAAAACGGATCGGGAATCCGACCAAAACGATCCTTCAGCTCGTTGGCAAAATCGGCCAAATGCTCCACCCGCGTAAACCGGGAAAGACGCCGGTACAAATCGATCTTTACCCGCATGTCCGGTACGTATTCGTGAGGAATGTACGCGATCACCGGCAGATCCACATCCACATCCACCGTTTCCCGCGGCGGCAGTTTCTGAAGCCTGCGAACCGCCCCCTCCAGCAAATCGCAGTACATCTCGTACCCCACCACCGCAATCTGGCCGCTCTGGTCGGTGCCCAAAAGATTGCCCGTCCCACGAATTTCCAAATCCCGCATCGCAATGCTGAACCCCGAACCCAAATGGCTAAATTCCTCGATCGCCTTGAGCCGCCGCGTCGCCTGATCGGTCAACCGGGCCTTTTCCTTCACCAGCATGTAACAGTACGCGTGATGACGAAATCGCCCCACCCTCCCCCGAAGCTGATGCAGGTCGGAAAGCCCATACCGATTCGCCTCGTCGATGAAAATCGTGTTCGCGTTGGGAATATCCAGCCCATTTTCCACGATCGTCGTGCTGACGAGAATATCGCACCGGTGGCGAATGAAATCGACCATCACGTTCTCCAACGCACGTTCGCTCATTTGGGCGTGCCCCACCCGAATACGCGCTTCCGGAACCAACTCCCGCAGCCGGTCGGCTACCTCGTCGATGTCCTGCACCCGATTGTGAATGAAAAAAATCTGCCCGTCCCGCTCCATTTCCCGACGTATCGCGTTTTTCACCAACGTTCCCTGAAACCGCGTGACATGCGTTTCCACCGCCATACGCTCGTTGGGAGGCGTCTCCAACGACGAAATATCCCGAATCCCCAAAAGCGACATGTGCAATGTTCGCGGAATCGGCGTCGCCGTCATGGTCAGCACATCCACCGTCGAACGGAGCTTCTTGAGCGATTCTTTCATCTCCACGCCAAAACGCTGCTCCTCGTCGATGATCAAAAGCCCCAAATTATGGAACTTCACATCCGCACTGGCCAACCGGTGTGTCCCAATCAGGATATCCAGATTCCCATCTTTAAGCCGTTGAAGCGTCTGCTGCTGCTCCGCTGGGGTTGAAAACCGGGAGAGTACCCCCACCAGCACCGGAAACGCCGCCATCCGCTCGCGGAACGTCCGAAAATGCTGCTCCGCAAGGACCGTCGTCGGAACCATCACCGCCACCTGATACCCCGCCTCCACCGCCGTGAACGCCGCACGCATGGCCACTTCCGTTTTGCCAAACCCCACATCCCCGCACAAAAGCCGATCCATCGGACGCGGCTGTGCCATGTCCTGGCGAATCGCCTCGATCGCAAGCTTCTGATCCGGTGTTTCCGTGAACGGGAACATCGCGTCGAAACTGTCCTGAAGCGGCGTTTTCGTCGGAAACGCGATCCCCGGACGCGCTTTCCGCATTGCCTGAATCTCGATCATTTCGACCGCCAAATCCCGCACCGCCGCCGATACCGCGTTCTTCTGCTTCTCCCACGCACGCCCCCCGTACACCGCCAACTTCGGCTTCACGCCCCCGCCGCAGATGTACTTCTGGATCAGCGCGATTTTCGATACCGGAACGTAAACCACCACCTTGTCGCGAAATTCCAGTACCAGGTGTTCCTCCGCACCACCTCCCGCCGCCGATTTTTGCTTCGACGCCGGTTCCAGCAGTTTCAACCCCCGGTAAATCGCGACCCCGTGCGAAACGTGAACGACGTAATCCCCCTCCCGAAGCTCGGAAAAACTGTCGATCACCTTCGTCGTTTTCCGGTGCGTACCGCGATAGATTTCCTCCCGATTGAACAGTGCGTCCGACGTCAGCACCAACTGCCGTGAATCGACCAGCCGAAACCCACGCGTGATGTTCCCCACCCGAATCTTCAGCCGCCCCGCTTTCGCCAGCCGCGTCCCCTCGAACAGCGTCGTCAGCCGTTTCTGCTCCGTCTCGTTCGGGCTGAGCAGGTAGACGTCCTGGTTCATCCCGTATTTTTCCAGCTCGTCCTTGACGCGGGAGAAATCCCCGCTAAACCGCTCCACCGTCTCCACCGACATCGAAAACGTTCGCCCAAACGCCCCGCTGCCCAGCGTGCTGGCCGACAGAAACGGCAGCGCCATCACGTCCCGCAAAACCTCGTCGCTGGTGAAAAGCTCGGTCGCACGCTCCTGCGACTGGTAAAATTGCTTCGCCTGCAACGGAAGCTCCTCCGGCTCCAAAAGAAACACAAACGCGTTCTTCGGAAGATATTCCGTAAACGAAACGCACTGCTTTTTCTCGTATTTGCGAAACAACGACAAAAACGACGTGACTTCCACACGCTCCAATTGCCGATTGCTCCGCTGCGTCTGGAGGTCGAACTCCCGCAACGAATCCACCTCGTCGCCAAAAAACTCGATTCGTATCGGGTAGTCCATCTCCATGGCGTAAATGTCCAGAAGCCCGCCACGTACGAAAAACTCGCCCGGAAACTGCACCGCCGACGTGTTCTGGAAACCATGATCCACCAGCCACCCGGTCAGCGACTCCATCGTGACCGTCTGCCCCTTCTCGATACGCAACGATTCTTCCCGCAACACCTGCGGCGGTGGGCATGGACGCAAAAGCGCCTGCACCGGAGCCACCGTCACCACCCGACGCGTCGCATCCTCCCCGCACGCCTGCAACGTTTTCAGCACCTGAAGCCGCTCGCCCACCGTCATGTCAGGAATAAACGCGTCCATCGTCTCCTGCGACGTGTCGTATTTCAGCATTGCCTGAGAAATCCATGGAAAAAACAGGACCCGCTCGTCCCGAAATGCCGCGAAATCCTCCTGAAAATGCTCGGCACTCTTTTGCGACGGCGTTAAAACCAGAATGTTCGACGTTGGCGCCAACTCCGCCATGGCCGCCACAATGCCCGCCGAACTCGCCCCCCAGATTCCCTCCAGGTGCGGACATTCCCCCGCGAAAACCAGCGGAAGCACCCCCTGTTTCTGTAGATACTCCCTGAGCGTGCCGACCACTTCGGGGAGAACACCATCCCTTGTTATCTTTTCCACGGACATAATGCCGCCATTATAACCCTTTTTCCCGTTAGACGCAAGAGTATTTCAGGGGGCATCCCCATGGAAAACAAAATCGGCCCAATAACTTGAGGCAACTTCTAAAAACCCAATTCCGGCCCAAAACGGTGATTTATCGCTTCCAGACTGCGTTGACATAAGTCTTACCTATTTAGCAATATGCTACGACTTATGTCGCCTTGCTGGAAAACGTAAATCCCTCGTTTGGGTCTACGAAAGCGGTTTTTAGAAGATGCCTTGAATTTTTTCTTTCCCGATGCTACATTGATTGGTTTTTCAATACGTCTTTTCCAGCCCCGGTTGCGAGCCAGGACTGGATTTTGTGACGAAACATAACGGTACGCTACCGAACCAAAAGCGACCCGATATAGATGCCATATACTCCAACGAGCGTCGCCCCCTCCCACCGGGACAGCTTCTTTCCGGTAATGCACAGGACGCTTGCCAGCACTGCCGTTCCCAGCAGGATCGGAATGTCGAACCGAAACATCGCGTCGGACAGACGTAATCCGCCCGGAACCAATGTCGTCGTCAACCCCAGAATGGCCAACAGATTGAACGTGTTGCTGCCGATTACGTTGCCAATCGCGATATCGCATTTGCCTCGAAACGCCGCCACCGAGCTGACGACCAACTCCGGAAGCGACGTGCCTACCGCCAGAATCGTCAAACTGATGACCAGCTCGCTGATCCCCACCAGACGCGCGATGTTCACCGCCCCATCCACGAACACTCCGGCGCCATAAACCAGCATTCCCAGCCCAACCCCCAGCATTATCAGAAAAATCACGAACCGCGTCGCCGTCCGGGAACGCCCTTCCAGCCGATTTTCCTGAATCAGCTCCTCGGTAATTTCCCGGTCGTGATCCACATGCACCGTCCGCACCACCCAGACGTTGTACAGCAGGTACATTCCCACAAACAGAAACCCTGCATACCGTGGGAAAAGATGCCCTCCCGACGCGTCTTTCGTAAACGCAAACGCAAACAGCATCGCCGACACCAGAATCAGCAGGGGAATTTCCTTTTTAATCAATCGGCTTGAAACTCCAATGGGGCAAATGATTGCCGTGATACCCAACACCAGCAGGATATTCGCGATGTTGCTGCCCACCACGTTTCCTACCGCAATGTCGGCGCTGCCCCGACAGAGAGCACCTGTCAGCGAAACCGCCGTTTCCGGAGCACCCGTGCAGGCCGCGACAATCGTCAACCCGATAATCAGCGGCGAGATACGCAATATCCCCGCAATCCCCGACGCACCACGAACCAGAATTTCTCCACCAAAAAGGAGCAAAATACCCCCGCAAACCACATATAAAATCGATGTCAGCATGTTCTTTCTTCCTGAATTATTCCACCGTCAGCCGCGTTTCTCCCAAAAACGAAATGCTGGGATAGCTGCCCACCGGAGCTTCGTTTTCCACTTTCCAAATCAGCAAAACGTCGCGATTTCCCAACGTGAGCTGTTGACGGGCGACGGACGTCACCTCCACACGCTGCCACTCGGCGCCAAACTGGTTGGCCACCACGTCCCGCTTCCAGACCGTCGTCCCGTTCCAGCTCATCGACGCGAACTGATACCCGGCATACTGGCCATCCATTCGGGTGTCGGTCGTGTAAAAATCCAGATACAGTTTCGTGTTACTCTCCTCACGAAACGCTTCCGGAATCGTGAATTTCACGCAAAAACAACCGAACGCCCCCGTCGCGGCCGCAACGTGACGCGGAAACCCGATCGTCGAATACGTCACGCCATCCTGCGAGTAAAGCCCCACCTCGAACGGCCCGGAATGGAACGCGTTTTCCGGCTTCCATCCGGTGATGTTCAACAACGTCGAACCCCCTGATGGCGTTTTCTCCCGGTTCACGAACAGCTCCGAAATCTTTTGAGGGACGTTTTCCTTCGGGATGGGGAAGTTGTCCGTAGCGCGTGCGTTCAGGATTTTTTCCAGATTCTTTTGCGACTGGGATTGATCTTCCCGCTTCCTTTCCTTCAGATTGGAAAGTGTCGCGATCCGCTTTTTCCAATACGCAATGTACTCCGTAATCCCCTTCAATCCGGCAAGCTGCGACGCGATCTCAGGAAGTATCGATTCCACCTTCCGTATGGCGTCCTGGGTCTGCTTTTCCGCTTCCGCCATCTTTCCCTCCATGCAGAGGGTCGCGACCCGCACATCCAAATCTTTCATCACGTATTCCGGATATTCCAGCGTCGCCATCGTCCGCGCGTATCCCAACGTCGCCCGCAACGGTTCCAGATAGATGATCTCCAGCCGCTCCGGTGTCAGTGCCGAACCCTCGCCCGCCCGGTCGCAAAGCGTCTTGGCCAACGCGTCCAGCTCGTCCAGCTTCTGCAAAACCTCGGCACGCTGCGACACGTTCTTCAACCGGCACGGCCAACCCTTGTTCGGGCCAAACGTCCGTATCGGAAGATCAAAATACGACTTCAACGCCACCAGTCCATCGTCCACTTTCCGGGCTGTTTCGACCATTTCCGGACCGTAAACGTAATCGTAAATCTTCGTCCGCATCCGTGCCCAGTCGTGCGTTTCCGGTGCCCAGGCCCAAAGTCCGATCATTCCCACCAGATATTCTTCTGGCCAGCCGCCCCCCACGCACCAGAGCATGACATTATCGGTAAATTTCGCCGCGTCACGAATTTTATCGTAATTCGGACTTCCCCAACCTGCCGCCATGGTTTGCAGTTCCAGATACGCCGGGAGCGGAATTTCCGCCGGATAATCGGCCCACGCCGCCGGTTTTTGCACGTGCCCGTCCCGCAGCGTCACCGCAATATTCGCGTTGTTCGTAAACCCACCCCGAAGCCCAATCAGGTTGTGCCACCATGCCGGAGGGAGCTTCAGCCCCAATTTCTGACACATCGCGGAATCTTCCGCACAGGGTACCCGCGTGAAAAACCACTGGACTTCGTTAAACCCCGCGATCTTCGACGCTTCGTGGTTGAACGGCGTGTCGATGACATTGTAATCCCCCCACGGCGGCGTATAGGCAAGCTGCCGCCCGGAAAGACCATGCTTTTTCGCAAGCGCCAGAAAATCGCCGATCGCCCGCTTCGGGTCGGCCCCCTGACCAATATCGTCGAACGACAGCCACAGCCCATCCACCCCCAACGTCAACAGCTCCTCAAACGTTTGATTCACGTCGCCATACAGCTTCGAGTCGTCCAGTTTGTCGAACCCCTCGATGATGCCGCCCGCTTTCTTATTGCTGGCCGCCGCAACACACCCATACACGAACAGCCCCCGACGCTGCGACTCGCGAATCATTTTTTCGACATTTTCCCGGTCCAGCGGAACCCCCGGCGGAAATCCCATCGGTGCCGCCCGGTCGGGATAATAAATATTCACCTTGTAATTCGGGTTGTCCCGCACGTCGGTGTAATTCATCCGTGCCCAAACGTACGCGTCCAACGCCCCCGGAACCAAATTCTGCATCAAAATAAAATGCGGCCGCCCCCGCCACGGAATGCTCGGCCAGTCCGAAATCTCCACCAGCGACAGGCAGGTATCCCCATTGTCCGGATCCTTCCACATCAGATCGAACAGCACATCGGCACCGTAAATCATGCCGTTGACGTCCGTTCCGTTCACCGTCGCCGTTTTCCGGGAACCCTCCTCTGTGAAACCAATCGAGAAACCATTCGCCTGTTCCGGCTTTTTCCCCGGCAGATTCACCCCCAGCCGAAGGCAAACCCGCACCTCTGAGGGAATCTGCGATTCCGAAACCACCGCGAACGTCTGACCAAAACGGTTCTTCAAGTGCTGCTGGAGCCGTTCCGCTGCGTACCGTTGCACTTCGGAAGACGATTCGGAAATCACGATGGCGGTATCCTCCGGCCCAATCTGCCAGTACGTTCCCAGGTCGTGCCACTCCTTGGGAATCGGATAAACCGGACACACCGTCTCCCCAACCACAATACTCAAAGTCCCTAACAACACCAAAAAACTGTACCCGATCGTTTTCATCGTCTTTTTCCTCCCAGAGTCCATTTTGTTTCCATCCCTTTATTTTACGAGATGTTTTTAAAAAACCAACCGGGGGGGGGAAGGCAGTGAACAATGAACAGTGAAAAAATAACAAATAACAATTTACAATGAACAATGAACAGTGAACAGTGAACAATGAACAGTGGGGAGTGGGGAATGTGCGGTGGGGGGGAAATTTTTTTTCTTTTTTTTGGAAATTTTCCACTTTTTTACTTGCAAATGGGAAAAGTGGTGGTATAATATAGCCAGCCAACTGTCCGGCCAGTTGGGTTTCTAACTGGCTATGAGAAGTTTAAGAAGTTTGCCCCTACGGAATTTGAGGTGTCGTCATGCAGAAAATGTCTTTGGTCGCTTACCATCGTCTTTTGGAACTGATGGGGAATCGGTCGTTGCAGGTGGGGGATTTTATCAGTCACCGGCAGTTGGCCACGCGGCTGAATCTGGGGAAACAGTCGATTTCGCAGGCGTTGGACGTGCTGGAGCAGAAGGGGCTGGTCGAGTCGATACCGAAAGTGGGGACGCGGATTCGGCCCGTGACGCCGGACGATGTTTGGGGGGTGCTCCAGTGGCGGGTGGCGGTGGAGTGCCGAACCGCGTATCTGGCGGCGCAGTGGATTTCGCAGGAGCAGCGGGAGAAGATCGTGCCATTGAGTCGGGAGCTGGACGAACTGGTTCGGAACCCGCCGGACGAGATGGAGATCACGTATCGTCATGA
>JAUNBJ010000213.1 GCA_030535245.1 Planctomycetia bacterium | reverse complement strand
AGCGGGCTCACAAGCCGGAGCGGCACAGGCCGGTTCACAAGCGGGAGCACAGGCCGGGGCACAGACCGGTTTGCAGCAACGCTTGAAGCAACCAAACTTCACAACGCCACAGCGGGGAGCGCAGCAAGCGGGAGCACAAGCCGGTTCGCAAGCCGGGGCTTCGCAAGCGGCACAAGCGGGAGCACAGGCCGGAGCACAAGCCACAGCATTGCACAGACCTTTAGCACTGACGATAGAGGCGCTGACCAAAAGGGCGGCGACTGCGACAAAACTAACCATACGTTTCATTTGAAATATCCTCCGTTAAACCTAGAGATACCATAGTGTCCAGTAGGACGTTGTTTGACAGCATACCACTAAGCTGTCATTTTCACAAAATTCGCAACGGGAAACTTTCTTTCCTGCCCTGAAGAACCAAAGTCTTCCGTCACTTCTCCAATCACAATAAATTTGCCCCATTCTCAGGAATTGTCAAGAACCACCCAAAGGTTTTTCTTGACAAATTTAAGCTCGTCGCTTAAATCCCCCTAAGTTCGCAAGGCCATTTATTTCACCCAAACAAACATCTTTCGTATTTTACCAATTTTTCTCAGTTTGTAAATAGCCCCGAAGAAATTTCTTCGTTTCCATTTGTCCTCTGAAAAATCTCGGACATACGGTCGATTTATCGGATTTTAAGAACAAACACATTAAGCAAAATTGCCTTTTTTGCCGAAATTGTTTATTCTTTTCCCCCCGATGTATCCTTACTATACCCCATATACAGCTTTCCTGCAATACCCAGTTTGAAAAAAACACAAACTTTTTTCAACTTTTCCATAAGCAGGTATCGCTTCAACTGTAATAATCGCTACAATCTGCACGGCCCCCGCAGACACAGCAGACTCTTTCGTCCACTTCGCCCGTTCGGACTGCACAAACCCTACAACAATCCCACAACCCAATTTTTTCAAGCTTTTTTTCGAAAATGTCTCCCGAAAATTTGGCTTTCCTCCCCCCATATGGTAAAATTATATTGTGGCTCGGAGTAGGAATCTCCTTTCATCCACTCTTTTTTACGTCAGGGAGGCTGAACGATGGCAATTTACCGCATCTCAAAATGGGTTTTGTGCCTGATTGTTTTGGTAGCGTATGTCGTATTGAACACGCTAATTCATCAATCGGTGTTTGATTTACCTTTTTATAAAAAAACGGAATCGCTTCCTACAACCCCTCAAATCGGCACAACTTATTCCGGTGTTCCGGAGAACACCGCTTCAGCCCCATGGACGGTTCAAAAACCAGTAGAGAATAGTGGAAATGCGCAAAAAAAATCGACGAATCGCCTCACCGCCGAAGCCGATTTTCCCCCAAATCCCCCTTCCACTTCCCCTATTCTCGCCAAACAAAATGAAAAATTATCAGAACCCTACAAGGAAAATTCTTCCCAATCGTCAGGGTCCTGCCTTGCGGTTCAGGAAGCGTTCGTTCCTTTCCCTTTTAATTTGGGAAATCGACGCAATGCAAAAGCCCCCGCTCCCACGGCGTCGCTCCCGGTACACGAGGTTGCCCCCGAAGCGTTCCCCGAATTGGAAATCCACGACTTCCCCGACCTTTCCGTGACCAACCCGGCTCCGACCGAAACCGTCGCGACGCTTTCCAAACCCCGCCTGCCCGAAAACGAGATCTCCGAAGAAAAAGAGAAACCGATGTCGCCCTCCACGCAGGAACCCTCGGAACTGGACAGTCATATCCGTAATATTGAAACCATGACGGTTCCTCCCATGGAATCGGCCCCCGTTCAGGCGGCCAAAGGAAACGAAATTTCCCCCCAGCGCCTTTCGGGAGCTTCCGCCGGGCCGGGCATGGAGGGGTTGAATCAGGTGGTTCCGCTGGCTCCGTTAGGGGTTCCCCATGACGACGTTCCAGATACGCTGGATTTGTGCGACCTGGAGGAAACTCGCGAAACGCTCCGCCCCGAAAGTCCCGAAGATACCGGGAACATCCCGCTGGCGTCCCCCGACGAGGAATTTCAAAGCGTCGCGATTTATCCCCATTTCGGACTGAAAAAACCGGTGGAAATCCAGAAAGTTTCCACGTCGTCCCTCGCCAAACCGATGGGGGACGGGCTGGAGCTGCTCCCCGATGAAGAAGAACTTGTGACCCGCAAAGTCCCCGTCAATTTCCCACCGGTGGACGATTGACGGGAATAGGCCGGGAAAGCCGCTGCTCCATGGCCTGAAACGTCGGGTCGTTTCGCAGTCGGGGTTCCTTCTGGATCGCTTCCTGGAGGCGGTTTCGCGCCTCCTCGTGCTTTCCCGTCTGGAGCAAAGCCATGCTTCGGAACACGTTCAGGTAAACGTCGCTGCCAACGATCCGGTCGATTCGATCGAGACACTCCAACGCATCGCCGAATTGGTGGTGGTTGAAAAAATAGTCCAACGACAGGAATTCCACGCACGCGTCGCCTGCCATCTGATTCCGCAGGTCGGCCAGCACAAACGCGTACACGTGCGGGTCGCCCAGCTTCTGCGCCGCCTGGAGGCGAAGTATCTGCAACGATTTGGTCGTCCGTAGCTCTTTCGGCAGGGAATCGTAAATATCCAGCGTCCGTTGGTACTTCCCCTCCTCGTACGACGAAAACATCATCTGAATGTACGTGACGTTCTCCCGAAACAGAATCCGAACCACGTCCGACATCATCACCCCGTAGCTGTTTTTTCCCCCGACATATTCTTCCGGAACGAGCGTTTTCCGCAGGCCGTCGGTCAGGGTTTCCCCAAAATGATAAAGGAACATCTCCCCAATTCGGATCGCTCCGCCGGAATCGCGTGTCAGGTAGAGGTCGTGATAATCCAGTCCCCCTTCCGGGTCCACCAGCCGAAACATCAGCCGCGGCGGGTCGGCTTTGAAACGCAGGAACTGGTACGCCCCCCCCTGAGTCACCTTGTCGGCAATGCTCTTGCAGATACCTCCCGACTTCGACAGGGATTGATAGAGGTCATTTCGCTTGTATGCCGGCTCGCCACGATGTTCTGGAATATCTTTCAGAATCCGATCGGTCAGGGCCGACCAGTCCATTGCCCGGATAAAGGGCGCGGCGTCCCCCTTGCTCAGGGAAACTTCCAGCGAACGGGCAAACGCTTCGGCATCCTCCTGTGCAATTCCGTCAGGCACGGCGGGCGGAGTCTCCGTTTTTTTCGCGGGACATCCTGCAAGCAGGCACAATAATATTAAAGCGGCAGGGATTTTGGTTTTCATGCCGGATTATAGACAAGACGCCCAGATATGTCAAGGCACTTTCCAAAGGCACTAGTGTTGCGTCCCTCTTATAAATTATGGCAATGTCTACGGAGGGGTGGGCGTCCT
>JAUNBJ010000067.1 GCA_030535245.1 Planctomycetia bacterium | reverse complement strand
GTGCCCCAACGGGGCAATTTCAATAGCCTGGGGCAACGCCCTAGTGTTGTGTCCAAAAAATAAATAATATTCGTCTAAAAGTTTTCGGAGGGGTGGGCGTCCCCGCCCACCCATTAGGGCGTAAGCCCTAACAAAAGGTTAGGAAAAGGCTAACGCCTTTTTTGGTGGGCGAGGACGCCCACCCCTCCGTAGACATTGCCGTAATTTATAAGAAGGACGCAACACTAGGGGGAATGGCCATGCACCGCGAAAATGCCGACGTTAACGAAGATTTTCTACAATCCGAAATCGGCAGCAGGGGCAACCGTCGTGGCGGTACTCGATCCGCTCCACCGAAGCGTCCGCGATTCTGGCAAGCGTGCGGAGATGGATTTCGCAGACCGTTCCCGATGCGTCGAACATGGAGAGAAACCGGCAGGTACGCTTGGTGATTTCAACAGAGCCGTCAGGATTGACGACGCATTCCTCAAAGCCGCCATTCTCGACCAGATTTTGCACACGGTAGGGAAATGGGATGTCGGGGGACGCAGGTTCGCAGTTGGCGGCAAGGGTTTCGGAAACGTCGCCGATGATTTTTGTCAGCAGTTCCTGCCCACCCTCCCGTTCGATGGCATTCCAGATGGCAGGTACCAGAAGGTGCTGGTTTCCGGGACAGATTTTTGCCATGGCGTCGGGCGTGACGGTATAGAGATATTCCGGGCGTCCACGTTTGCCGTTTTTGGCGGCGAAGCGTCGCACCAGCCCCTTTTCCGTCAGTTCCGCAAGCTGCTCGACCACTGCCGTGCGGGTGACGCGAAGCGATTCACTCAGTTCATGAATGGAACGCGGCGGAAAACCGATCAGGTGTTCCGCCATGCGTAAACCGGCAGGGGAGAGGAGAACGTTCGTCGGCATGGTCAGTTATTTTCCATCCGTAAAAGTGGGAACAGGATCACGTCGCGGATGTTCTGCGAGTTGGTCAGCAACATAACCAGACGGTCGATGCCGATTCCCAAACCGCCCGCAGGGGGCATTCCGTACCGCAACGCACGAATGAAATCGTGATCCATTTTGGCCATGGAATCCTCCTCGGCCTGCCCTTCCAGCTGCTTGGTGAACAGCCGTTCCTGGAGGTCGGGATCGTTCAACTCGGTGTACGCGTTGCCCAGTTCCATCCCCTTGACGAACAGCTCGAACCGCTCGGCAATGGAGGGGTCGGACGTGCTGCGTTTGGTCAGCGGGCAAATGCTTTCGGGATAGTCGTAAACGAACGTCGGGTTCTGGAGGTTGCTTTCGACCGTTTCCTCGAACACGTCGTTGAGGATTACGTCGGGGTGCTTGCCCGCCACGTCCAGCCCCAACGCCACCGCTTTGGCTTTCACGGCGTCGTTGTCACGCGGGTCGATTCCGGCATACTCCTGCACCAGATCGTAATACTTCCGACGTGCAAACGGCGGTGTGAAGTCGATCGAGTCGTTTTCGCCCCACGGCAACACGACCTTTTCCCCCTCGTTGATTTCACGCCCGGTGGCGCGAATGGCGTTGAGGATGATCTGCTCGGAAACGTCCATCATGGTGTGGTAATCACCGAACGCCTGGTAGATTTCGATCATCGTAAATTCCGGATTGTGCCGGGTATCGACCCCTTCGTTCCGGTAAACGCGACCGATTTCATACACCCGTTCCATGCCGCCCACCAGCAGCCGCTTCAGGTGCAACTCCAACGCGATTCGCAGATAAAGCTGCATGTCAAGCGCGTTGTGGTGCGTGATGAACGGACGCGCGGCGGCACCTCCGGCAATGGCGTGTAGCGTCGGGCCTTCCGTTTCGATAAAACCAAGATCGTCGAGCGTCCGGCGAACCGACTGGATGATCCGACTGCGGTTCTGGAAACGCTCCAGCGTGCCGGGCGTGTGGATCAGGTCAATGTACCGCATACGCTGACGCATTTCCCTGTCGGCCAGACCGCTGTGCTTGTCGGGCGGCGTGTTGATCGATTTGGCCATGAAATCGAGTTTGTCGGCAAAAATCGTCAACTCGCCAGTACGGGTGTACGAAAGTTCCCCCTCCGCGACGATGAGGTCGCCAAGATCAAAGCACTGCGCCAGCGTGAAATTCCTCTCCCCCACCTGCTGTTTGCCGATCATCACCTGGATGGAACCGGTACGATCCTTGATGTTCGTCCAGATGACTTTGCCGCTGGGACGCAAAAGCATGATGCGTCCAGCGACGACGACCCTGGGGCCGGTTGCGTTTTCCGCTTCGCGTTTTTCCGGCGAAGGCACCTGGTCGGCCAGATTCCGCACTTCGGTAATCGGCATGAGGTCGTCGCGGCGATGTCCCCACGGGTCGATTCCCATGGCGACGATTTTTTCCAGCTTTTCCCGACGCGCCGCTTCCAGAGCAGCAGCACCGGCAGCGGCATCCTGAGCGGCCTGCGTTGCGTCTTGTGTTGTTTTCCACGCGACGAACCGCTCGTAGGCGGAATCGTCCAATGCGTCGTTCGAGGCGATCGCGTCGTCGCCCAAAGTTTCCTTCATCCAGCTTTCAAACACCGGCAGTTTCACCTGCGGGGCGTCGGGATTTTTGGTTTTTCGCCAGTTGTTGTAATTTGTGTAGTGCTTTTTAATGGACATGGTATTCTAATGAAAAAAGGACGCCGGCTGTTCCTGGGAAAGGACAACCGGCGAAGGAAAAAGGTCAAAAAACTCACTCGTCCTCGTCGCTCTCGAAGCCCTCGTCAGAGCCATCCTCAAGCTCCCCGGACGCGTCGTCGCTACCACTCATAGCGTTTTTGTATATCGCAAAACCGGTGCGGATCAGGTCGTTTTCAATCAGAAGCGCAAAGTTTACAGTGTTGCCCGTAATGGTAGCTTTGCTGCGAACCTTACCGCTCTTTTCCAAATCGGCAGGAACGCTGGGGATGGCTCCGGCCATTTTCGCGTCCAGGTGTCCGACAAAGGGTTCCGGACGCATCGGGGCTTTGGATGTCTTTTGGATAGTGGCTCTCAAAGCAGCTTCGGAATCTCCCATGCCGACGGCAAGGAAGACGTACTTGGGATTCGTTGCAAGGGTACACGACTCGCCGGACGGGAAGCTCAGTTTATGGATAGCAAAGGACTTGCCGATCTTCCCCACGTTCCATTTCACGCTGTCTTCCGGAATGGCATCTTTCAGCGCCTCCAAAAACGCTTTGCCATCGGCCAGCGAGCAGGCAAAAATCCCCTCCACTTGGCCGTCGTTTTCCGAGAAACTGTACGCCAAATCGATCTTCTCACCCAGGAATACGGATTCCAAAAGGGCTTTGGCGGTTTCGTCTTGCACCTGAGCCAATTGCGTTTTCAGCACGTCACGTGCTTTTTCATCCAGAACCGCGCGAACCTGGAGACCGGCATCGGCATCGTCACGGTAAAAACCGCTTAAAAACGACTTCAAAGCGACCGTTTTACTCAAATCCGCAGCTGCCTGCGAACCTTCTTTGGCAACCGAAACCACGTTCAACAGGAAATCGCCCCCGTTGATGACGTTCCATCCCAACTGGATCGATTCCATGTCGGCCAGGCTTTTACGAATCTGTTCGGGATCCGCTTCCGCCCCCGGAGCGTTTTTTGCCAAAGCCACAAAGGATTCGGTCAGTGCCGCAGGATTCGTACACCGCACGGCAACCAGGTACTTCGACGGCAGGCTGCCCAATAGTTCGGTCGGGTCTTCCGGAATATCCAGAGCCGTGTTTTCACGCATAATGACGAAATTCTTACCCTTTTCCACAATAATTGCTTCTTCGGGGAAGGAGCCGTCCTTTTTCTTGCTTTCGAACCAGACTTTCAGTATTTTGAAATTATCGCAGGGGCCAAAAATGATATTGTCGGGCGTATCCCTGCCCAAAAGACCGGCCAGTCCCACGGGCGATTTCGTTCCCAGTCCCGGCGGTACGATCGGCCCACCCGGAGCGAGAAAAACCTGTGCCATCATGCCCGACTGGGGGTCGATTTTGGCGATTGCACCCAGAATATCGCTTTGGGCTTGCGCGACACTGGAGAGGGACACCACATAATCCGGTTTGGCCGCCAGAGCGTTCTGCGTCATGCAGAGCAGCCCGCAAACCAGCCCCAAGAGGGCGAGACGGAAAGATTTTGACATTACTTTTTCTCCCTAAAAAGGACAATACTTCTCATACACAAGGTACAACAGGTAACAGTTTAGCATGAATTGCCTCGTTTGGCAAGGGCAGATGGGCCGGTTTTATTACGTTCATGGCGTTCGGAGCCGAGGACGAAGCGAAGCGTAGTCCCGGAAAACTGCCGAGCGATTCCCCATGTCTTTCCGGAACTACGGGCTACGCCCTTCGTTCACGGCTCATGGTGGAATCGTTGTTAGGGCAAGGGAGGCCAGAAGCGCCAGCGCCTGCCTCCCGATGATGTTGCAACCGGCGGCAGCCGTAATGTGCCGCCCGCACCCGGGCCGGTAGCCGTAGTGTGCCGCCCCGCACCCGGGGCCGGGAGCGGGGGGGGTGTCAGATTTGTGAAAAAAAGTGTAAAATCTTTAAGATACAGATTTTGAAGTCTGGAACATATTTCCTATTGAATCCATACTGTTATAAGGAACCGAGACATGATGCCGTTGGAAAATCTTGCGATCAATACCATTCGAACGTTGGCGATGGATGCCGTGCAGGCGGCGAACAGTGGGCACCCGGGGGCACCGATGGGGATGGCTCCGGTGGCGTATTTGCTGTACAACGAGCGGATGAAGTACGATCCGTCGCGGCCGGAATGGATGGCGCGAGACCGGTTTGTGTTGTCGATTGGGCATGCTTCGACGTTACAGTATGCCATGCTTCATTTGTGTGGGGTGGAACAGTACCAGAATCATCAGCCGACCGGGGAGAAGGCGGTTCGTCTGGACGATTTGCGGAATTTTCGGCAGTTGAACAGTCGGTGTCCGGGGCATCCGGAGTTCGGACATACAAGCGGCGTGGAGGTAACGACAGGGCCGTTGGGACAGGGTTGTGCCATGAGTGTTGGGCAGGCGATTGCCGGGCAGTGGTTCGCGGCGAAGTACGATCGGGAGGGAGAATCCCTGTTTGGGTACAATGTTTACACGTTGTGTGGCGACGGCGACATGATGGAAGGGGTGACGAGCGAAGCGGCGTCGCTGGCGGGGCATTTGAAGCTGTCGAACCTTTGCTGGGTTTATGACGACAACAAAATCACGATTGAGGGGAGCACGTCGCTGGCATTTACCGAGGATGTGGGGAAGCGTTTTGAGGCGTATGGGTGGAACGTTCTGCGGGTAGCCGACGCGAACGATCTGGGTGCGTTGCGGGAGGCTTTCGATCGGTTTGACGACGAGAAAGAGCGTCCGACGCTGATTATTGTCAAGAGCGTGATCGGCTTTGGCTCACCGAATTTGGCGGGGACGGCGAAGGTTCACGGGGCACCCCTGGGCGTGGAGGAAGTGGCATTGACGAAAAAATCGCTGGGCTGGCCGTATGCCGAGGCGTTCACGGTTCCGGAGGAGGTACGGGAGCTGTTTGCCAACGGAATCGGGATGCGTGGTTCGGAGCGGTACGCGGCCTGGGAGCGGGCGTTTGCGGAATACGAAGCGAAATATCCCGTCGAGGCGAAGGAGTTGAAAACGTTGTTGGCGGGCGAGCTGCCGGAGGGTTGGGACGCGAAAATGACACCGTGGGAGGCGGACGAGAAAGGGACTGCAAGCCGTAATTCGTCGGGCAAGGTGCTGAATCAACTGGCACAGGGGTTGCCGTGGCTGATTGGGGGTTCGGCAGATTTGGCACCGTCGAACAAGTCGAATCTGACGTTCGATGGGGCGGGTGATTTCTCCGCAGAGAATCGCGCGGGGCGGAATTTCCGTTTCGGAATACGGGAGTTTGCCATGGCGGCAATCTGCAACGGTATTGCCACGACGGGGATTCGCAGCTACGGGGCGACGTTCTTTGTGTTCTGCGATTATTTGCGTCCGGCGATTCGGCTGAGTGCTTTGATGCATCTTCCGGTGCTTTATATTTTCACGCACGATTCGATTGGCGTGGGCGAGGATGGGCCGACGCACCAGCCGGTGGAGCAGTTGGCCAGCCTGCGTTCGATACCGAATTTTGTGATGTTCCGTCCGTGCGACGCGAACGAGGTTTCGGAGTGCTACCGGTGGTATGCGGAGGATCGGACGCAGCCGGTGGGGATTGCCCTGACGCGGCAGAATTTACCGACGTTGCCGCGTAATGAGGGGGGGTATGCTCCGGCGTGTGGGGTGCGGAAGGGGGCGTACGTGCTTCGCGACAGGGTGAATCCGGCGACGAATCTGCCCGACGTGATTCTCATGGCCAGCGGCAGCGAGGTGCATGAGATTCTGGAAGCGCAGGTCGCGTTGGAAGCGAAGGGGGTTTTCGCCCGCGTGGTGAGCGTTCCGAGTTTCGAGCTGTTCGACCAGCAAGATGCGGCATACCGGGAGAGCGTGCTTCCTGCGGCATGTGTCCGACGTGTGGCCGTGGAAGCGGGGATCGCGATGGGTTGGGAAAAGTACCTTGGCAATGCGGGAATTTTCCTTGGCATGACCGGTTTTGGTGCGTCAGCCCCGTACAAGTCGCTTTACACGCACTACGGCATTACCGCCGACGCCGTGGTGGAACGCGTTTTGTAAAGACACCGTTCCGCGTGCTCCCTGGATTCGCTAATATTGTTTATTTTTTAACAACCACCCCCCAGGAAAGGAGTCGTCATGTTGCGTCATATCCAGCCGAATCACGTGATCACGGGATGGGATTTCAGTACGGGGGCGGTAAAGTGCCTGGCGTTTGACATTCAGGGGCACGTGTTGGCGGAATCCCGCTTCCCGACCGATTTGTGGGAAAAAGATGGGGCCATTGAGCTGAATTTGCTCCAGCTGGAGGGGCAGGCTCGGCAGACCACCCGCGAGATTGCGGCAAAGCTGCGGGCGTTGGGGCGGCTGAAAGACTGGGTGGCGGGGGGAATCTCCGCAACGCACCACACGTCGGGACGCGTCACCAACACCGGCGGGCAGGTTCGGCGGGCCATCTGCTGGAACGACCAGACGTTGGCCGAATATCACGCGATGGGGCTTTCGCGGCTGGGCGGGATGGAGGCGGTACGACGGCACATCGGCGGGCCATGGGCGATCCGCTACACGCTTTCGCACTGGGTGAAAGACGAACAGACGCTTTCCGAGGCGGACTGGGAACGGACCTTTCGCGTAACGACGCATGGCGGCCTGGCGGCGGGGTACCTGACGGGGAATTTCGATGTGCTGAGCGTTTCGGCGGCGGCCAGCACGGGGGTGATGGACTTGCGACGTCGGCAATGGTCGCGGGAAATGCTCCACGCACTTGAGCACGAGGCGAACCGACAGCGTATCTGGGAACAGCTCCCGAAAATCGTGGACGGCAACGAACCGGTAGGGCCGCTGAGCGCGTCGTTGGCCCTGGAATGCGGGTTGCCGGAGGGGGTTCGCCCGCTGATTTTCCCGACAAGCGACGACCAGCAGGCAGGACTGGTCGGCGGGGGTGCGGTGGACGACGGCGAAATGGCCATCATTCTGGGCAACTCGGCGGTGGTGAACGGTTCGTGCGACCGGATTCCGCCAGCCGAGGTGAATCTGGATGTCATGGCGTTGAACTGGGGGCCGTATCTGCTCATGCGATGTTACAGCAACGGGGCATATTTCATGGATCGGGTGCTGGGCGACAAGCCCGATTTCGCGGCACTGGAAGCAGAAGCGCGGACGTTTCCACCGGGAGCGGGCGGGGCGAAGATTTTGCCGTTTCTGGTTTCGGAGCCGTCGTTGGGGATCCATGCCCCACGGCTGGAATGGGTCGGGGAAGAACCGAAAAATCCGGGACAGCGTTATCGTGCCTGCCTGGAAGCCCTGGCCGAGCTGGTACGTTTGGGGGTGGAGGAACACCGTCGGGCGGGCCAGAACATCCGCTCAATTACCGTGTCGGGCGGCGTGGCGAAAAGCGATTTGATGTGCGAGATTTTGGCATCCACGCTCCGTTTTCCGCTTCGGCGTCTGGAATCGAGCGAGGGGCCGGCACTGGGGGCGGCGGTGACGGCACTTTCGGCATGTGAGAATTTTCTACGTCGGCAGGCGGGCGAAAACGATCCGTTCACCGTCCGCGACGCCGTACGTCAGATGGTGCGTTTTCGAGACACCATCGTACCGCGAGAAACCATAGAAACGGCCTAAAGGCCGACGCTAACAAATCTGTATTATGTGGCCAGGGAGGCCAGAAGCGAAAGCGCCTGCCTCCCGGAGATGTTGCAACCGGCGGTAGCCGTAGTCGCTCCCGGTCGTACCGGGCCGGGGCAAAAAAAAGACACGGCCGAAAAAATTGTGACGAACCCAAACGTCAGAAACGGAAGCAAACGATCGTTTCCTGAATTTTTCCCAGCCGTGTCCAATGATTCGGACACAATACGCGCCCGAAATGTCCACCCTTTAATACTTTATCGCCAAAGAATGACGGAAAAATGATTAAATCCGGAACATCCGGAAAAGATTGCACAGATTGCGTATTTTTAACGTGATCCAACGACGGGGGTATCGATCAGGGGACGAAGTTCACCGTACAAACGTTCCACGCTCAGACGGAGTGCCGAATCCACTTTGAGTTGTTCTTCCAGTTGAGAGCAACCGTGCAGGATTGTCGTGTGGTCGCGGCCTCCGAAGTACGCGCCGATTTCTGCCAGGGTGAATCCCGTCATCCGCCGAGCCAGGTAATAGACCACATCTCGAACCAGAACTAGCGTTGCCTGCCGGGACTTGCCGCGAAGGTCTGCCAGTTTCACTTTGAAATGTTTGGCTGCGAGCTTGGCAATGTCGTGAATCGTGATTTTGCAGTTTTCCGCCTTCTGCTCGAAAAACAACCGCACGTCCCCCGACGTCACCGCCGCACTGCCGGAGGTTTTGCGGAGCATCTCCAGCTGCCGTTTTACGTTCAGCATTTCATAAACCGAATGTTCTGCCACCGTCGAGTAATGAGCCAATAGCTCCAATGCGTCGTCGGAAAATTTCATCCCACGCGAATTTTCCTCCAGCGACAAAATTTCGCGTCGTGCTTCTTCCCCTGAAAGTGCAATCCGCAGGCAAACCCCCTCGCGTATCCGGGACGCCAGTTTTGACTGGAAATCCAGCTCCGCAAGCGGGCAATCCGATGTCATCAGGAAACGCGCGTTCCGCTGTCGAAGCCGTTCCAGCAGAAAAACCAGCATCCCCTGTGCCTGGTCGTCCAGCGACACCTCGTGCATATCCTCCAGCACCAGAAAATCCAGACGGTGATAAATATGGTAAAATTCCGAGAGTTTTTGGGTTTTTAGAAACGTCTGCCACTGTCGGAGAAAATTCCGCGCTTCGACCACCTTGCCCGTCCCTTCCGGGTGAAGCGACTGCCAGGCGTAAAACGTCCCGCTGACCAGGTGCGACTTCCCGAACCCCAACGGGCCGTAAAAAAGAATCGGAAATTTCGGGCTGCCGTCTATCAGAATCTCGTGAATGGCTGCCGCAAGAACGTGATTTTCCGGCCCGGCAAGGAACTGTCGCAACCGATATTTCGGCGCAGCTTCCCCCCCATCCGTCCCTGCAAACGCGGTTGAACGGAGACGCGACGACGCCTTTTCGTACAGCGGGATTGAAACAATATTCATATTGTATATTTTACGTTGTTTTCCTTCCCATGAAAAGGGGTGGGCACCCTTTCCCGCGATAAATTTTATGCTATATTATCAGGTATGGACAAGCAAAGATACCTTATCGTCGTCGCAACCTACAACGAAAGAGACAACATCGCCCCACTGGTGGAAGAAATCTTCCGCCAAACCGACCCTCTCGCCCGGAACCTTTCCGCGACGTTCGATTTGCTTGTGGTGGACGATAACTCCCCTGACGGCACCGGAATCTGGTGTGACGAGAATGCCGCCCGATATCCCCGACTGAAATGCCTTCACCGCACTGGAAAAAACGGACTCGGCACCGCCGTTGTGGAAGCCATGGAGTACGCCATTCGGGAACGCTACGACCGCATGATCAACATGGATGCCGATTTCAGTCACCCCCCGCGTTACCTCCCCGACCTCTGCGTCCCCATGGCCGATGTCGTGATCGGCTCCCGGTATACTTCCGGTGGAAAAATCCTCGGCTGGCCGTGGTATCGCCACCTCATGAGCCGCTGCATGAACGCCTTCGGACGTGCCCTGCTGGGGCTTCAAGTGCGTGACATCAGCGGTTCCTACCGAAATTATGCCGTCGAAAAACTGCGTGAAATCGATTTCTCCAAAATCCAGTCCCACGGCTATTCCTTTTTTGAAGAAATTCTCTGGCGTCTCCAGCTGGCCGGGGCGACCCTCGAAGAAATCCCCATCACCTTTGAGGACCGCGTGCGTGGAAATTCCAAAATCAACTGGCGCGAATCCCTTTCCGCCGTCCGAACCCTGCTCACCCTGAAACGATAAGACGCCCGCGAAGAAATTTCCCCGCTTTACGCGATTCCCTTGCGAACCGCCCAGACCGCCGCCTGCGTTCGGTCGGCCACCGAGAGTTTATGAAAGATATTCTGCAAGTGCTCCTTCACCGTGTCCGGCATAACACGCAACGATCGGGCAATCTCCTTATTGCTCAACCCCAGCACCAAAAGACGCAACACCTGTTCCTCTCGGTCGGTTAACCGCGTTTTTTCCCGCAAATTCCCCCGCGTCTGCCGTGTGTTCAGAACCCGCGTCCAATCCTCGTTTTCCGATACGTTCGTACCGTAATACACATTCTGCAAAATCCGCCGAAGCTGCTCGGTCGATGCGGTTTTCAGAACATAATCCTTCACCCCATACGCCGCCGCCTGCGCCATATAGACCGGATTGTTGGCGGTGGTGTAAACAACCACCTTGATCTTTGGAAACCGATGGCGAAGCTCCGACAGAAATTCCGTCCCGTTCCAGCGGGTTCCCTGGATGTCCCAGAGCACCACGTCCGGCCGCGTCCGCGCCATTCGCTCAAACGCCTCGTCCGCCGTCTTTGCCTCACCAACTACGTGAATCACCGTGTCCGCGAAAACCGCTTTCACCCCCGCACGCAAGATCTCCTGATCGTCAATGAGAAACAGGCGTATTTCCATGATTACAGTTCCACCGTGCCAAACGCGGTTCGCTGTTCCTGACGCTCGTATTCCAAAAGGGCGTCGATAAGCGGTTCCATGTTCCCCGCCAAAATCGAATCCAGCTTGTAAAGCGTTAGATTGATCCGATGGTCGGAAACACGGTTCTCCGGAAAATTGTAAGTCCGAATACGCTGCGAACGATCCCCCGAACCGACTTTCGTCTTGCGGTCGTCCGAACGCTTCGCCGCCTCGATTTCCCGATAATGATCGTACAACCGCGACTTCAGAACCCGCAACGCCTTCGCCAGATTCTTGTGCTGGCTCTTTTCGTCCTGGCACTGCACCACGATTCCCGTTTCCAAATGCGTCAACCGAACCGCAGACTCCGTTTTATTCACATGCTGCCCGCCCGGCCCGCTCGAACAGAATCGATCCAGCCGATAATCTTCCGGCTTCAACTCGATTTCCACTTCCTCCGGCTCCGGCATGACCGCTACGGTTGCCGCAGAGGTGTGAATCCGACCCTTCGCCTCCGTCTCCGGAACACGCTGCACCCGGTGCCCGCCACTTTCATACTGAAGCTCGCGAAAGACCCCTTCCCCCTCAAGCCCCAACACGATTTCCTTGAATCCCCCCAACTCCGTGGCGCTGAGGTCCATCACTTCGACCTTCCACCCTTTTTTCTCGGCATAATGCTTGTACATGTCGTACAAATCCCGCGCAAACAACGCCGCCTCGTCCCCCCCGGTTCCCGCGCGAATTTCCAATAGAATCCGCGTGCGGTTCGCATCCTCGCCGCCAATCGTCAAATCCAGCAGCTCGTCCCAGAGCATCTCGCGTTTTTCTTTAAGCTCCGGAAGCTCCATCTCGGCCAATTCCCGCAGCTCGGAATCGCTCCCCTCCAGCATCTCCTTCGCTTCCAGAATCTGGGCGTTGAGGTTTTTAAAATTCCGGTAACACGTGGCCAGCTTGGCAATAGAGCCATGCTCCCGCGCAACGTCCACCAGCTTCGCAGTGTCCTGCAAAACCACCGGATCCACCATCTCACGCTCCAAAACCTCAAATCGGTGGAGCTTTTCTTCCAGCATTTCGTGCAGCGCCATGGGATAAAGAAGGCACCCAAAATCAGGTGCCTTTCAAAAAATCAGCTTTCGGAGGAAACTCAGCCTTCGGCCTTGTTCTTACGCACTTTTTCCAGACTCTTGTAACCGGTCGCGGCGACACGGTTCTTGAATTTCTCGATACGCCCGGCAGTGTCGATGTACTTCAAACGCCCGGTGTAGAACGGATGACACGCGTTGCAAATATCAACTTTCAGTTCCGGCTTCGTGCTGCGGGTCATGAACGTGTTGCCACAACCACAGGTCACTTTCGTTTCCACGTACTTCGGATGGATGCCTTCTTTCATGATTTCACCTTCCCAAAAACAGGGTTATGATTCTATAAGGGTACAAACTCACTCTAATTCCCTATGAAGATTCCGCATTGTACCACGTTTTACGTTTCTGAAAAGGAGGGGGATTTTAGAGGCAAACATCGGGGGGCTGTAAATTTAGTGGGGGGGTGCCAGATGCCTGCAAATCCGGGTCGCGAATTTGGGCAAAATGCAGGGGAAATACGCAAGGTTAGCGTTGGCCTTTAGGCCGCTTGCACCGTCCGAAGCGACGGATTTTCACTGCCATGCACCACGACGAAAAATCCATCCGAACGGCCTAAAGGCCGACGCTAACGCCCCCCCCCACTAAATTTGCTACCCTCCATACTTTCTGCGGACATTTTTCTTCCTATTGACACTCCCATGTAAAAATGTTAAAATAATCGTACGAGGTAAATCATGCGTGACGACGAAGAATTAAACTTGATACTAACAACGATTCCCAGCAAACGCCAGCAGGACATCAGTGACGCTACGGCAAAGGCTTTTACTATTGGATGTTTCTCCATGCCCATTGGGCTTCCTGTGCTCTTTCTGATTGTGTATTTTACGATCAGACACATGCTTCTCAGCACCGGTTATGAACACCAGATTGGAATAGGTGCACATTTTTTCTATACGGTCGTACTCGGAATTCTTTTCTTTTTTTTGTTCATTCTTTTTCTCCAGCAATTTTACTTTCGCGGTTGGAAAAAATCGGTGGTTCTTTTTTTAAGAATCTTTCTTCGGGTAGTTCTTTGTTTTCTTTTTCTCGTTTGTCCGGTTTTTGGTTTGTTCGCGCAGCTCACTTCAGAATATGTCGCACTGATTGTGCTTGTTCCCATAGTGGTATTTATCTTCAAATCAGGAATACTGATATACGGATTGGAGTGAGTCGCAAGTCGATACACTTGCCAAAACAGACCCAGGTTAGCGTCGGCCTTTAGGCCGTTTCCACCGCACGAAGCGATGGACGTTAACAGCCCCGCGAACGCCCCCCACTCCATTGGAAAGTACCCGCAGATCCGTCTGCCAGGGTTATCCTCTTGACTTTTTATAGCCTATAGGATATAATCCGGGTATGCGTTACGAAATTGTGTATTATAGAAAGTCCAAAAGTCCAATGGGAGAAAACCCGCTCGTGACTTTCTGTTGGCATTGAAGGTTGGAAATCCCCGGCTCTTTGCCAAGGTACTTCATGGGTTGGACACCCTGGAAGCGTATGGCCCGAAGGTTTCCATGCCGCTTGTGAAATACCTGGAAGGGGGCATTTACGAGCTTCGCAGTAAATCTGCCGACGGGATTTCCCGCGTGTTGTATTTCTTCCATTCGGGACAAAAAATCGTGTTGACGAATGGGTTTGTGAAAAAAACGCAGAAAACCCCCTCCGAGGAACTAAAAAAAGCGAAACGTTATAAAAAGGAATACGAGGAAAATCATGACGGAATATAATGACGACCGCAAAAACTGGTTGAAAGACCCGGAAATTCGGGAAGCGTACGACGCGTTGGAGCCGGAATATTCCATCATCCGCCAAACCATTGCCGCCCGCATGGAGCAAAACATGACGCAGGCCGAACTGGCCGCCCGTATTGGCACGAAACAAAGCTGTATTGCACGTGTCGAAAGCGGAAATGCCAATCTCTCCATCGCGTTTTTAAAACGGATTGCCGCCGGACTGGGGAAAAAAGTCACCATTACCTTCTCCTGACGGTCACGGTTCGGTTCGTGGGGAAATATCCTTGAATTGAATGCTTCCCCTATGGAATGAGAGAATCTGCTTTTGCTCGGAAATCGAAAGAGAAACGTTTCCTTTCCGTTTGACGTTGCGGAAAAACAGCTGCGGGAAGGCGTTTCATGGAATCCGTGCCTGGCAGCTTTATTTACGAAAAACGCATCCTGACATCCAAAGAAAAAGCCCTCTTGAGCATCTCAAAAGGGCTTTTCACGAAGACGACGGGACTTGAACCCGCAACCTTCGGCGTGACAGGCCGACGCGCTAACCAATTGCGCTACGTCTCCAGTTGTTTTGCGGTCTTACCGACCAACAACATGCGATATTCTAGCGGGTTTTCTTTTTTTCTCAAGGGGGGGCGGAATGCTCTCTAAAAAAATCCATGAAAATTTTATGTAAAATCTCGATCCTTTTTCGTTATCGTTCACCCCTTTTTAGAAACCTTTTGGGGCTGCGTAAACGTATTGTAAAAGTAGAGATACTTCATTTTCCCTCCTTATGAGAACGCATTATTAGAATAAAATTTGCGTTATTTTTAAAGAATCCACTAAAATTCGAGATATTTTTGTCGTAAGCACTTGAAAGAACAAAGGAAATAAGATATAATACGGAATGGAAAGGTGGGCTCTACTTGGGTAGAGTGAAGCTATGAACAGAAAAGATTGTTTTCGCCAAATACGTTTTGCAGGGATGGCAGTTCTTCTTTGGGGACTGACCAGTGCGCTGTTGAGTGCGGAGCCTGCCTTGCGGTTGCTTATTGTCGATCAGGATGGTTCGTCAGGTGCCGGAACTCATACCTGGTCGCAAAATGGCAATCCTGATGATTTTCGTATCATGACGGCCGGTTCCACCGTTGCGGGCTATACCTATACGTGCAGCACCAATCCTGACGTATCCTATACCATGGAGGATTTTATCCTTTCGGCAGATACGCCGGATGGGCTTTACGTGCAGGCCAATTCGACGCTTCGCGGGTATCGGAACTCGGTTACCGGCAACGCAACGCTGTCGCAACCGCTTTGGTTGGGTTACGACCTGACTCTGGTCGATGGAACGGAGAACACGTATGAATTCAAGCCTTCCACCACGGTGTTGCCTGAAAGTGCCTCGTTGACCGACTTTGCGTCTCAGAAAGGGTACGTGGCGGTATTGGGGCTGAAAGCGAAAGTAACAACCATTGAGGAACTTCATTTGGGGGGCAATGCCCGAATCGTTCACTTTGGAGGTGTTAGTGAGGATACCGTGTTCGAGCTGGCAGGGAATATTTACGTAGAGGGTGATAACAACGCTTTTTACGGGAATACCATTTATGGTACGGTGGGAGATCGCTCTCTCAACATTACGGCCAACATTTACGGCAGTGCGGACAAGACGCTGATCGTTACCGGTTTTAGCGAAAATACGAGCAACTACCTCCAGCTTTCCGGGGATAACACCAATTACCATGGGAACTGGGACATTGAGGGTTCCAACTTCTATTTGGCCAACGCGGTGAATTCGCTTGGAACAGGAGACGTTGCGTTAAATTCCTATCAAATGACCAATGGAGGAGATACGTTTACCGTTCATAGTACGCTTATTTTTGGCGAGAATGCCGATCAATTTGACCATGTAGCGTTTTCGAACAACGTCACGGGCGAGGGTCGGGTGTTCAAGGTGGGAACCAGCACGATGATCATGAGCGGCGAAAAAACCTACACCGGGGACACTCACATTGTGGCGGGTACGTTAGAATTGCAGACGAGCCTTTCCAGTGAAACGTTGTACGTTGGCCCTGCGGCGTCGTTGAACATTACCAACGTGGTTCCGGTCGATGCGACGACGGTTCAGGGGTACACGCTGGAAAACCTGACGCTGTACACCGGTTCGTATTTGAATCTGACCATAACGGATGCCAATGCGTTGCCGACGATCATCAACGGGAATATCACCTTGACGGACGACTCAACGGACTTGAAAAGCATGTTTGGAGAGGGGGGTTCTCAGGCGGATTTGCTTTCCAAGCTGGGGCTGTCGCTGTCGTCGGACGTGCTGGATGTGAATCATAAAGTGCATATTACGTTAACTTATACCGGCCTGGATGCGGAGGAGTTGGTACTGGAGCTTTTCCAGTCGGAGGACACGCAGGGGCTTTTGAGTATGCAGGAAGCATTGGAGTTGGATCAGGAAATGCTGGATGACGGTTGGACGACGGAAGTTCAGGGGAACAAGCTGGTCGCGAAAAAAAGCGGTAAAGACCCTGACCCGAAACCTCCGGTACCTCCTGCAACGGCAGAAGTTCCGGAGCCGGGAACGTTTGTTCTGTTTTTGTTTGGGATTTTCCTTCTGTTTCGTAGGGGAAACACGAATGGGAGGGTGAAATAATGGGGCGAAAAACGATTTTACAATTCCTTTTTGCGATAATTGTTGTGGCTGGGGCTTCGACGGCGTGGTCGCAGGGGTTTAAGCATACCTCTCAGGAGGATATGTATTATATGAAAATGAAAAACCGTACCGGTTCGTCCGGGATTGGTTATTTTCAGATAGTGGATATCCATTTTAAGGAGAGGATGCGTCATCACCACAGTGACCACGAGTGGTTTACGTGGCGTTTTGACATTGGTGGCGTTCCGTATTTTTATATTGATGATTTTCGGCGGGTTGGTGACGTTACGCAGTCGCATGTCAACACGGCGGCAGTCACGGGCCGAGAGACCTATAATCAGGGCTGGGGTTGGGGCTGGGATCATGACTATGGTTACGGTGGATATGGCGATTACAGCGGTGGTGGCGGCGGTGGTGGCGATCGTTCCAGGAGTGACCCGCGAATCACGTACAATCCCAATTTGAGCATGGAAGAAATTCTGGCGTTGATGGGGAACAGCAGACGCAGCACGTGGGAATTTGGCGTGGACGGGGATGGTTCGCTTTATTCGGCGTATGCCAGTGCCAGCGAGTCGGGGAATGGGTATGCGGCCAGTCAGGGGGACAGGTCGGTTTCGGAAGCGGCGACGCCGATGGTTGCGATGCTGGATGTGGCAGACGAATCGGTGGTAGCGGCGGAGCCGGTAACGGTTGCGGCGGTATCTGGTGGAGTTTTTTCGTTGTGTGGGGTTTCGTCGAGCGTTCCCACGGTGGTGGAGGTCCAGACGCTTGCGGGCGAGCTGGGGCTTCAGGAATCGGGGTCGGAAGTTGTGGCGGATGGGTATTCGTTGGCGACGGAAGCGGCGATTTTTCCGGTTTCGCCGGTTGGGGATTTAGGTTTGTCTGCGGAGGCTACGTTGCTTTTGGCGGCCAGTGGGCTTTTATCGTTGAATCCTGGGTCGGTGGAGCAGTTGGAGGAGCTGGAGGAGCAGGCGCAAGCATACGCGCAGGCGTCGTCCCGGCTGTTGCGTTCGTCGATAGCGATGAACGTGGGGATCATGAGTTTTTCGGATTTTGATTATAGTGACGAAGGTTCGCAGGGGGGGCAGTTGGTAAGCATTTCCTCGAGTGTATCGAGTGCTTCCGGCGGCAAGACGGTCCGTTCGTCGAACAAGGCGTCACTTCCGTCGCGAGAGGCGGAGGCGGTACCGCAGGCGGGGGGAGGGAATGGCACGAATTCCGTTCCGGAGCCTGGGAGTTTTTGGTTATTTCTTTTGGGTTGGATGGGGATTTGCCGTGCGATGCGGCGTCGTAGGTAATTTTTATTGAGAATCGGAGAGAAAAAGAGCGGTCTGTAGCGGGCCGCTTTTTTTGTGGAGTTATCTTTTGGGGCTTCAACCTTTTTTTTCCAGCAATTGTAATCGTCATATCTTTTGCAATCGGCATAAGGAAGGGACTTTTTGGGTGGAAAAGGGGAGGAAATGGGAAGGTACACTCTAGGATTTCAGGGTTGAAACCGATAACAGAATTATCTTGCGGGAAAAAGGATTTTTCGCAACGAAAGCGACATAGGGATTTCTGGAAAAACGGAAAATATTTTCGTTTTTTTGGAAATAGTCTGAAGTCTTATCGTTTTATTTGCCGATTTTATTAATACCCCTGTACCGGATTATGCCGTATTGGGGTTGTTGGTGTTTCGGGAATTCTGGAATTACGGATTCTTCGCGTGGGACGCTCCACACATCAACAAAACAGACAGGAAGTTTGTTTTACAACCTGAAAAACAGACGACAACGGTGAGGATCCGCCCAGACCACGGTTTTGGGATACAGGGAAGTTGTATCTCAGGAGCGGTGGGGTAAGGAGGGGTGTATCGTCACAACAGGGCAAGCGAATACATGGAGGAATCAATGGTCGCACCAGTTCCCAATCCGGCAGATATTCATCAGTGGTGGGAAGAGTACAAAGCGGATTCATCCGATCAGAAGAAACGAAACAGGCTTGTGGAGCATTATTTGCCGCTTGTGCGGTATCATGCTCAGCGGGTGTGGTTGCGGTTACCTGATGGGGTGGAGTTAGACGATTTGGTTTCCGCAGGGGTTTTTGGCCTGATGGATGCCATCGACGCATTTGATTTGACGCGTGACGTGAAGTTTGAGACGTACTGTGCGCCGCGGATACGTGGGGCGATGTTGGACGAGCTTCGGAACATGGACTGGGTGCCGCGTCTGGTTCGCACGAAGGCGAAGAAGATCAACGAGGCGACGAAGGTTCTGGACGATCGTCTGGGCCGCAAGCCGACGGATATGGAGATTGCGGAATATCTGGGGGTTTCCTCAGACGAGTTTGAGAAGATGTCGAAGGAAGCGAACACGGCATCGGTGGTAAGTCTGAACAAGAAATGGTGTGAGACGGACGGTTCTAAAGAGGTCAGCGAGCTGGACGTATTGGAGGATCAGCGTGGGGAGGACCCGACCAGTCGGCTTCAGAAGATTGATACCATGCGATTGGTGACGAAGGGGTTGAAGCGGAACGAGCGGTTGATTCTTTTGCTCTATTATTATCAGGACATGACGATGAAGGAGATTGGTGCGACGTTGGATTTGAGCGAGAGTCGTGTCAGTCAGATTCATAGCAGCATTGTCCAGCGTTTGCAGGGGACACTGAGCGAGCGGAAGCCGGAATTTACCGTCTGATACTTGGGAGTGTTTGGGAGGCAGACGTTTGTGCTTCTGGCCTCCCGATATAGAAAAATACGTTTATTCCTCTCGTGCCCCAACGGGGCAAATTCAATAGCCTGGGGCAACGCCCTAGGGGAATAGGGGAATGGCCATGCGCTTCCAGCCTTTTGAGAGGAAACATTTTTGAAAAATTGTTTCCTCTCAAACTCTCCTTCAAAAAACTTTTTACTACGCTCACTGCGTTCGCTAAATATTTATTCATCGATAAAACACCCGGGAGGCCAGAAGCGCAAGCGACTGCCTCCCGGTGATGTAGCAACCGGCGGTAGC
>JAUNBJ010000212.1 GCA_030535245.1 Planctomycetia bacterium | reverse complement strand
TGCCTATTTGTTCATGCGCTGGCCCTGCTTCTTTGAAGGGGTACGCCCGTCAGGGGGGGGTAGTTCCGAAGTGGTGAACGCTTTCCCAGTGCCCAAACACCCCGTCAGCCTACGGCTGCCACCCCTCTGAAAAGAGGGGAATCACCCATCTTGTCCAAATCCGCAAGGAAGTTTGATCGCACCCGAACGGAGGAACGGAGGGGCGTCTCATCAATTCAG
This sequence comes from Planctomycetia bacterium, assembly GCA_030535245.1. Lineage (GTDB taxonomy): Bacteria > Planctomycetota > Planctomycetia > Pirellulales > Thermoguttaceae > RGIG3701. The sequence goes on along the minus strand of JAUNBJ010000212.1, from coordinate 3,179 downwards.
TATAAGCTGGGTGTTCTAGGTAAGGATTTACGATTCTTTGGGGTTTTCTCTCTTTGAGGTTTGTTCGGGCCGATATACTGTTCAGATTTGCGGGTAAGGTCTGTTTATCCGTCGCGTCATTTACACCGGAAAGAGCATGGACAGGAAAGGATTTCTATCATGCGTGCAGGGTTATTGAAATTCAGCGTCGTTGTGATTCTTTTGGGAATGCTGTGGAGTAGCGAGGTTTGGGCGGAGGAAAAGAGCGTGACGTCGGTCGGGACGGACGGGGAGACGCAGCCGTCGGAGGAAAAGACGATTCAGGTTTCGCAGCGGGAGTGGCTGGCGATTCAGAGCGATCTGTCGGAAATCAAAAATCAGATGAAAAAGGAGAAGGAGAAGGCCGACCAGAAGAAAAAAGAGGACGAGGAGAAGAAATTTCACTCCCCGCAGACGAAATTAGGGGGGCAGATTTTGTGGGATGCGTGTGGTGGTTGGGGGGATACGGCTCAGGAAGCGGCGTGGGGAAATGATTTTGCCAGTGGAACGCAGTGTCGTCAGGCGTGGTTGTGGGCACGTGGGACGATTTACGACATGATCGAGTACAATCTTACGTACGATTTTGCGGGGGGCGGGGCGTTTCGGGACGTTTATATTGGTTTGAAGAATCTGCCCAATGGGATTTACGTCAAGGCGGGGCATTTCAAGGAACCGTGGAGCATGGAAGAATTGACGATGGTGAACAGCTCGACGTTCATGGAAAAATCGGACGTAAATTCGCGTAAGAGTTTTGTGGGGGGGCGTCAGAACGGGTTGATGTTGTGCAATTGGGAGACGATGGATCGGCTGGGCTGGGCGGTTGGGGTATTTTCGGCCAGCCAGAAGGATGGGAGTCTGAACAGTTTTTACAGCGACGCGACGCACATGGCGGTAACGACGCGGGTACATTACCTGCCGTTTTACGAGCAGTGTCCGGATGGGCGTCTTTACATGTGGCATCTTGGGGCCAGTTATACGTATCGGAAATACGACAGGGAACATGCGGCGGACTATGGCACGGCAATGTCGTTTCGTCCGGCGTCGGGGATTGCTCCGGCGATTTTGAACACGGGGAATCTGACGGGGCTGGATTCGTTGAATGGTTTTCTGATGGAAACGAGCTGGATTCGCGGGTCGTTTTCGATCGATGCGGAGCAGGCGTTTTATTTTATGGAGGATGTTCAGGCGGGCGACGTCACGACGCAGGCAGGTTTTGTACAGGCTTCGTGGATTTTGACGGGCGAGAGTCGAAATTATGTGAAGCAGGGGGGGTGGTTTGGGAAGATCACGCCGAACAATCCCTTTATCCGGACGTGTAAGGAGGGGATGGGGGTATTTTCGGGGCCTGGAGCGTGGGAGTTGTGTTATCGGTTTAGCTGGAATGACATTGGGGAATTGGTTCCGGGGTATGATTCCGCGAGCACCAAGCTGGGAAAGAGTTTTATCAACACGATCGGTTTGAACTGGTATTGGAACAAGAACGCGCGGATCATGTTCAACTATGCGGTAGCCAAGACGGAATATGCGGGGCGTTTGGCGGGGACGGAGGGGTGGACGAACCTGTTTGAGACGCGGTTCCAGGTGACGTTTTAATGAAATTAATTCCGGAAAAGCCCCTTGTTTTTTGTTAGGGAAAGGGTTATATTGGGGGAAATGGGAACAATAGATTCTTTATTATGGAGATTTTTGGGGATGGTAATATATTGTGCAACACGCAAGTGTCGTACCTGTCGTCCGGGGATCGCAGGATTCGTTACAACCGAGTCACGAAGCCAGGGGGAGGCTGTTCGGAACGTAAGGGAAGCTAGAGGCGATGAACGCCGTAGCATGTTGCCCGCACCCGGGGCCGGAGGCCGTTCGGAAGGTGAGGGAGGCCAGAAGCGTAGCGCCTGCCTCCCGGAGCGGTTGCAACCGGCGGTAGCCGTAGTGTGCCGGCCGCACCCGGCCTTCACGCTGGTGGAGTTGTTGGTGGTGATAGCGATTATAGGGATGTTGGTGGGGTTATTATTACCGGCGGTGCAGCAGGCGCGGGAGGCGGCGCGTCAGATGCAGTGCAACAATCAGTTACGACAGATGGCGTTGGCGTGTGCGAATTTGGAGTCGCAGCAGGGTCATTTTCCGACGGCGGGGTGGACGTACACGTGGGCTGGGGATCCGGATCGAGGTTTAGGGAAGAAGCAGCCTGGGGGTTGGGCATTTTCGTTACTACCGTTTTTGGAGCAGAACGCGTTATTCATGTTAGCGTCGAATGGGAATCCTTCGACGCCGGACAAGGCGAAGATTGCGGAGACATCGCAGACGCCGTTACCGATTTATAATTGTCCTTCGCGTCGCACGCCGAAGTTATATACGACGAGTTCTCCGCCGACGTCGAATGCGAATTCGGTATCGGAGAACAATCGTGGGGATTATGCGGCGAATCATGGGAACATGGCGTCGGTGGACGGTTATCGTTCGTGTCCGGGGAGTTATACGGACGCGGACAAGAGCACGTACCAGTGGCCGAACCAGTGCAATGGCACGATCTATGGTTGCAGCGAGGTGCGGATTTCGGAAATTCGGGACGGGACGACGAACACGTACTTGATTGGGGAGAAATATTCGGATCCGAACAGTTACGAGACGAGTTGTTCGGGGGACGACAACGGGTTATTTTCGGGGACGGATCCGGACAATTCGCGAACTTCGGCGTTGAAGCCGTTGCAGGATCGGCCGGGATACACGACGTTTCCGCAGTTTTTTGGGAGTTGTCATGCGGGGACGTTTGGCATGGCGATGTGTGACGCGTCGGTTCATCGGATACCGTACGGGATAGATTTAGAGGTTCACAAGCTGTTGGGGCAGCGGAACGATGGCAAGGCGGTTACGGACAGTGGGGAATCGGTACGGATTCCGGATTAAAGACCCGTTGGAGCTAAACTCCAGGAATTCTTCGGGGAAGCCTGGGGCGGACGTTTGATATCGACGATCCGTCCCAATTCACAAACGCCTACCCCTTGACCGGCTGGCTCAAGGGTGTGCGTCGTGGAGCCTGCTTTTACTGGGGCTGGGATTTTTGCTGCGGCAGAGGCGACGTAGTGCCGTGTCACGAAAATAAATCCTTGTAGCCCTAGTGCTGTGTCCAAAAAATAAATAATATTCGTCTAAAAGTTTTCGGAGGG
>JAUNBJ010000066.1:13220-19852 GCA_030535245.1 Planctomycetia bacterium | reverse complement strand
CTTTTAGACGAATATTATTTATTTTTTGGACACAACACTAGGGCGTTGCCCCAGGGGACGCGCCCCCCCCCTACTAACGTTGCAGGCACCGGGATCGCACTCAATCGTTTCGTCCCCCTTTACAGGGTGCGGAGAAAAGGATAAAATAGGAGAACGCTTTAATGTAGACAAACTTAGGGGAACTTTTCATCCTACTTTTACGTACGGACTTTTATGTCTGTCACTATAGAGGATTTATACCATGCAGAATGATTTTGATCCATACCGAATTTGGCTTGGTATTTCGCCAGCGGAACAACCCGCAAACCACTACCGCCTGTTGGGTATCCCCCTGTTTGAAACGGACACCAGCGTCATTTCCAACGCTGCGGACCGCCAGATGGCGCACGTTCGCACGTTTCAAAGTGGAAAATATTCCGAGCAATCCCAAAAAATTCTCAATGAACTTTCTGCCGCGCGGGTGGTGCTTTTGGATGCGCAAAAGCGGGCCGCTTACGACCAGCAGCTTCGTGCGAAAATGTTTGCGCCGACCATGCCGGGATACATGCCGATGAATGGTGCTCCCATGCCGGTCATGCCAACCATGCCGGGATACATGCCGATGAATGGTGCTCCCATGCCGGTCATGCCAACCATGCCGGTCGTGCCACCGATGGCAGGGGGAATGCCGCCTGGAACGATGCCACCGATTCCTCCGGGAGGGATGCCGCCTGCGGCTCCGATGGCGGGGAATCCGGGCGTGGTGCCTCCAGTGATACCGCAGCCGCTGCCGCAGCAACCGGCGCCGCCTGTTTCCAATCCGCTTCCGGGGCTTTCGACGCAACCGGTTGGAACGGGGGTACGTCCGCATGTCACGCAGAAAAAAAAGGACAACACGTTGCTTTACGCGGTCGTCGGCTTGGGGATTTTGGTCTTGCTGCTCGGATTTTTCATGGCGGGCAGCGGTAAGCCCACCGCCGAAGCGCCCCAGGATGAAAACAGCATTGAGAAATACAAGCAGGAATATGCGCGTGAATTGGCGGAACAGGAAGCGGCCCTGGCGCAGGCCGAGCTTTCCGAGGACGCGAAAAAGGGGCTGGATCGGGATTACGCCGAGATGACCGATGCGACGGAAACGGAAAAAGCGGCGGAAGACGCTGCGGCGGAGGAAGCCTTGGACCGTAATTTCATGGAGGAGGAAGAAGAAGCCGATGACGCAGACTCAAAGGTGAAGGAAGCGACCGAGGAAGAAGAAAAGAAGGCGGAAGTCAAGCCGCTTAAAAAGAAGAAGAAAAAGTCCAAGGCGGCGAGCGGAGATTCCGGGAAAGCCGATTCGGACAAGGAGGACGCACCCAAGGAAGAAAAGCCAAAGGAGCCGGAGATTCTTCCGGAGCAGATTCTGGCTTTGGGGAAGGGGATGGATCTTCGTCAACCTCCGAAGAAGGAGACGATGTTGAAATTCTACAATGCCGACGCCGGCACGCAGGAAGCGATCAACGAATCCCTTTTGTGGTTATCGCGGCGGCAGCTTCAGGATGGGAGCTGGTGTTTCAACCACCTCTACATGCGACCGGGCAAAATGCGTCCGAACAGTGGAAAAATCGAGAATCCCGGCACGATTGACAACAGCCCGAACGCCTGTACCGCGTTGGCGTTGTTGGCATATTTGGGCGACGGGCGTAATTTGAAGGACAAGGAATTTCGTCAGGACATTCTGAATGGCGGAAAATATTTATTGATGAAGGCGAAGCCGGTTTCGGATCGTCCTTTGACCAATCCGATGGAAGCGAAGCGGGCACTGGAACGGGAAGCGTCGTTGGTGGAGGGGGACATTCCGGATTTTCGTTCTCACGCGTGGGGGACGATGGTCATCTGCGAGCTTTTTGGCGAGACGAAAGACCCGCTTTATTACACGGCGGCCAAAGCGTTGGTGGCTCATATTGCGCATCAGCAGACGTTTGAGGGGGGGTGGCCCAACCAGGAACGGCCGTTGAATGTCAATAACATGCTGGCACCGCCGACCGATTCCAATCGTCCGAGCACGACGGCGACGGTCTGGAACCTGATGGCGCTGCGGTCGGCGAAGGATGCGGGGGTCGAGGTGCCCATGGCGACACTCGACAAGGCGACCAAGTACCTGAATCGTAAAAAGCGTGATTTGGACATACAATATCGTGATGGAGATGCCAAAATCCTGGCGACGGATTTGGAAGATTACCGCAATGTGTTTTTGGGGCTTTCGCTTTTGAACGACCCGCCGGAACGGGAAACGATGCGACCGGTCATGGAGCAGCTGGCCGCTTCTCCGGAGCCGGGGAACGTCCGGTCGGCGTTGATGAGCACGCTTTTGTTCCGGGATTACCGGGGCGAAGTGGGAAAGCAGTGGAACGACACGGTATGCAAGGAATATCCGAAGCAACAGGTCGTCAAGGGGGAAGAAAAGGGGAGCTGGTTCCACATGACTGGGGACGCGGTTCGGTTTGAGGGGGGCCGCACGTACTGCACGGCAATGACGGCGCTGATTTTGGAGTCGTATTTCCGGTATCCACCGCTTCGTGACTTGAACGAGAAGGACGTTTCCGAACTGGACGAGGACGATCCGGAGGACAATCCGCTTGCGGCGGCGGGGCGTCCGGCGCGTGAGAAAACGGTGGAAAGCAAGAAAGAGGAAGATGAGGAGGAGGCACCGTCCCTGTTCCCCGGAGGTCTGGAATAGAAGGGGTGATTTTTCGTTGGGGTGAGGAAATTCCTTCACAGGGTTTCCTTGCCGCAGGGTTTTCTTGCTACGGGGTTATCGGAGCATACCGGGCTGGCTGGAGGTGCGTGTCGGCGGGGTCTGGAAGTCCTGTTCCATCTGCTGGAGGGCCATGTTGAGTCCGGGAAGCGGCGTCTGGGTGATTTCCGGATTCTGGATGGGGCCGTGCATGACGATCATCATCATTTGGCGTCCGGTGGCGTGAAGCAGCGGGCTGATGATGGGGATGTTGGTTTCGCCGCGTCCCATCACACTGTAGAACAGGAGTTGCACCTGCTGTTTGAAGTTCATCTCCCCTTTTCCAAACAGGCTGAATGCGTCGCCGTAGAAGTTGAGCTGGTCGAAATAGACGTGGTTGCCATCGATACGGAACTGCACGTCGCCGGAGCTGAACCCTTTCTGGTTGACTTCTTTGAGGCTGAGGATTTTGAGCAGGGACATCATCACGGAGAGCTGGTAAATATCGGCGTTGGTCAGGTGGATTTCACCCTTGCCGCGAAGGGAATAGAGGGACGACTCGGTTCCCTGCAAATCGAGGATTCCGGCGACGTCCCCTTTCAGGCGGTCGTTTCCGGTGAGATAGACGCATTCTTCCAGTTTTCCGGCGGTTACAACGGCGTGTAGGCGGAACGTGGACGGTTCGCCGAACGTCAGAACGAAGTTGCCGAACACGTTTCCTCCGACCGCCTGTGCGGACAGGGCACGACGGTTAGCGGCCTGTTTTGCGGCGTTTTCCCCCAAAACGACCTGTCGGTTGTCCACCCAAAGCGGGCCACGAACGTTCGTGAACTGGGCGTTCTGGTAGAAAAGGGAATCGAGGTTCAGCTCGCCGCGGGATTGGAATTGCCCTTCCATCCAGCTCCCCTGGGTGAGGACGCCGCCGGTGATGTTGGTCAGACGGATGCCGAAGTCAAACGACGCCTGGGAGAGACCGATTTCGCCGTTCCAGTCCATGGCCAGCGGCTGTTTCCGGGCCAGGTTGTAATGGAATCCCAGATCGCCCCGGTAGTGCAAAAAACCGTCCGGGCGGCGGGCGGCGACCGAGGTGCGGAGGTTGTTGGGAAGCAGGGAAAGCAGTTCCCGGTCAAAACGAACGCTGTCCACGGTCAGGTGGGTAAGGTCGCAGTCCCAGACCCCCGGCGAGGTGATTTTTCCGTCGAGCCGCCCAGCGATTTTGGACAGGCCATGCTCCGCGCTGAAATTGTCGAGCCGAAAAACGCCGTTTTCGTAGAGGAAACTCCCCTTAAATTTTTCAAACTGGTATGGGATTTCGGGAAACATCAGCACGATCCCCTGAGCCGGCGTATCCATGCGTACGGAAAGATGTTCCGGGATATCCGGTTTTTTCCGGTAGTCGTAGGTGATGTTGACGGTTCCCTGAGCACGGACGTACTGGTGTAGCTGCTGCACGGACGGCGGCAGTTTGGCGTAAAAATCGTCGTCCAGATGCACGTTCCGGGCACGGATGGAAAGCGTCAGTTCCGGAACAGGATACGCGTCGGCCAAAGCGGGGCGTGCCAGAGGGTTCTGCGCTGGAACCGTGGTCACTTCGCCGATTTTGGACTCGCAGGAAAGCACCACTTCCGCCTGCCCGTTGCGTCCCCGCAGATTCTGGGCCGTCAGGTGGTCGTTTACAATGTCGATGGTTCCCTGAACATCTCGCAGCGGATAAGGAAAATTCCGATAACGGCAGGCGTTTTTCAGGAGCTGCACCGTGATTCGGCTATCCCGTTGTACGGGAACGTCGGGACGGTTGGACAGGGTGAACCGCTGGTCGGAGAAGATGTTCACCGCACCGCTAACTTCCAACGAGCGGAGAAAATCCCGCGCTTTTTCCGGACAGGCGGCGATCAGGCGTTCCTCCACCGGAATCGCCACGCCACGAATCCGCACCTTGCCGCCTGCGGGGACTTCGGGAGACGCTTTCGACGCAAGCTGAAAATCACCATCCAGAGCGATCGCACCGTCGTTGGATTTCATCGTGAATTGAATCGCGTCGCCGTTGAGTTGAATATCGCCATCCAGCTTGTCCACCCGATACGGAAAATATTCGTATTGGATGCTGGCGTTGGTGCAATGAATTTTCCCGGACGTTTTCCAATGGCTGCCGTCGTAATGGAACACGGCGTCCATGTCGACCTGGCCTGTGGGCCGAATTTTTTCCAGAAAGTTCCGCACGCTGTCCGGCATTGCGCTGGTCACGCCGTCGGTCAGGTGCAGTTTGGAGATTTTCGCCTCGATACGCCTCGGAGCCGAAACGCCGTACCCCCACTGCGTGAAGGAAACTTGCGTCGCTCCCTCCCCGTACTTCGTTTTCAGGTTGGAAAATACAAACCCGTCGTTTCCAATCCGAAAGTCGGTGGAAATGTTGGAAACCGCCTGCGGCAGACGCGGATCTTCGGCTCGACCGTCGGTCAGTTTGCCATCCAGAAAGAACCGGGCTTCGGAAAAATCGTCCAGCGGAGCCGCCACCGTCACGTGGGTCGTCACGTCGCCCCGAAGCGTTCGGAGTCCGTCCAGCCGTTCGGCAATCTCCACCGGAATGCGATCCACCAGGTCGCTGGAAAATTTCATCGTGTCCACATCCACCTCGACACGAATTTCCCCCCGTTCCGGATAAAACCGACCATAAAACGCAATGTCCCGTGAATATTCACAATCGGCCGTTCCGGAAAACGGCAGATATTTCGTTTCCTCCACCCGATTCCCCGACGCGTCGGCAGTCGTCAATGCTGCGGTGTCGATCGTCATTTCCACGTTGTACAGTACCAGCCGCCGTTCCTGCTGCGTGTCGGTCATGTCCCAAAGCTCGATGGTCGTGTTTCGGAACTGAATCACCGGCGACGGCCCCTTCGACGCCTGAGCCGGATTCATCTTCAGTGCCCCCAACGACCAGGTACGATCCGGGCGCCGATAGGTACGAATCGTCGCGGAATCAAAGACCATTTTGGAAATCGGCAGCTCCTTTGCCGCAAGCCTGTCCAGACGTGTCGGGCACTTCAAAAGAACCCGCTCGGCCTCCAGCACTGCCGGAAATTTCTCCTTCGTGTCGCTTTCCTCATGCCGGGCAAACAGCACAAAACGGGCAAGCTCGATCCCCTCCCCTTCCAGCAGGTGTGCGTTCGCCACCACCGCGTCGGCTGCAAGAAATTTCTCCCGAAGAACCTCCTTCGTTTTGCGGTAGATGATGGCGTCCAGTTGGTTCAAAACCAGGCATACCACCACCACGACCGCCGCAATGAACAAAAAAAGCGTCCATCGCAGGAGAACCCATCGTGATTGTCGATATACCCTCGCCATTTCCCGTCTCGGCATTCCTTCAATATGCCTGCCTCAATATATTGTCAGGAGTATAGCCGTTTTCCGGAAAAGACGCAATATCGTTGTGTAGGCCCCCCCTTCCAGGGCAAAAGCGAGGGGGGAGAGGGGGAGAATTCTACCCATTTTTCCTTCACCAAAGAAATATTCTGCCTATTTTAACAAAAAATGTGGAAATTTTAGAGACTTTCCCTTGCAATGGGGAATTTTTGCGACTATTAATGTTACCATGTAGGAAGTGATGATTCTCGGTCATTCATGGAAACGGATTGGAAGAAGGAAAAAGGCGATGAAAAATCTGCACAGCAAATATTGGGGAATTGGCAAATATTGGGCAGTCCTGGCATTGGGGCTTATGCTGGGAGGGGGGTTTTGCACACCGCAGGCTTGGGCAGAAGTGACGCTTGTAAATGACGCTACTTATGGCTGGCTCCTTTCCGGCTCGGGGACTTACTCCAGTGAGATTAATCTCGGAACGGATCAGTTGACCGTCAATGCGACGAAACTCGGGACGGATAGCACGAACAAGGTTCTAACGAACAACATCACGGCAGGAATGTACCTCCAGAATGATCTCATT
>JAUNBJ010000066.1:0-13120 GCA_030535245.1 Planctomycetia bacterium | reverse complement strand
CAAGGTTCTAACGAACAACATCACGGCAGGAATGTACCTCCAGAATGATCTCATTTTTACATCTACAAGTGGCCAAAACGGAACCGTCACATTCGAGAACGGCATGACGGCATCTTTCACAGATTTGGAAATGGGAGGCCACACCTTCTTGAATATTGGGACAAGTTCCACCTCTACTGCCACTGTAACCGTTAGCGGGGGGACGCTTATTGGGCAGAAGTACACCTCCTACCTGAACATCCATGCGGGTTCCACATTCAACGCAAATGGACGATTCCAGTTGAATGAGGATGGGGACCAGGGGAAGATTGGCATCTACGGTACGCTGAACCTGAATTCATCCACGGCGGACAGTATCTTCCTGGGGTACGGAAACAATACGCAGTATACTTCAACCGTCGACGTGTATGACGGAGGGGTGTTGAATGCCCTGAATTCCGTTGTTCATTGTGGTTATGATGGCCAGTTGATTTTCCGAATCAATGCAGGCGGAACGGCGAATCTTTATGGTATGACCTATGCCAGAAATGGCGATACTTCTGCGGGAAGCACTTCAAAAACGCTTACGCTCAATGGCGGAACGCTGAATCTGGGTGTGGGGGGCGTTTCGATTCGTTCGAAAAAGGATAGCTATCCGTTCCAACTCGTTTCCGGCACAATCGGAACGATTGACGGCTGCGACACGTCGATTAGTGATGTAGAACTGGCCATCGGGTCTGGAAATACCGTTTTCAAGCCTGTCGCAGGAGCTACGATTACCGTCAACAGCAATTTCACCAATTCCTCCGTGACAGCCTCCGGGAAGGATGGCAAGGTTCAGATGAACGGTGCCGGGAAGTTGGTGCTGGCGGGGACTTTCAATACCACGGGAGGTTTTGAGGCACTGGCCGGAACGACGGAAGTTTCTGGAACGTTTACGGGGGGCAAGCTGAACGTCAATGGCGGAAATACAACCATAACCACCACCGGGTCGGTAACTTCCGGGTCCAGTGTGGATGTGAACAAAGGAACGCTGACCATCATCCGTGATGCAACAGGGATCACTACTTCCAACGGAGTCATCACGGCGAATGCAGGGGCATCCGTGGTTCTCACTTCGGCATCGGATGCAACGGCGCACACCCTGTTCCATAATCCCATCACCCTCAATGGCGGCACGCTTTCCACGGATTCTTCCCTGTCGAGTCGATGGCGACGACTTCACGGCAAACTGACGCTGACCGCCGATTCCACGATTGACTGCGGCACCCGTTTAGAAATTCGTGGCGGACTGACCGGAACGGGATATGTTCTGACCAAAACGGGGGACGCGAACCTGATTCTTGACAGCGTAGGGACAACAGGGCTGAAAAGTATTGTGGTTAAAAACGGAATGTTCTGTATTCAAGGCAGTTCCACCAACGCTCTGATCACCACGGATGGCATTTTTGTAGAAGGCGGATACCTGCAATTTTGGTATCAAAATAACGTTTCCGCCAATGTTACTTTTAGCGGAAATGGATACTTTCAGAACAGTGGTAACGGCAGCACGGCAGCCAATGCCGTCTTTACTTTAAAGGACGATACCCAATTCGACATGACCTCTTATGAGGGGCAGACGGCTAATTTCAACATGTATGGAAAGCTGGTCGCTGCCGATGGAGTAGTGTTGAATAAAACGGGAGCCCAGACAATGACCTTGGCTGGCGATATGAGTGCGTTCCACGGAACGGTTCGGGTAGACACCACCGAAATGATTCTGGCCAATGGCGGAAACACGGCGGAGACGGCGTACGACTTTAATCTCAACCTCAACGCCGGCTCCGCACGGATTGGCGATGCGGGAACGTATCATTTTGAGGATGTGCCCAACCTGATCCAGTTTTCCAATGCCAACAATGCCACGTTTGGCCTCGGAACCGGCTCGATACAAAATCATGGTACCAGCTCCATTTCCTCCACCGTTTCGGGGGCTGCCATCACCGGAACGGGAGCGATTCAGCTGGGTGCCGCAGGCGATACGTTAGATTTCAACATCGGCAACGGAGCCTCGCTGACCGTTTCCTCCGCCGTTCGGACGCAGGGGGGAACGTTCACCCAATCCGGCAATGGAACGTTGAATATCGAAAATCTGTACGTCGATTCGGGAACGTTTAACCTGAACGATTCCGCCGTTTCCGCTATTACCCAAGGGATTCACGTCGCGCCGGACGCAACTTTGACTTGGGACGGAACGATTGCCCTGGGGAATGTCGCCATGAACATGGACGGAACGTTTGCCATTCAATTGGTGGGAGATTCCGCCGACTGGGATGTGGATACGCTGGAGCTTGACGGTAATAATATTACCCTATCCGATGCCGCGTTTGAGCTGCAAGCCGATTTCAGTAACCTTTCCATGGATCCGTTGTTCGATGAAACCGCCACGCTCACCCTCCTGCAAACCGATCTTGATCTGGCCGGGATGGTGTTTCCCGTTTTGACCGATGGCAGCCTTTTCTCGCCGGAACTGACGTTGTACGCACTGGGCAATGCGGATGGAAGCATTACCCTCCATGGCCGCCTTCCCGAACCATCGGCGTGCGTGCTCTTCCTTTTTGGTGGTCTTGCCCTGCTTGTCACCTGGCGAAAAAGGGCCAACGCGAACCTTTGAGCCATGAACGTAGTGCTTTGTCACGAAAATAAATATTAATAAAAGCGAACGCAGTGAGCGCACTAAAAGTTTTTTGAAGGAGAGTTTGAGAGGACCCGGTACGACCGGGAGCGACTACGGCTTCCGCCGGTTGCCAAAAATCCGGGAGGCAGGCGCTAACGCTTCTGGCCTCCCTATGATGTTGCAACCGGCGAAAAGCCGTAGTGTGCCGCCCGCACCCGGGCCGCTTCCAACATCAGACGATTTTGGGAAGACTCCTTAAAAGTCGTCCGAACCGGATGGATTACAACCATGCGGGCGTATCATTCGCGGCAGGCAACGTGGCAAAAACGACCTTCGTCACCCCCTTCACCTTCTGGAAATCGGCCATGGCACTGGCATCCGGAACCGCATCCAGCCCCAACACGCCCAACGCTTTGCCCGCCGTACGGCAAGACGGACGCCCGACCGACAACTGCGAAATGTTGATGTTGTTTCGACCAAACACGTTCCCGATCTGCCCAATGACTCCCGGAACGTCGTCGTGCATGAAAATACACAGATTGCCATCCAGGTACGCTTCCAGACGAAAATCGTTGACCTGCACCAGGCGTGCCATTGCGTTGCCAAACAGCGTCCCCGACATGGTTGTCACGCCATTTTCCGTTGTCAATTCCACCGTAATGAGGGAACTGAACGTGCTCTTGTCCGTCGATTTCTGCTCGTACAGCTCGATACCACGTTCCTTGAACAACATCTTGGAATTGATGATGTTCGCTTCCCCGCCGGTCGCTTTGTCCAAAAGCCCTGCCGCAAACGCACCGGAAACCAACGACGTGACTTTCGTAGCAATCTCGCCGCGATAATTGATGGTGCACTTCGTAACACGCCCCTTTTCCAACTGCGAAGCCAGCAGGCCCAAACGCCATGCCAAAAGCAGGCTCCCCTTCATTTCGGCCAACACTTTGCCATCCAGCGGCGTCATGTTCACCGCCGAATTGATCGTTCCGGTCGTGAAGTAGTCGATCAAAAGCTGCACCGCTTCCAACGCGACGTTCGTCTGCGCTTCCTCCGTGCTGGCACCCAAATGCGGCGTGCAGAGAACGTGCGGCATTCCAAACAACGGGTTTTCCTTGCACGGCTCCTCCGGGTAAACGTCCAACGCAACGCCTCCCAAATGCCCGCTCTTCAGTCCCTCGACCAACGCGTCCTGGTCGTAGATACCGCCCCGGGCACAGTTGATCAGCTTCGCCCCCTTGGGGAGCATGGCAATTTCTTCCGTCGAAATCATGCCGCGGGTCTCGTCCGTCAACGGCGTGTGAACGGTCAGGTAATCGCAGTAGGGCAACATTTCCTTGTAGGAACGGAACACCTTGATGCCCAGCTCGTTGGCCATGTTGTCGGACAGGAAGGGATCGTAACCGACCAGCTTCATTTCCATGGCCCGGGCGCGAATGGCAATGCACTGGCCGATACGTCCCAGACCGATGATTCCCAGCGTCTTGCCGGCAAGCTGCGTTCCCATGAAAAGTTTGCGATCCCAACGTCCCTCAATCAACGACTGATAAGCGGGGGCGACGTTGCGGGAAAGCCCCAACATCAGCGCCAGCGTATGCTCGGCTGTGGAGAGCGTGTTTCCGCTTGGGGTGTTCATGACAATGATCCCCTGCCGGGTAGCCGTCGCCTTGTCGATGTTATCGGTACCGACGCCCGCGCGGGCAATCGCCTTCAGACGGTTGTTCCCGGCCAGGATTTCCGCCGTCAGCTTTACACCGCTGCGACAGATAGCGCCGTCGAACTCCATCAGCGTATTGCGAAGGTCGTCGCCCTTCAATCCGGTCTTGACTTCATATTCGATCCCCGGTGCGGCTTCCAATAAATCCAAACCGTCCTGCGAAATCGAATCCAATACAACGATACGTGGCATAACTGCTACTCCTTACTGTTGGTGAAAGAAACTCAACGTGTAACCATTTTACGCCTTTTACGAAGGAGCACAAGGGGGGAAATCTTAAAATACAAAACAAGGAGCCTTGCCCCCTTGACAAAAAGAAAAAATTGACTAGAATAGTGACGTAATTAACCGCAATTCGTAATATGCCCTCTTCGTCTAGTGGCCTAGGACACAGGATTCTCAGTCCTGTTACAGGGGTTCGACTCCCCTAGAGGGTATCGGGGCAGTAGAATTAGATTCTGCTGCCCTTTTTTCTATTCCTCTATTTGCGTCTAAAATGCCGGTATTTACGGGACTTATGAAATTCCGTTGCGCTTCGTTGCTTCTCTTTGATTTTTCTTGCGTCACTGTAAACTGCCCCGTATTGTGCCCCGTATCGCTCTCGTAGCAACGTGGCGGCGGTATCGCTCCCATCCTGCTCCGGGAAAATCGCGTCTGGTGCCCCCTCCGAGAGTTCTTCTTTTGACGCCAAATTTACAAAATATTGATTTGTTTTGGAAAAATAACCGATTCTGGATTCTATTGCACTTCCAACCTTTTGAGAGGAAACATTTTTGAAAAATTGTTTCCTCTCAAACTCTCCTTCAAAAAACTTTTAGTACGCTCACTACGTTCGCTTTTATTGATATTTATTTTCGTGACACAGCACTAGCGTACCTGAATCGGACCTTTCGGAGATTTTAACTTGAACAGCCCAAACACCTCGTCCTGCGTCAGGCCGAGTTTCCGTTTCTTCTCCGGCTGGCCGCAGAGAACCGTTTCAAATAAATCCCGTTTTTCCTGAAGAATGCGGTTGATTCGTTCCTCGATCGTGTCCAGCATGAGGAACCGCGTCACCGTGACGGCCCCCTTCACCCCGATTCGGTGCGCCCGATTGATGGCCTGATCCTCGATGGCCGGATTCCACCAGCGGTCGAACAGAAATACGTAGTTACAAAATTGGAGATTCAGCCCGACGCTCCCCGCTCCGTAGCTCATCAGCAGCAGGTGATTTTCCGAGGAATTGCGGAATTTTTCGATCACGCCGTCCCGTTGTTTGGAGGGGATTTTTCCATGATATTCCAGGGGATGAAAACGCGACAATGCCCGCCGGAGCCGGAACAGGGTTTCCGTCCACTGGCTGAACACGATCGCTTTCCGTCCGCTGGCGGCGATTTCCTCCATATCCGCTTCCAGCCGGGCCAGCTTGGGACTGTCGCCCGAACAGGGGTCGAAATTGCAGATCTGCTTGAGCCGCAGCACCAGCTCGAAAACATGCTGGATCGTAACCGATTCCCCCATTTCCGAGAGCCGCAGCGCCCCCTGTTTTTCGGCCATGGTGTACGTCTGTTCCTGTTCCGGCGTCATGGAAAGGGCCGCGTCGCGGAACAGTCGGGGGGGCATGTCTTTCATCACGACGTCTTTCGTCCGACGCAGCACATAATCACTCACCGCACGCCCCATCACCCCCGGTTTCATGTCGCAGTTGAGGAATCCGGGAGCCAGAAACTCGAAAATACCGACCAGATCGTCCGACGAATTTTCAATCGGCGTGCCGGTCAACGCCCAATTCCGCGTTCGGGAAATGCTCCGTGCGGAAACGGCGGTGGCGCTCCGTTGGTTTTTGATACGCTGCGACTCGTCGAGTACCACCAGGTCGAAGTGCCGGGCCAGCCCCTTTCGCGGTGCGTAAAAATCCCGGTCGCGGTGTAGTAGTTCGTAATTGGCAATCTTAACCGGGATGTCCTGCAACCCCCACTGCCATTGTCGCCGAACCTGATCCCCTTCGATGATCAGCACCGGAATCTCGGGCGCCCAGGTTTCAAACTCCCGCTTCCAGTTCGTCACCAGCGGTTTCGGACAAACCAGAAGCACGCTCCGAATGTCGCCGTTTCGCAGCAGGAGCCGCACGGTGGTGATCGCCTGCATGGTTTTTCCAAGCCCCATTTCGTCGGCCAGGATTGCGGCGTCGCGGGAATACAAAAACGAAATTCCCTCCCATTGGTAATGGAACGGCTCAAACGGAAAGACCAGATTATTGTCGGAATAAAGCTGCTCCAACGGTGGCTGAAGCAGGTAACGCAGGCGATCCTCCAGCTTGATGAGATTCTGCGGCGGTTTCAAACGCGTGGGAGGCTCCGGAAGATGCAAATCCCCTGGTGTACCGTCGTCGTTCCATGGCGGCTCCGCGTTTTCGTCCTCAGCAATTTCCAGATTTTCGGCGGTCGTTCCGTCCGGCAGGCAGGCCGCTTCGTCCAGTAGGTGTTGGGGCGGAACGTAATCGGGCGAAACCGTGTCCTCCTCGGCATCGACCGCACTGCCGGGAATTTCGGCATCCTGCCACGGTTCGGGCGATTTTTTCTCGTCCTGCTTCTTTTTTTCCACGCGACACAGAAGTGCCGGGTCGCCGAAAAAGTAACTCGACACCGAAATGGACGGCGGAGCGATCTTCACCGTCAGCACATAAGGCGATTTCCCCTCGTAAGATGGCGTGCGCACCTCCACCCGGGGCGGACGGTTCATGGCAATGTTCCAGCCCAGCGTCAGCACCTCCACCTTCGGCGGTTTCAGGCGAATGGTCAGCACTTCCGGTTTTTCCATGCGTCTCGCCTTTCCGTCAGCCTGCCGCTTTTTGCGCTTCGGCAATGGCGTCCCGAATCCGGTCGAACGGTTCCAGCAGGTCAAATTCGATGAATAAATCTTTCAGGCACGCCTGCACTTCCGTTAAATCCTCGTTAAATTCCGCGAATGGAGAAAGGAGCTGATCCTTCCAGCGGAGTTTTCCCGATTCCGAAACGTTTTCCTCCCTGCGTTCGACTAGCACCGCCGGTGTGGAGAGGAACGGTCGGACACACAGAACGCATTCCTGGTCGAAACAGACCATTCGCGGCATGATTTTGGATTTTTGGATCAACGTCCGCGCGATCTGCTCGCCGTACAGGTATGGTTTGAGCGTCGGCCCGTAGAGGATTTCCTGAGCACGATTGGGCTTAACGGGTGCGGTGCAATGGAACTCCACCGGACGCCCCGCCGGGTTCAGGATGAGATACCCGCCGAACAGACCGTGTGATTTTTCCTCAATGACGGTCAAAAACCCGACCGCCGCGGTTCCTGGTTCACTGAATGACACTGTCCCCTCTCTTTGTCTTTTCTTTTTGTTTTCGGCCCTTTATTTTAACAAAACGCAACAAAGTTGGAAGGGGACGTGGCTTCAAATTTAGTGGGGGGCGTTAGCGTCGGCCTTTAGGCCGTTTGTGTCGATTTTCGTCCCCTAGTGTTGTGTCCAAAAAATAAATAATATTCGTCTAAAAGTTTTCGGAGGGGTGGGCGTCCCCGCCCACCCATTAGGGCGTAAGCCCTAACAAAAGGTTAGGAAAAGGCTAACGCCTTTTTTGGTGGGCGAGGACGCCCACCCCTCCGTAGACATTGCCACAATTTATAAGAAGGACGCAACACTAGGGCGTTGCCCCAGGCTATTGATATTGCCCCGTTGGGGCATAGGAGGAATAAACGTTTTTTCCTATTATCGTGGAAACGACACCACCACTCAAAAAGCGGCCCGAACGAAAGCCATTAACCATCAATTATCAATTTCAATTAGCAAACCGTTTCTCCACGGCTTCCGGATCTACGGGCTACGCCCTTCGTTCACGGCTCGCACTACCCCAATTAACCATTAACCATTAACCATGAATTATCAATTACCAATTAGCCAGCTTCCGGATCGAACTTTGCGGGGGGGCGTTTACAAATTGTGGAATTGATGTAAAATACCAGAAAATGAGTCGTTATTTACCTCAACCCATGGAGATTGGATATGGCCAAGAATAAGAAAAAGGCGGAACCGGTATTCCTTACCTGTACGGTATGCGGAACGTACAACTACGTTCTTCGTCGGAAGCCGGGAAGCGAAAAGTTGAATATCAAAAAATTCTGCTCGGAGTGTCGGAAGCATACCGAACACAAGGAAAAGAAGAAGTAGTGTCGCTTTTGCGTCGTAAAAGTGGTAACGGAAGCGGGCGGAACGTCGGTTTCCGTTACTTGTTTATTTCTTGACCGCAAAGAGCGGGTCGTTTCCTGGGCAGGGTTAGGTACGTCATGTCGGGCCGTCGTCGTAAACATTGGTGTTTTCGTCCCGGAGAGCGGGATCAGGCGAGCATTGGCAACATCGTACGTTTCGCGAAAATTCCCCCCGTGCTGGCCAAACTGCTGGTTTCTCGTGGAGTGCAGACGCCCAACGACGTGGCCAGGCATTTGGATCCGCGTCTGATTCATCTTTACGAACCAAACCTGTTGCCGGGATGTGCGCGGGCGGCAATGATTCTGGTCAATGCGGTGCGGGAAAAGAAGAAAATCGCGGTCTATGGCGACTACGATGTGGATGGCATGACGGCCACGTCGATTCTGGTGAAATGCCTGAAGCTGGACGGCGGCGACGTGATGTTTTTCATTCCGAACCGGCAGACCGATGGTTACGGGCTGAATGCGGACACGATTCGCGACCTGAAAAGCAAGGGGGTAAGCGTCATCGTCACGGTGGACTGCGGCATCACGGCAGTGGACGAGGTGAAGCAGGCACGGGAGCTGGGCATGACGGTGATCGTCACCGACCATCATCAGCCCGGAGCATGTTTCCCCGAAGCCGACGCGATCGTTCATCCCAATCTGTTTTCGCATCCGGATTTTGCGGGGAATCTGGCGTTTGAGCCGTTTGCCGACGATCCGTTTCTGAATCAGGAAAAAGGGAAAGAGGCGACAGGTGTTCCGATACGTGTTGTTGGTCCGGACCTGGTGCATCCGTACCCGTTTCCATCGCTTTCGGGGGCGGGCGTGGCGTTCAAGCTGGCGTGGGCGGTTTGTCAGCGGTTCGCGATGAGTCCCAAAGTGGGCCTGCGGCGTCAGAATTTTATTTTTGAGGCCATTGCGCTGGCGGCCATCGGCACGATTGCGGACGTGGTTTCGTTGACAGAGGAAAACCGCGTCATTGTGGTGCAGGGGTTGGCTCGGCTGCGGGAAAAACCGTCGGTGGGGCTGGCGGCGTTGCTGAAAGTCTGTAAGCTGTACGACCGGAATTTTTTCGAGTCGGAGGATATCGGTTTTTCGCTGGCGCCCAGGCTCAACGCGGCGGGGCGGCTGGAGCAGGCGTGGCTGGGGGTCGATTTGCTCACGATGGAAAACGAGGGAGACGCACGGGACACGGCACTGTACCTGGACGACCTGAACGACAAGCGTAAAGAGCTGGAAAAGCGGATGTATCTGGAAGCGAACAACCAGCTCAAAAAACTCTATCCGAATACGAAAAACCCAACGGCCATCGTGCTGGCCAGTCATGAATGGCACCCTGGAATCATCGGGATCGTGGCGGGCAAGCTGGCCGAACGTTACAACGCCCCGACGGTGCTGATCGCCCTGAGCAAAACCGGTTCGGGATTTGGTACCGGTTCGGCACGTGGGATCGCGAATGTGCCGGAGTTCAACCTGCACGAGGCATTGTCGCGGTGTGGCGAGCATTTGGAGCGTTTTGGCGGACATGCCGGGGCGGCAGGGCTGAAAATCGCGGAGAAGAAGATCGCTGCGTTTCGCGACGCGTTTTGTGCCGTGGTGGACGAAACGCTCCCGGAGAACAAACGGATTCCGCAGCTCTGGATCGACTCGGAGGAACTGCTCTCCGTTTTCACGCTGCCGGCGGTGCAGTCGCTGTATCGTCTGGCCCCCTTTGGAACCGACAACCCGGCCCCGGTGTTTGCCACGTCGAGGGTCTCTCTGGAGCGTGCGCCCGATTCGCTCGGCAAGCAAAAAGATACGCATTTGACACTTACCGTGCGGCAGTTGAACCACACGTATCGCATTTTGGCGTTTCAGTTCGGCGAGGACATGGCCGAGTTGACGACGATTTTTGAAAAGAAGCTGCCCATCGATATCGCGTTTCGCCCCATGTTGAACTCCTACAATGGGGTAACTCGGGTGGCGTTTCATCTGGTGGACTGGAAACTTTCCGACAAGGAGAAAATCGAATGATGAACCGACGGGAACTCATTGCAAAGACCGGACGGTGCTGGGCAAGGGGTGTCGTAAAACCGCCGTTCAGTCGAGCCAGTCTTTCGCCCGAATGCGTTCCGGAGCGTACACTTCGGTAACGTAGCTGATCCCTTTGCTGATGAGCGCTTCGACTTCCAGTTTGAAGCCGTTCTTCAGCATTTGGGCGATTTCCTTCTGCCACGCTTTTTTCTCGACAAACCATGGGTATTCGGCAATCTGCCGGGCCCGTTTGCGGTCGTTGTCGTTCAGCCCGATACGGACGCTGGGCGACAACCGGCATTCCTCAAAATCTTTGGATCGCAAGCCGATGAATTTCGCCTTGGGAATGGCCATTCGCTTGGATTCGTAAGCCAGATTGATGGAACCCTGCTTGATGACGCTGTAAATGTAATATCCCCACGGGTCGTTGTCCAAAAGGCAGTAGATCGGCAGTTTCAACTCGTTGTGCAGCCGGTAAAGCAGCCGCCGCACCCCCCGTGGAGGCTGGCCGCCGCCGTGCGTCAGGATGCAGTTGTTCTTTTCCCAGAAACGATCCTCGTTGAACCGCTGCCAGACGGTTCCTTTTTCGACATGAAGCACGAATTTCGCGTTGCATTTTTTGGGATCCAGCTCGATGACGTCCGGCTCCACAATCGACGGCACGCCGTACCCTCCGGAACCCATGCGGGAACAGTCAATCGTGTCGCCGCGGTCGATAAGCGTGATGTTACCGACCATTTCCCCCTTGCGTTCCGCATACAGGTGCAGTTCCTCCCGAAGCGATTCCAGCACCACTTCCAAATCCTCGATGATCGGGTCGCTTTCGTCCTGCGAGTTGAACGTCTCCTCGTGGATGCCGTGGATGGTGTGCTTGGTCTGGTAGTACATTCCTCGAATGCTGAGCGATTTCCCCGCCGCAATGAGTTTGTTCACACCGTCCGCGACAAGCATGGTTTGGAGGAAACTCTTGGCCTGCGAGAGGTTGAACAGGGTGCGATTGGTCGCCTTGCTTCCCATTTCGAGAATCTTTTTCGTCTCGTTATAGGAAACGTTGGAGAGCGAACGGGACGGAATGGCGATGGACGGATCGTCTTTTTGGGCGGCCGCCCTGGAAACCGATTGAGCCAACCCCCGCAACGAAACGACGGTCTTTCGATCTTTGGGGTTGAGCTTCTCCAAAACGATTTTGGGGGATTCCTCGACGGACGATTCGGAAAGTTTACTTTTTTTGGCCATATCAAACGTTTGCGATTTCAGAATCGATAAAAGGAAAAGGTGGAACAGGCAGAGGGCGTCAGGGTTGATTCCGCATGTCGGACGACGTCCACATCAGCAAATTGGGCTGCGGACGAAGCGGCTGCGGCCCCACCGGTTCGCTGCCATCGGCATAGGTCGCTTCCCGATCGGCGGCGGGCTGCTCCGGAACCGATTCCGTCGCACTGGCCAGCTGAATGGGAGGTTCCTTTGTGACCGACGGCACTTCAGGGATCAGGTTGCTGCCGACAAACGACGGAGAACCCTCGCTCACCCAGGCCACCCAATCCCGCTGAAGCTCGCGGAGCGTTTCGTAACCGTAACATTCCTGAATCAACGTCTGGAGCGATTTTTTCCCCTC
Source organism: Planctomycetia bacterium (assembly GCA_030535245.1). GTDB lineage: Bacteria > Planctomycetota > Planctomycetia > Pirellulales > Thermoguttaceae > RGIG3701. The sequence goes on along the minus strand of JAUNBJ010000066.1, from coordinate 943 downwards.
CAGGTACCTTCCGATGAAATAAACGAAATACTGCGGGCCACGCTGACGGATCAGGAACTCGGCCACCGAAAACCCCTGCGCATACAGAGGCAACGGGTCGGAAGGGTATTCTTCCATCTCAAACAGCTTGTCCAGCGGAATCCCCTTTTGCGAACGGAGAAATTTCAACAGCATGTTCTGGTATTTTTCCCGCTCGGCGTTCGACTCGGTGAACGTGGCCGCCCCCTCGTCCGCCCACCGGGGAACCGGACAACGAAAATAACTGGCCAGGATCATGTGCGTCATTTCATGCGGCAGCACGGAATCGTATACCCGCTCGGCCGTCCCCTGAATGTCCATGTCCCAACCGTAAACTTCGCCGTTGTTAAAGATGAACGACGTCTGCCCCCCAGGAGCTACGTCGCCGATACGAATCTTAATCCTGCACCGCTTGTACCAGTTCGGCAACGTTTTCCCGAGCCAGAATTTGGACAAATCTTCGCGCAAAAATTCCGCACGCCGTGCCATTTGTTCAGCAATTTGCGGATCCTGCGCCGTGACGGCAAAATTTTTCGTGCGATACGTCGCCGCGTGAAGGGCTGTCGCCAGAAACAACACCGTGAGTACCGTTAATATTCCTTTACGCATCTTGAAAATCCCTGTCGAAAAAAGGCAGTTTCCCCGCCAGCCTACTCTTTCCTTTTGACCCTCGGGAAGGGAAAGTCCAACCTTCCAACACTTCTTATACCTTATTTTATTCAAAAAGGAAAGACCAGTTTCCTGGTTTTTTGTCGCAAAAACAAGCCCTTGTGGCTATCGTAAAACATCGTAAAAAGTTCTGGGAAACCCAGGTGCGGGAAGCACACTACGGCTTTTCGATTTTCTTTTTATCCTATACACAACATGGATGCAACACTAGTGTTCCGTCCCGAAAATAAATCTTTGTAAACATAGTAAAAAGTTT
>JAUNBJ010000211.1 GCA_030535245.1 Planctomycetia bacterium | reverse complement strand
CCACCCCTCCGAAAACTTTTAGACTAATATTGTTTATTTTTTGGACACAGCACTACCCCCCGCCCTTCGGGCGTACCCCTTCAAAGAAGGGGAATTCGTACAGCAAGCAGAAAATTTGATCGCGCCCGCACCCGGGCCCGGAGGGCGTTCTGAAAGAGAGGGAGGCCAGAAGCGCCAGCGCCTGCCTCCCGACGCCACTGGCAACCGGCGGCAGCCGTAGTGTGCTGCCCGCACCCGGGCCGGTAGCCGTAGTGTGCTGCCCGCACCCGGGCCGGGCTGGTGGCGGAAATTTCTTAAAATTTTTCTTTTTTGAGAGATTTTTCCTTGACAAATGAAATCACTCGTAGTACAATGGGCAAAGTGTAGAAGATTCACAAGAACTCTTTTGGGAGAAGTATCATGAAATTGCCTAACTGCCCCCCCCCCCGCATTTTAACAAATGCCGTACGTGAATGGGGCGTTTTTTCGTTGTTTTTCGTGGGGAGTCTTGTCGTCGCACTCTTTTCGTGCGAGGTTTCTCAGGCCGGGATGTTGGCGAACTGGAATTTTGACGACAGTTCCCTGGCCGATTCGTCCGGGAATGGGTTTACCCTGACGAAAACTCCGTCCAGTGGTAGTTTTGACACGGGTTCTTTCACCTATGCTACCAATGGGGACGGAAGCGCTCTTTCTGCGGATGGTAACATTTCGGCCTATGTGGACTTTGGGAATGCCGCAACGCTCGACAGCTTTACGGTTTCGATGTGGGCCGACGTTACTCCGCAAGGGTGGGATAATTACTGGACGATTCTGGGGTCTTCGAGTACCACGCGAAACGATGGCAACCGGGGGATTCGTTTTCAGTCCAGAGGCAAAACGCGTACATCTGCTGGAATTTTTGTTAATGATATTACTTCTTTTTCTCCCAATGGTGAGTTCACCTTAACCGATTCGGGGAGTTACAATCATCTGGTTCTCTCCGTTGCCAACGGGAAGGGAACCATCTACTGTAATGGAACTTCTATCGCAACGCTTTCCAACTGCACTTCCACGCAGATGGTGGGGCTGTTTTCGCTGGCAGGTTCCGTTTTGCAGGGGAGTGGCGACCCTCGAACCATGATGGGAAGATTCGACAATGTTGCGGTTTACAACCGTGGTTTGACGGATGCGGAGGTTGGTATCCTCAAGGCGGCGGGGAGTGCCACCTCGAATGTTTACGCTGACATTTACTCCCGGACATTGTCGGGGACGGCAGGAACATGGTCGCAGAGCGTCTGGAGCCACCAGTTCGGCGAATCAGGAACCGCCACGGCAAATCAGGCGTGGACGGATTATTCGCAGGTGAAGTTGGGTTCCAGCGGAAACGCGACGCTGACGATTGATCAGGATATTCACACCAGCAAAACGACGTTGGCGAATACGGGAATCACCCTCTCCGTGGCGGATGGGAAAACGGCGACGTTGCGTGGGCTGAACGGTTCCGGCTTCACGAAAACAGGTGCCGGCACGATAAAAATCGAAGGTACCGAAAATTATGCGGGGACGGCTGCCAATTTGGTGATTGCGGGTGGCGTCTTGGATATTACCGGAACTGCCCAATTATTCGGGACTTACAACACGTCGGTAGTTACGGTTCAGGCTGGAGGAACGCTGCGGATTGGAAATTTGGTGGATTACGCTACTTCCAATTTGAAAGCCTTGACGAGTAACAACACCGCCAGAGTTTTCGATGGTGGCACGATAGAAATTGTCGGCGGAAATCAGTCTGGAAACAACAGTTTCACCGTGACCAGCAATGGCGGAACGCTCCTGAACAGCATTGCCAATACGATAGTGACGTTTGGGAAACACGTAGACGGTAGTGGAGTTCTTCATCCCCTTCAGTTGGATGGCAGCCTGACGGTTGGCGGAGCGGGGAATTTTGTTTTCAACGCACCTTTCCACGGGACGGGTGGTTTGACGAAAACGGGTGCCGGGACGGTGACGATCGCCAGCTCGGAGAACACGTTCACGGGTGATATTATCGCACAGGAAGGCATTTTGGCCATTTCCGGCAAAACGCAGTCGTATATCAGTGTTCGGGGTGGAGAAGTCCAGTTGCTTTCGGGTGCCAATGTCACGGCGGAAAGGATTCGGATTTCCGACTCGAGTGGCTTGAGCGGGAAAACCTCTCAGATGAATATTCAGGGGGGAACGCTTACCATTACCGGCACGACCAAGGCGGATACCGTCAACACCAATTTGATGGTGGGTCACTGGCAGGGAAATGCGATTTTGAACGTCACAGGGGGAACGCTGAATGTGAAAAACGCCTGGACCAGTATTTCCTGGGACGGTTCCGGTACATTGAGCATTTCGGACAAAGGTGTGGCGAATTTGTATGGAGTCAACCTTCATAACGATCGGGATCATGCGGCGAACTTGAACGTAGTCGATGGAGGAAGGCTGAACGTTGGGGAAGCAGGTATCTTTTTTGTGCCGACCGCAGAATACCCCACACAAAAGGGAAATAAAGTCGTCACGTTTGGCGATGCCACGGTCGGAGCGTTTGCCGACTGGAGCAGTTCCATGAGAATCACGCTTTCCGGCACGGGCGACGGTACGGTTTTCGACACCACCGATTCGGTGGATCTCGCCACGGGACGCACCATCACGTTAAGCGGCCCCCTTTCCGGTACTGGTGGGCTGAATGTGGCAGGGAATGGGACGCTCGTACTTTCGGGAGCGAACACCTACACGGGCGCTACCACCGTCGTTTCCGGGGCGACGCTGCAACTGGATGGTTCCATCGAGAGCAGCGACCTGACGTTGGAGTCCGGCGCGACCCTGACCGGGGACGGAGAACTTGCCATGAACAGCCTGGCGGCGGAAGCGGGTTCGCGGATTGTGTTAAGTCTCTACGAAGATGGGACTTACGATTCGCTGGACGTGACCGGAAAGCTGGATTTGGCGGAAGGTGTTCTGGACTTCGCGTTTGAGGGGGATTTGCACGCGATTGCCGACACGCCGATGACGATTCTGACGGCGGGGGAGATGGAACTTCCCGCAAATTTGAACGACCTGCTTACAGAATCGTGGCGGGGAATCGTCGATTTGAGCTACCTCGGCACCAATGGCCTGGTGGCGAACATCTCCTCGGCATCCATTCCGGAACCATCGACCTGGATTTTGGGGTTGCTGGGACTTCTGGGCGGAGCCTGCCTGAGAAGGAAAAAATAGGGATTTGTCACGAAAATCCTTGTAGCCCTAGTGCTTTGTCACGAAAATAAATAATATTAGTCTAAAAGTTTTCGGAGGGGTGGGCGTCCCCGCCCACCCATTAGGGCGTAAGCCCTAACAAAAGGTTAGGAAAAGGCTAACGCCTTTTTTGGTGGGCGAGGACGCCCACCCCTCCGTAGATACTGCCATAATTTATAAGAGGGACGG
>JAUNBJ010000210.1 GCA_030535245.1 Planctomycetia bacterium | reverse complement strand
TCCTCAACCGGTTCTTCCGTCTCCTCTACCTCGGCTTCTTCTTCCTGAAGGACTTCCTCGGCAGTCTCCTCGGCAACAGGTTCAACCGTCTCCTCGACCGCCGGTTCTTCCCCGGCTTCCTCCCCCAAAGCCCAATCGTTCATGATCTGGCCCACATCCTCGGTCGCTTCCGGTTCAAACGAAAGCCCGCCATCGTCCGGTTCGTCTGCATTTTCCGCCTCGTCCCCTTCCACCGCCACGTTCTCCGCAGACGTGGAAAAGAGATCAAACGCCGGAGCTTTTTCTTCCGGAACCGCCGAATCACCCCCCAAAAACGCAAACGGATTCTCCTCCGCCGGCGTCTCCTCTGGTTGCGGCACGGAATCCTCCTCCGCCGGTTCGGGAGCCGAAGCGCCACCCAAAAACGCAAACGGATTCTCCTCCGCCGGTTTCTCCTCCGGTTGCGGCACGGAACCCTCCTCCGCCGGTTCGGGAGCCGAATCACCGCCCAAAAACGCAAACGGATTCTCCTCCACCGGCGTCTCCTCCGGTTGCGGTGTGGAATCCTCCTCCACCGGTTCCGGCACGCTGGCAGGCGTCGCGTCCGAATTCAAGAAATTGAAAAAATCCCCCGCCGGCTGGGAATCCTCGGTTTTTTCCGAATTTTCAGGCTTCTGGGATTGCAGACTTTTCAGAAAATCGTCTTCAAAATTAGGGGTTGCCATGGAATGCCTCTGTCACGTTTCTCTGTGGGCTGATTTTGAATATATTCTATTTTTATTGACCAAACGTCAGGATTTGTCCAGACGCTCAAACCGTTTTTCCATCGGAAACTCCAATCCATTACGAAGGGCCAGGGCCATCGCCGTAGCATGCGTGTCGCAATGGGAAATGGAAACCTGTATCTCGGAAACACCATGCAGCAGGGCCGCCTCCAAAACGCCCCCCCCCAAAAGCACGTACGGTGCCCCGGTCGGCAAGGCGCGAATCTCCATGTCCCGCCACGCAATCCCCCGAATCCAACCGGTGCCCAACGCCTTGAGAATCGCTTCCTTGGCACACCAGCGTCCGGTAAAACTCTCCCGAAACTGCTTGCGACCCCGGCAATATTCTAACTCCCAGTCCGTATAAACCCGCGTCAGAAAATAATCCCCATGACGCTCTATCATCCGCCCGATTCGCTCACACGACGTAATGTCCGTGCCGATCCCAAAAATGTCCATCCCCTACGGTCTCCTGAACAGACAGGCCCACGCCTTGAATGGATTTTCCTGAATCCGGGAATAGATCGTCCCCTTTCGTATCTCTACCACCTCGAACAACGTTCCCAACTCGTTGAACACCTCGTCCCGGCTGACGGTGGGAAGGAAATTCTGATGCGAATACGCCTCGTCAAATTCCTCCTCGTCACTCCCGGCCAGCGTAAAATAATACGACCCGGAATGCGTCACCTTCCACAAAAGGTCGATGAACGCCGTAAGGTGATTCTGCCGAATGAAATGATAAAAGCCAATATCGTAAACGAAATCAAACGGCGTTCGCAGCGACGAACAGAACCGGAAAACGTCCTCATGTACGATCCGTAAAAGCGCATTGTGCCGCCGCGCCCGAGATTGCGCCCGGTCTATCGCCATGGCCGAACAGTCCACCGCCGTCACGTCGAAACGCTTCTTCGCCAGATAAATCGCCTCAATGCCGCTGCCACACCCCAACTCCAACGCCGAACAGGGACGCAAAGCGTTCTTCTCCACCAGCCGCTTCAGGTCGGGTTCCAAAAGCCCCGTATCCCACATCGGCGTACCCTGGCGGTAAAAATCATCCCAGTCAAATTCCTTCCGCGGTCGGAGGATGGATAAATCCTTGGAATTCATATCCAGACCGTCCAGCGTGAAATCCAAAGCGTATTCGCTGGGAACTCTGATGAACTCATTCATAGTGACACCAAACAATAGGACTTGCAAAAGCAAATAAAAAAATTTTCGCAGTGGTATTCTAGCGGAGGCAACCGCCAAAGAAAAGGGGGCACCAAAAAAAATCTTCAAATTTTTTCCCTTTTTCTTCATTCCAATCCCCAAAACCGCATGTTTTCCCCGATATTTCAAGGCTTTTCTGGAATATAAAATTTTTATTCAAAAAGGAAAAATTTTTTCCAATCCCCCCTCGGTGTTCCTCCCCGACGTTCCCCTCGACCTCCCCTGCCCCCTGTTTTCTTTCGGTTTTCCTTAACGAGAACCCCGTTTTTCCATTTTACCCAGAGCACCAAAGTTCGTGAAGTGGACTCTCGGAATGAAAGAAAAAAAAGAAAGCGAAACCGGAGATTTCTCTCCCGCTTCGCTTCCTGGTTCCGTAGAACCATTTCCGGAAGTGTCCGCTTTTCCGGATTTCTTACTTACGCACGATACTGCGGCTGGCGTTGTAAAGACGCACCGAGGTATTGAGGCTTGCTTCCGGAGCTTCGGGAAGAATTTCTTCCTGGTCGATGATCGACGAGGTATCTTCCTTTTCCGAATCGGCGGGAGCGTATTGCGTCGGTTCCTCTACCGGGACATAATCCATCACGCGGTTCTCTTCCGCCGGGGTCGGGGCTTCGGCGACTTCCGGAGCGGCCGGGGCAGCTTCCACCGGAGCGGCGGCTTCCACCGGAGCAGCTTCCGGAGCCGTGCAGGACATGTCGCTACCACACTGGCAGGAGGGAGCGGCCACGCAGCAGACCGGCTTCCGGGCAAACAACGGATTGATCATCGGACGGCACGGAACACATGGATCGCAGCTCTGGCAACTCTCGCAACTCGGCACTCCACAACCGCAGTGACGGCCCAAAAGCGGTTCGCCAAACAGCGAGCGAAGGATTCCCTTCAGCGTCGCTCCCGGACGGGGACGGCATGGCACGCAGCAGCAGGTCGCCTGTTCACACGTCGTGCAGGCCGGAGCCGGAGCACAGGCCGGAGCCGGAGCCGGGTCGCAGGCAGGAGCACAAACCGGAACGCACGGAACACACGCGGCTCGACGCGCCATCCGGCAGGCCCGACGCGCATCGGCTTCCGCCTGAGCTTGCTGAATATTGCACGCAATGTCGGCACGAAGGCAGGCAATGTCGTTGGCTACGTTGCAGGCCGCCATGCGGATTCCCCCGCGAACGGCATGGAACAACGGCAGCAACGGACGGCACGGAACGCAGCAGCACGTCGGCTGATTGCACGCTTCACAGGCCTCACAGGCCGGAACCGGAGCCGGAACACAGGCCGGAGCGCAAGGATCACAGGCCGGAGCACACGTACGCAGACCCGAAAACAGGTCGCACTTCGGACGGCACGGACGGCACGGCACACAGACCGGCTGGCACTTCGGCACGCACGGCTGGCAGACCGGAGCCGGAGCACACGGCACGCAGACCGGCTTGCAAACGGGTTTACAGACCGGAACGCATACGGGCTTGCAAACAGGCTTGCATACGGGTTT
>JAUNBJ010000209.1 GCA_030535245.1 Planctomycetia bacterium | reverse complement strand
GACGCCCACCCCTCCGTAGACATTGCCATAATTTATAAGAGGGACGCAACACTAGGGCGTTGCCCCAGGCTATTGAAATAGCCCCGTTGGGGCACGAGAGGAATAAACGTTTTTTCCTAATCGTACGACGTGAACGGCCTGAAGGCCGATGCTAACGACGATTCCACGATGAGCCGTGAACGGAGGGCGTAGCCCGTAGTTCCGGAAGCAGTAGAAAATCGCTCGGCAATTCTCCGGAACTACGCTTCGCTTCGTTCTCGGCTCGAATGAAACGGCAGGGAGGCCAGAAGCGTTAGCGCCTGCCTCCCGATGATGTTGCAACCGGCGAAAAGCCGTAGTCGCAGCCGGTCGTACCGGCCCGGCCCGCCCCGCACCCGGGGCAGGGGCCGGCGTTCGCTAATATTTATCTGGCAGGAGGAAAATCTTACAACGTGTATCCTTCGCGATACTTCGGGTAAACCAACGATTCCAGACGTTCACGATCGGTCGGATTACCGGTGATCTTGAGATTCTTCGCATCCCAATCGATTTTTTCGCCCATTTCGTCTGGTTTGCTGGCTGCCCAGACCGCCAGATTCCCCAGCAGGATGGTTTCCGTCAGCCCGCCCGCCTGCGTGACGATGTTCGATTTCGGGAACGTCGGTTTGTTGTCGCGGATGGCCTGCACGAACTCGCCAAAGTGTCCTTCGTTCGCAATTTCCAACGACGGACGAACCTTCTCCAGATACGCCTGCTCCTCATCTTTCGCCGGGCCAATCACCACGCGAGAGGTACCGTAATCATTCGGGGAGTAGAACGTTCCCTTCTCGCCAATCAGCAGGAACGCCGAGCTGGCTGGCTGAAGTCCACCAAGCAGTTCCGGATCGGGCCGCTTGCCACCATCCAGCCACGTGAACTGGAAGCCGGGACGCCAGTCGTTGGCTGGGAACTCGAACTCGATCTGCGACCACTTGGGGAAGCTGTCGAAATTGTGGCCGGACGTGATGGCCTGCACGCTTGTCGGGTCTTTCATGTCCATGGCACGGTACGGTACGCTGGCCGTATGACATGCCATGTCGCCCAAAGCCCCCGAACCAAAATCCCACCAGCCACGCCACTTGAACGGATCGTACGCCCCGCTGACAAACGGACGCATGGGCGCCGAACCAACCCAGCAATCCCAGTTCAGGTAATCCGGAACCGGAGCTTCCGGGCCACGTTCATTCCCCTGCGGCCAAATCGGACGATTCGTCCAGACGATGACCCGCTTCACCGTTCCAATCAGCCCGGCACGCAGCATGGCCACGCTCTCCCGCGACGCCGTGTCCGCCGTCCCCTGATTCCCCATCTGCGTGACGACCCCGGCATCCTTCGCAATTTCCGCCAGTTTGCGGGCTTCGGAAATGGTTCGCGTCAACGGCTTCTGGCAGTAAATGTGCTTCCCCAGCTTCATTGCCATGGAGGCAATCGGAGCGTGCATGTGATCCGGCGTGCTGATGGTTACGGCGTCGATGCTCTTGCCCATCTCGTCGAACATCTTGCGATAATCTTCGTAAATTTTGCAGCCCGGAAATCGCTTTTCGCCCCCTTTAAGCTGGTTGCGGTTCGTGTCGCAGGCGGCCACGACCTGACCAAAACGCGCCGCGTCGGCCGAGTCGCTGCTCCCTTTACCGCCGATTCCGACACATGCGAACGCGACTTTTTCGTTCGGCGATTCCTGCGCCAAAAGATCGCGTGCAATCATCACCCCGGCGCCGGCGACGGTGGTGCTTTTCAGGAAGGTTCTTCGATTCGTTTTCATATGTTTCTCCTATAAATCAAGGCAGGACCGGTGGGAAGATTCGGAAATCGAACTTCACAGTCTTTCATGTTAAAAGATTTTCCTCCAAAAGTCAAGTGGTATTCTCCATCCGTTCCACCACGAATCAGATTTTGTTCCCAATGGTACGTGCTGCCATATTGCCATATCATTAATCCAGCCTCGCCCTTGTCATTTTTTCGTGAGGGTGTACAATACGGCTTTCCTGTTTCCATAACCTCTTTTCAGGATGAAAACCATGGCCAAAGCAACCTACAAAAATTCCGGTGTCGATCTTGAACAGTATCGGGACGCCATGCTGCGTCTGCCCGCGTTGATGAACCGTACCGAAACCCCCCGCGTGCGTCGTTTGCCGGGCGGGTTTGCGGGACTGTTCCAGCTCGATTTCGACAAGGCGTCCCCTTTCCGGCGGAACTACGAAGACCCGGTGCTCATCTCCTGCACGGACGGAGTGGGAACGAAACTCAAAATCGCCATGATGATGCATCGGCATGATACGGTGGGGATCGATCTGGTCGCCATGAGTGTCAACGATGCGATCTGCTGCGGTGCGGAACCGCTTTTCTTTCTCGATTACGTGGCCATGGGCAAGGACAACCCCATCCGGCTGGAACAGGTGGTTTCGGGAATCTCCGACGGCTGCGTTCAGGCGGGCTGTGCGTTGTTGGGAGGGGAAACGGCCATCATGCCGGACATGTACGGCGAGGAAGATTACGATTTGGGCGGATTCTGTGTCGGGGTCGCGTCGAAAAAACACCTGATCGACGGCTCCGCCATCCAGCCTGGCGATCTGGTTCTGGGCGTCGCCTCCACCGGATTGCATTCCAACGGTTTCAGTCTGGTACGCAACGTGGTGTTCAAGCAAAACCGCCTCGACGTTTCCGAAACGATTTCCGGCACCGGCACGGAACTGGACGGTCAGGCGGTCGGCGACGTGCTTTTAACCCCAACAAAAATATACGTTCAGCCGGTCATGCAGCTTTTCGACAACCATCGTTCCGCCATGCACGGAATCGCGCACATCACCGGCGGCGGATTGCATGAAAATCTGGAACGTGTCCTCCCCGAAGGCATCCGGGTGGAAATCGAGAAGGAAAGCTGGGCGGTCAAGCCGGTGTTCCGCTGGCTTCAGAACCTGGGGGAAATCGACGACGACGAGATGTATCGGGTGTTCAACATGGGGCTGGGGCTGGTGTTGGTGGTATCTCCCGACGCTGCCGACGCCATTCGTGCGCAGCTCGATGCGATGAACCTTCAAAACTGGCAAATTGGGAAAGTTGTGTCGGGGGATCGCAAGGTGGCATGGGCCTGATTTTAAAAGATTGCGAAAACCCCCATTGACAAAACCTGAAAATCGGTTATAAAGAATACACCTTTGGGCGACATAGCCAAGTGGCTAAGGCAGATGATTGCAAATCATCCATCCCCGGTTCGAATCCGGGCGTCGCCTTCCGACCCGTTTGCAGCGAATGCAAGCGGGTTTTTTGTTATTTCAACTCGGACGCCCCTCTTTGAATGCGGCCGGAGACTTCTTTCGGGAAGCAACGCAACGGAGCGAAGCCAACGCCAGCAACAAAAGCCAGTGCTGTGTCCATGTTATAAACAGGATAAAAAGAAAATAAACACTCATAACATAGTGAGCGC
>JAUNBJ010000065.1 GCA_030535245.1 Planctomycetia bacterium | reverse complement strand
TTTTTCCTATACATTTTATGTGTATTTATATATCGGCAAATTTTCTTGAAAAATGTAGAAATTATGAAGTGGACGGAACACTAGTGCTGTGTCCAAAAAATAAACAACATTAACCTAAAAGTTTTCGGAGGGGTGGGCGTCCCCGCCCACCCATTAGGGCGTAAGCCCTAACAAAAGGTTAGGAAAAGGCTAACGCCTTTTTTGGTGGGCGAGGACGCCCACCTCTCCGTAGACATTGCCATATTTTATAAGAGGGACACAACACTAGACGGGGGCTTAAATGGGGGCTACTTGGGGGCCAAAATGGGGGCTTGCAAGGCGTTGCAAAGAATTGCACGGAGTGGAATGAATCTCCGCAAGTGCCTGAAAATACGGAAGATATGCGCGAAAAAGGGCCGGCTTGCGTTGATTTGCAAACCAGCCCATTCGGGGCGACAGGACTTGAACCTGCGACCTTTTGACCCCCAGTCAAACGCGCTAGCCAGACTGCGCCACGCCCCGGTTGTCGTTCTCTCAAACGATTTCAAGATTATGCCACATGCTCGTTTTTTTGCAAGCCCCCCCAAAAAAACCGGTTCCGACGCCCTTCAAAACGAACCCCCTTCCCCAAAACCGGCACCCCTTTTCCACTACCCCAAAACACGGTTCCAGCGTTCCAGGTTGCGACGAACTTTATCGTTCATGCCGGAGGGGGAACCCCCGCCAGACGCCCCGGAACCACCACCGTAGCTGTCCGACGTTTTCATCGATTGCAAATCTTCTTCCAGCGGACGACGTGGACGAATCCCCAGCTTGCCCAATTCGCTGTGGTATGCCCGAACCGCCTCGACCGGCAGTATCTCGCCATCGGCCAAAGCTCGCAGGAACCGAATGAACGTCGTCTGGTGTTCCGCGTTGTTGATCTTACGTCCGTAAAGTGCGACGCGAGCACCGTACTTTTTCGCTTCCCAGAGCATTTGGAACGCGTCGAACGTCGTGCCCGCCGAACCGCCCAAAATGCCGACGATCAGCTCCGAATCGTACCGGGCCAACGCTTCCATCGCCGCCGGGCCATAGTACGGAATCTTCAAAAATACCGGTCGCTCCTTCCCCGCCACGCCCGCCAGTGTCCGGACGATGTGGTCGCTGACAAACTTCGGCACGTCCCCCGGTACATTTGCCGGAGCGTTCGGGCTGAAAACCTCCAGAAAATGCCGGAACCCCTTCCCCGCCGCTTCCCGACGAAATTCCGCATACGCCGTCAACGACGCCCAGTCCCGCTCAAGGTCGTTGTTGAACGTGATGGAATAGAGTCCCAGGTCCGCCCCCCGTTTTCGCTCCTCCGGCAGGCAGGACGTTTTCCCGCACATCGCCTGATCCAACGACGCCGTACGAAACGGTCGGGACGGCAGCGTCGGATAAACCCCCTCCGCCCCGGCAAGCCAGATGTCCGTCGCGTCGTTCGCCCGAATCGCCGGCGTGATGGCCGAGTTCTCGAACAACCGTTCCCGCAACGTGAGCACCTCGTTCGTGCTGGCACTCATCAGCACAATATCCACCAGCCCCTGCGCGATCACTTCCCGTATTTGCGCCCGGTACTGATCCAGCGTCTTGAAACGTGCCTCGCCGCCATGCTGCTCCGGACTCAACCCCGGTGCCGCCAGCCCGTACGCCATATCGGCATCCTTCGCGTCGGCAAGGATAAAATCGTTGCAGCTCCGGTCGGCCAGGATTCTCTCTATTTTACAGTCCAGTGATTTCCGCATGGCATTTCCTCTTTTCTATAGAAACTCTCCTCATTATACGTACTATCGGTGAAAAGTCCAGATACCCATTACTTTCCTTCTGAAGTCGACAAAATCGATACCTGGCCACTTCTAAATCAAAAAAATTTTGAAAAAAATTTCCCCACCCCCCTGGGAGACGCCTTGCAATCGGGGGGGAAAAATGCTATAGTATGTTTTAGAAGAAAGAGGAAAACTTCCTTTTCTTTTCCCTGCCGGGAGGTAGTGACCGAAAAGCTGGTTTTCCGCTTCGATGTGTTCGACACAGCGAAAAAATCTTCAACCGCCGAATTGGTGGGGAAACCTATTGGTGAGCCGATACTGAGCTCATGAGGAACTCGCATACTATGACTTCGAAGATTGTATAGGTATGTCGCCCTTTGGGAACATACATCACAGGAAATCGAAGCTCGGGTGTCCGCTTTTATTTCATGGGCTCTCCAATACCCCTGCCAGTACGCGTGCGGTTGAAGATTTTTTCGTTTCTTGTTGGATGCGTTGGCCCGAACCTGTTCTAATCGTTCCGTTCGCTATAATATTTTTTTCCATCAAGGAGAATCGCACCGTCGTCGGCAATGCCGTCGCAATGTCCGAAAACGTCTCCCTGAGGGGTGTGCAGAACCAGGTCGCGTCCTTTTTGCCAGCAGATCGCGTCGATCTCGCTTAAGAGTTTTTCCGAAAAACAAAGTTCCCGGAACCGGGTTTCCGCATTTTTCAGGAATCGTTCCAGCACCTCGTTGAGCGTCACGGAATCGGACAGTTCCCGCAAGGAAATGGCAATCTCCCGCAGGTTTTCAGGAAGGTCGTTCCGCACATTGATTCCCACGCCCAACACCAGCACTCCGGAGGGGAGAATCTCCAGCAAGATTCCCGACAGTTTTTTCCCACGAAGATAAACGTCGTTGGGCCAGTGGATTTGCGGCGACTCGTCCGGAAACATCGCTTTCACGGTATCGGCAATCGCCATGGCCGTCGCCAATGCCACAAACCGCTTTTTCGCTTCGGGAATTTCCCCATGCTCCGGACGAAACAAAAGCGTCAACATCAGGCAGCCTGGAGAAGAATCCCAGACCCTTTCCCCACGTCCGCGACCGGCCGTTTGTGTTTGGGCCGTAATCAGCGCCGGGAGGGGTAAAAACGCGTTCCGTTTCCCAAACGCGTTTGTGGAATCCAACGTCTCAAAATGCAGGCGGGTTGCGAATTTCATAAAAAACAGGCGATCAAATTCAGGTTCAGGTACGACCCGGTACGACCGGGTGCGACTACGGCTCCCGCCGGTTGCCAAAAATCCGGGAGGCAGGCGCTGGCGCTTCTGGCCTCCCTTGTTCTACCGAGCTTCCAGCCTTTTGAGAGGAAACATTTTTGAAAAATTGTTTCCTCTCAAACTCTCCTTCAAAAAACTTTTAGTGCGCTCACTACGTTCGCTTTTATTAATATTTATTTTTTACACAACACGAGGTTTCCCTTGCAAGGTACGCGTGGACGGCTATAATGGGGAAAAAGGAGGAACGATGGGTTTCATCATTTTCATGGCATTCTGGCTTTTTTTTGTCGGAACGGCGTTCGGGAGCTTCTTAAACGTGGTCGTCTGGCGGCTTCCGTTGGGGATGTCGCTGTCGTTTCCCCCGTCGCACTGCCCCCGGTGCGGGCACCCGATCCGCTGGTATCACAACCTGCCAATTTTCGGCTGGCTCTGGCTGCGGGGAAAGTGCCACGATTGCCACGCCCCCATTTCCTGGCGGTATCCGGTCGTGGAGCTGCTCGGCGGTCTGGCATTCCTTCAGCCGTCATGCCTGTGGATGCTCCTCACGCTTTTGAACGCCGACCCCGACGTTTCGCCGGCAGCCGGGATGCTCCCTTATTTTTTATACGTTCAGGACGTGACGTTCTTCCTCACGTTTTTGGCCGTCGCGTTGATTCAAACGGACGGAAAGCGTGTGCCGCTGCGTCTTTTCCTGCCATGTCTGGCGGTGGTTGCCTGGGAATTTTACGCATTAAGCCCCAGCCTGATACTGCCGGCATCCTTCCAGAAAATGTTCCTGGAGGCGGTCCCGGCGGGGGTGGGACTGTTCTTTCTGGGATGGTTTCTCGACCCGAAAAACTCGTGGGCGACGCTTCTGTGCGTCCTTGCAGCGATGACGGTGATCCCCGGCACGAACATCGTCTGGGGGAGCCTGGCCGTTGCGATCGTTCTGTTCCTGCTTTTCTGGAAAAAAAAGCCGTCCCCACAAAACGGCTGGGTCGCGTACAGCCTGCTTCTGGTACCGCCTTTACGCTGGCCCCTGTTGCTGCTGCTGTTCTGCCAATCAATAAAATAAACCCTTGTAAACATAGTAAAAAGTTTTGGGAGGTGGGGCCTGGGGAGGAACCGCTTTTCAAAAGGGTTCCTCTCCAGAGGTTGGAAGGGCAGTCGTTAGAACTATCGAGCTTCCAGCCTTTTGAGAGGAAACATTTTTGAAAAATTGTTTCCTCTCAAACTCTCCTTCAAAAAACTTTCAGTGCGATCACTACGTTCGCTCTTATTAATATTTATTTTTTTGCACAGCACTACGTCCTAAATACACCGGTGAACTAAAACGCCACGGTCGCGTTAACCGGATAATGGTCGGACGGGAACAACTCCCCCTTCTTGTCGCGAAGGATTTGGGACGACCGTACCGTCCCTTTTCCGTCGAGGAAAATGTAGTCGATCTTCTCGTCGTACGTGACTTTCCCGAAACCGTGGAAGGTTTGAATCGCTTTCGCGTCGGGGTTGGCGGCCCGGAAGGTGTCGGTAAATCGCTCCTTCAGATACGTCATTCCCACGGAACGTTCCCCGCAGTTCATGTCGCCGGTCAGGAAGGCGGGGGCGGTTTTATCCTTCCGATTTTCGATGAACGTGGCGATCTGTCGGGCGGAATTTTGCCGGGCCAGCTCGCTGATATGGTCGAAGTGCGTGTTATAAAAATAGACGCTTTTCCCTGTCCGTTTCCCGTCGGCAAGCTCGTGGAACCTTCCCCAGACCACCGTCCGCGGGCAGGCGTTGTTCCACGTGATTGACTGCGGTACCTCAGGCGTGTCCGAGAGCCAGAAACAGCCGTACTCCGTTGCATCCCGCTCCCACCGGTCGCGTCGCCATAGGATGGGGGTGGATTCGCCTTCCTCAGGATTCACCATTCGCGAACGGGTGTAAATCTCGTACTCCGGCAACATCCGTTTCAAATCCTCCACCTGATTCAGGTCGGGGCGATCGGTCAGGATCGCTTCCTGAACGCCGACAAAATCGTACTTCCCGTCACGAATGATCTGGGCGACATGCTCCCGACGGTTTTTCCACGCCGCCGGTTTGCCAATTTCACCGAGACTCAGACGGATGTTGAACGTCAACACGCGTACCTCCTCCGCCGCAAGCAAGCTCGGAAACAGGCAAAAAATCAATACAAAAACAGCTTTTTTCATCGTGTTCTCCTGGTATTCTTCAGGGAAATAAACTCTTGGTAACATGGATGCGGCACTGGGGTTAGCAGTACGTTACGAATTGCTCCCGTTCCTTCCGTTGGAAGTGCATGGGGTTGGGACGCGCATCGTCGGCAGGCCAGCCGATGGGGAAAATGGCAATCGGCTGAAGCGTCGCGTCCATCGGGAAAAACTGCTTCACCTTCGCCGGATCGAAACAGCCAATCCACGTGGTTCCCAAACCGAGTTCCGCAATCTCCATCAGGATGTGCGTCCCGATAATCGAGGCGTCCACCACGGCGGCGTTGTCCCCATCGTAAGCACGAACCCACGCCCGCGACGCGTCGCCGTACACGATGATCGCCAGCGGTACGTCCATCCACGAAAAAGGGGTACATTCCCGGAGCTTTTTCATCCCCTCCTCCGTCCGCACCACCACCAGATGGGCCGGCTGGAGATTGCATGCCGTGGGGGCCACCCGCGCCGCCTCCAAAATCTTGTCTACCATCGCTTCGGCGACCGGTTTATCGCTGAATTGACGCACGGAATACCGACTTTTGGCCAGTTCAAGAAAATCCATCTTCTTCTCCTTTTCCTAATTTATTCCCAATTTCATAATTATCAATTATCAATTCACTAATGTATCGCCACGAAAAAGAACCCTTGTAAACATAGTAAAAAGTTTTGGGAAGTGGGGTCTGGGGAGGAACCTCTTTTTCAAAAGGGTTCCTCCCCAGAGGTTGGAAGCACAATCGTTTTAACTATCGCGCTTCCAACCTTTTGAGAGGAAACATTTTTGAAAAATTGTTTCCTCTCAAACTCTCCTTCAAAAAACTTTTACTACGCTCACTACGTTCGCTATAATATTTATTTTTTTTATACAGCACTAGACCAACGTTGCCATGGTCGCGACGAGTTTTTTCACGGCATCCACGCTTTTCTGGAAGGCGGCCTTTTCGTCGTCGGTCATTGCAAGTTCCAGAATTTTTTCCACACCACCCGCGCCCAGCACCACCGGCACGCCTACGTAATACCCTCCGACACCATACTCCCTGTCGCAGTACGCCGCCACCGGAACAACCCGTTTTTTATCTTTCACGATCGCCTCGACCATCTGAGCCGCCGCTGCGGAAGGAGCGTAAAACGCACTCCCCTTCTGAAGCAATTTGACAATCTCCGCACCGCCATCTCGTGTTCGTTGGATGATTTCGTCCAGCCGGGCCTGCGGGATCAACTGTGCTACCGGAATGCCTCCGACCGAAGCGCAGCTGGCCAGCGGAACCATCGTGTCGCCATGCCCGCCCAGTAACATGGCCTGCACGTCCTCGACGCTGACGTTCAGCTCCATCGCGATAAACGCCTTGAAACGTGCCGTGTCCAGCACCCCCGCCTGCCCCATCACGCGGTGGGCCGGGAAACCGGTCACTTGCAAAACCCGCTGCACCATGGCATCCAACGGGTTGCTGACGACAATCACGTATGCGTTGGGCGAGCTTTTCGCGATTTCCGCCGCCACGGAACCGACGATTTTCGCGTTGGTGGCCAAAAGATCGTCCCGGCTCATGCCCGGTTTTCGGGGAATCCCCGCCGTAATCACCACCACGTCGCTGTTGGCCGTGTCGGCATAGTCCGTCGTACCGGTTATTTTCGCGTCGTATTTCATGATGGGGGATGCTTCCATCAAATCCAACGCCTTCCCCGCCGGCATGTCGCCCGCCTGCGGAATGTCGAGAAGAACCACGTCGCCCAATTCGTTGGCCGCACACCAGTGCGCCGTCGTGGCTCCAACGTTTCCTGCGCCGATGATGCTGATTTTCGCTCGCTGCATGATCACTCCTGTCTTACGGCATCTTCTAAAAACCTTTCCGCAGGCAAAAACAGGGGAGGGACGCCGTAACATGGGTAAAGCGATCCGTCACCGTATGGGGTCGGAATGGGGTTTTAAAAGTCGCCTGAAATCAAAAAAATACTATTTTCGTTGAAAAAAATGCTCGAAGGGATGCCGGAAATTTCAGAAACTCTTGAAAAAACCAACGTTCAAACCAGATTTTACCCCGAACCCACCCTTTTGTCAATCCACAGCACGAGGGAAGGGGCTTCCGCGTTTAGGAAATTCTGGGGTCAGGGAATCTCCCCGCCGGCCATGACGGTGAAAAACAGTGCGGCGGAAAACGGTTTCCGGGGCGTTTCCGGTTCCCGTAAAAGCGGAGCGTTTGTGGAAGTCAGATATACGCCGGGGCCAAAATCGGGGCATTGCCCGGTCAGCGTGATTTGCCCGTTCTGAATCCGAAAACCAAACGCCAATCGCTCAAACGGTACCGGGTCGGACAGGTTCTGAAGGTCGCCACGAGCGGCCAGCCGGGTGATCTTCATGATTTTTTCCAGAAAGTCCCGCTTCATGTTTCCCGGCCCGGCAGTAAACGTCCCTGTCGCCTCCACGAGACGCCCTCCGTCGAATCGGGCCGACTCCAGCCGCAACTCCCCCCGTCCAGAAAGGGGGGTATCGGGAGAAAGAACCTGGGACAAGTCCAGATTCTGAAACGTGCCGCGAAACAACCCGCTCCAGCCACGGAAACTTTGCTGGATGATGATCTCCCCGGAAAAACGCGTTTTGTCCCCCATTTTTTCCAGGATCGGAAAAAGCGAAAAAAGATGTTCCGCCGGAATTCCTCCCGAAGCGGTCGTGAGCGTGGCCAGAATCGCCGTTGCCGATTTTTTTCGCACGCTTTGGAGCGTCGCCTGAACCGGCGTGTCCATCTCCCCGTCGGGAAGCGTGAAGACGATATCCGTCTGTGGGCCGAACGCTCCCTGAAAAATCCGCAGCCGGGCGTTTCGCACTTCCAGCGGCACGGCGGTTTGCACCCGAACCTGTTCCTCAACGTCCAGTTCCAACTCGTTGTCCCGCCAGTATCCCACCTCCGCCAGAACCTGACGATGCAGATTCCAGAGCGTTTCCAGACGGATCGCTTCCAGCGTCATTTCGGGGATCGTCCATTGCTGGAGGCGTATCTTCCGCCCGTCCCGTTCCACGTTGTGTTCCCTGATTTCCAGACGCGGCACCACAAACAGCGGTTTTTCTTCCGCCATGTCGTCTGCCGACTCGTCGAACAGCCGAACTTCCGTCAACCGCGTGCGGCCCGGCCCCGGATGTTGAACTTTCTCGATCGTGACCGGTAATTTCAGCCGCTTTTCCACCTGGGATTCCACGGTATGGACATACCACGCCGTATGTCGCACGCCTCCCCAAACCAGCAGGCCCAGCAGGGGAAACAGTCCGAGCAGGTAAAATACAAGCAGCAGTCCGGGATGCGTTTTAGCCATGTTGAAATCCGGGTTGAAATCAGGAAGAATGGTATCGTTCCAGAATCTCCGTTACACTGTCGCCGCCAAATTTGGCCACCACCGCCTGCGCCAGCGTGAAAGCCACGACGTTTTCCACCACCACGCTGGCGGCCGAAATGGCGCAAATGTCGCTCCGTTCCCACGCCGCACAAACCGGCTCATGCGTTTTCAGGTGAACCGATTCCAACGGCTTGCGAAGCGTGGCGATCGGTTTCATCGCAGCACGAAGAACCAGCGGTTGCGTGTTCGTCATTCCCGCTTCCAGCCCCCCCGCGTTGTTCGTCGGACGTACGAAACCCCGCGTGCGTGTTTCGGCATCGGCCCGCGAGTACCGAATCGGGTCCTGAACCTGCGAGCCGGGAAGCTCCGCCGCATGAAATCCCATACCGATCTCCACCCCCTTGATCGCCTGCACCGCCATGACCGCCTGAGCCAAAAGCCCGTCCAGCTTGGCATCCCACTGAGCATGCGTCCCCAGTCCAAACGGCAGCCCCGTCGCCCGAATCTCAATCACGCCCCCCAGCGTGTCGCCGTCTCGACCTGCCGCGTCCACCGCCTCCTTGCCCGCCTGCTCGTCCGCCTCGGAACAGAGGGCGTAAAGCTCGCTCTGTGCTCGTGTGGCACGCAATTTTTCCGCCGCCGTCTCCACCCCGACATCCATCAGGGCGAACAGCTCCATCGCGTTGGGTGTCAGCGGAAGCCGAACCGGGCCGACGCTCTGGACATATCCAAACACCTCGATTCCCAGAAGCGACAGGAGCTGCCGCGCCAACCCCCCCGCCGCCACGCGTGCTGCCGTTTCCCTGGCACTGGCTCGTTCTAAAATCGCACGCATCGTGGTCTGATATTTTTGCGACCCGCTCAAATCCCCATGCCCCGGACGCGGACTTTCCAGATCGCCCAGCCCCGGAAGGCGGTAATCCCGATTTTTCACCCACAACGCAATCGGACTGCCGAGCGTTTGAAACCCCTGAACGCCGGTCAGGATTTCCACCGTGTCGGTTTCCAGCGCCTGCCGTCCGCCGCGGCCATATCCTCCCTGCCGTCGTCGCAGTTCTCGATCCAGGACGTCGGTATCAATTTCCAGCCCCGCCGGAAACCCGTCCACCAATGCCAAAAGTCCCTTGCCGTGTGACTCTCCCGCCGTATGATACGTAAGCATGTTTCATCCCTGTATTCTGGTTTTACGATTTTTCCCTATTATTATAACGAAGGTTGAAAAAAATAGCAAGACGGGCGAACACGAACGTTTGAGCGTTTTGGAAAATCTGCCCCCCCGGTTGTTTTTTCGTTGCGGTATGGTTTAATGAGAGAAAAGCCCTCCCGAATAATCTACAATACTTTCACTGTTCATGCGTTTTAAAACACGCTGGAAAGGAACTCAGGATGAAACATCTGTTTTTTGCCATATCGGTTTTGCTGGCCTCGACCGCAGCCGCCGATTCTTTGAACACCTCGTGGCAACTGGCCCGTGACGGAGCCGCGACACCGGCGGAGCTTGCGCAAAACGCTCCGGAATGGACGGACGTTTCCGTGCCGTCGTTTGTCGCCGGGAAGCCGCAAATTCCGTTGTGGTACCGCTGTTCCTTCACCCTTCCCGAAGAAATGAAGGGGGCGGAAAAGGTCTATCTCCAGTTCGGCGGGGTCAAGTTTGCCACCGACGTTTGGCTCGACGGGAAAAAACTGGGATCGCACGTCGGCGGGTTTGAGCGGTTTCGGTTCCCGTTGCCAACGACGTCGGGAACGCACGATCTTCTGGTGCGGGTCGAGGGGCTGGGGGCGATTTGCCGGTCGCCGCTGCCGTGGGAAAAATTTCTGGAAACGGGCGAAATCAGCACGCTTGACAATCGGCTCATGTATCCGGTCGGTTCCGGGCATCGGAATCTGGGAATCTGGGAGGACGTGACGCTCGTTCCGGAGGGAAAAGTTTCGGTCGCCGATCTGTTCCTTCAGACGTCGGTTCGCAAGGGGGAAATCACGGTCGATCTGACGCTTCAAAACGAAACGGCGACGACGCTTTCCGCGAACGTGACGCTTTCTTTGGAACCGTTGCAAAACGAAAAAGTGCCGACGTTCGTGCCGCGTAAAATCTCCCTTTCCTCCCATGCTTCGACGCAAACGACCTGGAAGGAGACCTGGAACGACGCGTTGCAATGGAATCCGGAACATCCGCATCTGTATTTCCTGACGGTCACGGTCACGTCGCCATCGGGCGAGGTGCTGGCGAAACATCGCGAGCGGTTTGGTTTTCGGGAGTTCTGGTGCGAGGGGCCGGACTTCTACCTGAATGGGGTGAAAATGCACCTTTTGGCCACGGCAAAGCACCCCTCGTCGGACCCGAACGATTTAACCAAAGAGGCGGCAAAGGAGTATTTTGCCAAAATTCGCGAGGCAAACTGCAACGCCATGCGACTTCACGCAAACGTCTGGCCCCGTGCCTGGTACGAAGCGGCGGACGAAGTGGGGTTACCGCTGGTGTTGGAATCGTCGCTGTTCTGCTACAGTGCGGCGTACGCCCTGGACGACGACGGTTTCTGGAAAAATATGGAAACGCACATGCAAAGCCTGCTGAAACGGCACCGGAACAATCCGTCGGTGGTGATCGTGTCGCTGTGCAACGAAATCCTGCACTGTGGTGGAACGCAGTACGCGGCGGACTGCGAACAACGTCTGGCAAAGTTGGGGGTGTTCGTCAAACAGTGCGACCCCACCCGTCCGATCATGTTTGACGGCGACATGGATCCGAAACTTTCGCCGGACGACCCGACGGGAGTGGCCGATATTATCAATCCGCACTATCCGATCGATTTTTCCGCAAGGGGAAAGAGCAACGGCGACACGAACCTCCCGGAATCGTTCTGGTGGATCGACCGTGGCAAGGTAATGGCATGTTATCCGGGCACGTTCTGGAAATGGGATCGGAAAAAACCGTTGTATTTCGGCGAGTTTTTGCACTTGCAGCATTTCCAGGACATGAAGCCATACGCGTTGCTTTTGGGGGACAAGGCGTTTGGCAATTCCTTTGACGCGGTGATGGCCCAGACCAAGGCGATTGCCTGGCGAATGCAGATCGAGGCGTACCGTGCGGCGGGGGTGTCGGGGATGTGTCCCTGGACGCTGGCCGAGCCGGGGCCATGGCCGGTATCTTTGCAGGGGGTGCCGAATCCCCGCTTCGACGCCGTTCGTGAAAGCTACGAGCCAATCACGTTTTTCGTCCGTCCCTTCGGGAGTGAAAAAATATCGAACATCGGCGATCGGCAGACGCTGGAAATCGATTTTTACAACGACACGCTCCACGAGCAGGAGCTGGTGTTCACGTGGTGCTCCGGGAAGGAAAAAACCGGGGGAACCTGGAAATTCACGCTCCCCCCGGCAGGCCATGTGATGAAAACGCTGGAAATCACGCTGACGGCCCCGATGCACCCCGTGCAATGCCGCCTGACCGCTCCGACGACGCGGGAATGGTCCCGAACGTTCCTCACTCGCAGACCGCATTCCGACCGGGAGAAAAATATCCTGGAAAATCTCTCCGTCGGGGTTTGGGACGACGCGAACTCGCCGTTGGTAAAATCGCTCCAAACGCAAAAATTCAAGGAACTGCGCGTCCTGCGGTCGTTCGACGAACCGTTCCCGGAAGGGTGCCTGATCGTCGGGAAAAATCGGCTGAAATCGTTGTTTGACGGCACCGCGCCAAGTGTGGGGAACGCGTCGGGATACCGGGAGAAAATCTCCCGTTTCCTGGAACAGGGAGGGATTTTCCTCGTTTTGCCGCAGGAGGAATACCCCCTGGGATTCCTGCCGGTAACGCAGGTGGATTTGGATTTGCCGTACTGGTGGGAATGCGAAATGCTGGATACTTGTCTGAAAACCACGTCGCCGAAAACGGTCGTTCACCGTCCGTTTGTGATTTCTCAGTCGATGAATGGGGATGGGAACCTGTTCGCTCTGGGCGGCCCCAACGGGATGGATTATACGCACTCCATTGTCCGCCGCGTCGGGAAAGGGGTTCTCGTGTTAAGCCAGGTGATGGAAGAAGATTTCCACTGCGTGCTGGAGGGGCAAACGATCCAACAGGCCTGCCGGGAAACCGGGAAAATCCCACGCCCCATGGCGGTAATCGACCCGACCGGCACGATGGCTCCGGTGTTGCGAAGAACCGATTTCGTGTGGGAGGATGTGACGGAAACATACCGCAAGCCCGATTTCGATGCGAGCCGTTACGCCCTGCTTCTGGTTCATGCCGACGCGTCGCCCGCCGGGTTGCCGTTCGAGAAACTCCCGATCGTGGTGCATGGCCTGACGCCCGAAAATCTGGCGCCGTGGCATACGCTGGTTTCCGGGGGGATGGTGCTGCTGAAAAATGTGGCAAGCGTGTCGTGGCCAGGGAACAATTTTAGCCTCTACTGGCTGGCCCGACGTGCGCCGGGGATGAGTTGGCGGAGACGGACGCTGCCTGCCGACGACGTAGCCCCGTGGGTAATTCAAACCACCATCCCCGACCCTGCCCAGTCGGACAAAAAGCAGGTCGTGCCATACGACGGCCTCGACGAAATCCAGAAACCCCGGTCGTTCGTCATGAAAAAAGATGCGTGGTTCTCCAGCACTGCGTTGAACTTCACGCACACGTTCCGAAACGTGGAGGGCCGCCAGTTCGTGCTGGAATTGGACGCGAAGGGAACCCCCATGGCGGGGGTGGGCGTTTTGCTTCGCGTGTCGATCGGGGGAAAACCTGTCGGAACGGTCGAGCTTGCCAACTCGTGGGGCAAACCGGCACGTCTGGCGTTTGAGGCGGATCCCGTCGATGGGAATTTGCCCGTGACCGTTTCGTTCATCAACGACGCGTGGGACCCCGTGACGCGGGAAGATCGTAATCTGGAATTTCGCTCCATGACGCTTCTTCCGGCGACGTGCCATCCGCAGTTGGTTCCGCTGACGACGCCTGCCGCGGTGGTCTCCCTGTCGGAGAAAAAGGTGTTTTTCGATCAGGTGAACTGGACGGCTCCCCAAGCTCCCGAACAGGCTCGACAGACGCGATACCTACATACGCTGCTTTCCCACCACTTCGTGGAAATGAAAAGTCCGCTGGAAGCGCTGCTGCTTCCCGGAAGCGTGTGGACGCCGGGAAATTCCCGATTTTCCGTCCGCCAAAACGCCATGGTTATGGGTTCCAACGGCATGATTTCCCAAAAAGTCGTCTTTGGTGCGGGGAAATACCGATTCACCCTGAACGCTACCGGGACGTCCGAAGGGGGGATCTATCCGCATGTCACGTTGTGTCGAAACCAAAAGCCGATCGGGGAATTCCAGCTCGATTCCGAAGAAGGCCGTTATACGACCACGGCGGAAATTCCCGAAGGATCGCATGAAATTTCGCTTCATTTCGACAACGACCATTGGAATCCCGAAACGAAAGAGGATCGGAACCTCCGGATACTTTCGCTGGAGATTGAAGGTTGGAAGCGCTAGTGCTGTGTCACGAAAATAAATATTAATAAAAGCGAACGCAGTGAGCGCACTAAAAGTTTTTTGAAGGAGAGTTTGAGAGGACCCGGTACGACCGGGAGCGACTACGGCTGCCGCCGGTTGCCAAAAATCCGGGAGGCAGGCGCTGGCGCTTCTGGCCTCCCTTATTCTATCGCGTTTCCTCTCAAAAGGTTGGAAGCTCGGTAGTTTTAACTATTACGCTTCCAACCTCTGGGGAGGAACCCTTTTGAAAAAGAGGTTCCTCCCCAAACCCCACTTCCCAAAACTTTTTACTACGGCTTCCGCCGGTTGCTATATCCCCGGGAGGCAGGCGCTTACGCTTCTGGCCTCCCTTGCGTTCGCTATGTTAACCGTGTTTGTTTTGCATCATTTTGCAACACGAATACGGCGTCAGGAATCGTGTACCGGGGGGGTTACGATTTTTTCATTCGACGAAACATCAGCCCTCCCAGCAGCCCGCTCAAAAGCATCGCCCACGTCGCAGGTTCCGGCAAAGGTTTGTTGAAGGCCCGCAGAACGTAGTTTTGGGACTCCGCATCGTAACCGTGCCAAACGTAAGCAGTTGCCGTCTCGTAGAGATCGCCCATCAGATTGGACAATCCATCCGTTCCATTTCCCCAAATCAAAACCTGCTCGAACTCTTGACCTGCGAAAAGGGAGAGGTCCATGGGGTTGCCACTCCCATTGGGATCCAGAATCACCAGGGTTCCGCCATCCCCTGTCGTCACATTGGTCGCACTGCTAAGGTCGATTGAACAGCCGATGCTCAAGTCCGCATTGGGTGTCATCCTCACATCTTGCAGCGTCACCACACCATCCTGTGTCAGTCGAACCCCCGCACCCAGTTCCAACGTCCCGGAAAAATCGTGGGTGTCGCCACCGAAAGAGACATCACTGCTATTGAGTACCAGTGTGGATTCAGAGTCTACGGTAACATTTCCACCAACATACGTGCTGGAATCCTTTCCCAGCGTCACATGGGCACCGCCGCTTATGGTCAACTCTCCTCCCAAACCATAATTTGCATCATAGTTTGCCACGATACCACCGTCGAAGAAGTACACCCCGTTGTCCTGAATCACGACGTTTCCGGCAGCGGCATAAATATCGTTATTGGTTCCCGTATCCGCGACGGGGTTGCCATCAGCGTCAAACGTTACGCCATGTTTATTTCCACGGAATGTCGCCTGTGACCCATCACCGGAAAAGGTGACGTTACCTTCTTCGGCATAAATCGCTCCACCATATCCATCTTGAGCTGCCAGGTTTTCTTCAAAAATGCCTACGCCGGATATGATAATATCGCTTTGATAGGTATAAATCGCTCCGCCTAAACCGTCGCTCTCCAGCATTTCGTTGCCAAGCGACCTGTTTTGCTTGAAGATGTTTGTACCAGTTATCTTGGCACCCCCATAGTGAACATAAATCGCACCGCCTGGGCCCCCTGATTCGTTTCCAGTGAAGGTGTTGCTACCGAGGAGTTCCAGAGCTAACACTTCGTAAATGTCATTTGCCACGATTGCTCCGCCGTAATCGATTGACTTGTTCCCGGAGAATGTATTTTCGCCAGAGATAATCAAGCCGAAGTCGTTCTGAAAAATCGCTCCACCCCAAACTGCCGAGTTGTTGATGAACTGGAAATTACCATCGATAACAGAGACGCCGGATCTGGAAAGTCTTAATGCCCCGCCCCCATACACGGCTTGATTTCCTTCGTTCGCTCCTGTTCCGCCGAAAATGGCGTTGCCCGTTACACTGTTCACCAAGTTAATCGCTCCATCACCTTTTCCGCCGACAAATTGCACGTTCGAGAGCGTCACTGCCACATCGGACTCCTCAAATCCCAAAAACGCACCGGAACCACTTGCCGCTCCACTATCCATGGTGATCTTGCGTATGTCCGTAGAGTTGGATCGAATCGTCAGGGACTTAACCTCGCCCGGGACGGATGTCATTGTTGTGGCGGGAGCGTCGTCAGTAAGGACGATGTGGTCGCCTGTGGCAAGAGCACCGTTCCCATCCGCAAAAGCTCCGTCGAAAGTATCGTCGGATATTTGCAGCGTGTTTTCACTGTTGTAACGGTGCACCTTTCCCGTCGGCGCGTCCAAAATACTGATCGTTATCCCCGTATTGCTCTTTGTCGCTGTCGCGATTCCTGTTCCCCCCGTGCCGAGTTGTGCGACAAGGGTGGCGTTGAATGTGGAAAAATCTCCCGTCGTGCCGATGTAGGTGTCCCCGAC
Source organism: Planctomycetia bacterium (assembly GCA_030535245.1). Classification (GTDB taxonomy): domain Bacteria; phylum Planctomycetota; class Planctomycetia; order Pirellulales; family Thermoguttaceae; genus RGIG3701. The sequence continues at coordinate 4,297 of JAUNBJ010000065.1, read as the reverse complement.
TGTCGCCGAATCATCCAACGTGAACCACATTGTGGAAGTCGCGTCGCCCGTTGTCGTCGTGGCGTTGAACACCGTCATGCCGTCGGACGTCGTGGCGGTGGTTTTATTGTTCGCATTCAGCACGACATTCACAACCGAACCGTTTGCCAACGCGAATCCAGGCTCGTCTGAATACCCTGGCACGCCTGTAATTCCACTCACGGAGGTAACCGACCCGCTTCCAAACGTTACGTTCGGCGAGCCGTCCTGCCCCTCAGCACCAATAGAAAGCAGTCCACCTGCGATACCGCCACCGAAGAAATACGTTCCCCCGTCCCGCATCGTGACACCGTAATTGGCGTAAATATCGTTGTTGGTCGTCGTGTACGAGGTTTCACTGCCGGAACGGAGTATGATTTCCGGTGAAAGTGGCTACAGAGCCATTCCCATAAAAGCGGATTTCCTCTCCATAAATCGCACCTCCCGAAACCACTTCGGAAGGTACCGTGGTGCCGTAAATATTGTGAACGTAATTGTCGGTAAACGTGTTGTTTCCGCGGATGAACAGTTTATCCGTTGCTTCGGTGGTATCGTAACGACGATTGGCGCTACAAATGGCTCCGCCGCCAACGCTGGCCGTGGAATTGTAACTTCCGCTGTAAGCCAACCTTCCCGTGTTCTCATAGAGAACGTAATTCCCGGAAAAATCATTGGTTCCGTCAATTTTGACCACCACCTGGGAGCTGCCATAAATCGCCCCGCCGCCGCTTGCTCCGCCGCCTGTTCCATACGTTCGCGCGGCATCCAGCTTGACGTAGTTCCCGGAGAAGGTATTGTTACTTGTGGGATCCATTTCCAGCGTACTTATCGCGTTGGTTGCGGTCGTAACGATTGCAATCGCCCCGCCACCGTTACCGAATGTTGTATTGGAAGTATAGGCAATGGTTGCGGAGTTGCCCGAAAAAAGATTCGTGTTTTGAAGTATCAGGTTGGAATTGCTCTCGTCGGCCATGATGGCAATCGCACCACCGCCACTGTCTCCATACGAACGGTCGTCAGTAGTCGTCCCCGTTTTCTGATTAACGACACTGTTATTCGTAAACGTTGTGCCGGACAGGGTGACGTTGTTGTTGCTGTGTGTATAGATGGCTCCACCGCCGAAATTAGCACCTTCACGGCTCACAAATGCAGACATGGTAGCGGAATTACCGGTAAACGTACAATCTGTGAAGCTACTCTCTAAAGCAGCTCCCGACTGACGAAAAATGGCATAAACGCCCCCGCCATTCCAGTCGAAACCTGGGGCGAGAAGTTGATTGTTGGAGAATGTCGTACCAGAAACATCGACCCCAACACCATCCAATTGAAGGTACGCTCCACCTTGCTTTGATGCCGTGGTTGTTTTGATATGGTCACTCTGCGCACAGAGAATTGCTGGAGAAATCAAAAGAGAAGCAAAAAAAACGCCTACCGCAAAGCTGCGTAACTTACCCCCCCCCCGCATTTTAAGTCTTAAGAAATCCCACTTATCTTCAACTGATTGCCTCCTGTTCGCTCATGAACTTTGTCCTGATTGGAAATATCTCCACACATATTCTTCAAGCTATCGGCACGGTTTTCAAAAATTCTTAAACAAAATCACAGCGTCCAAAAAACCAGCACAATCGGCATTCTCCACCGGAGCCGCACCCATACTACAAACCATTTTTCAAAAGGTTTCCTCCCCAGACCCCATTCCGGCATCCCGTTAAAAAAAGTCCCCTTCCCCGGAACCGAAGCGAGGCGATGGAATCCCGCCGTCGTCGGTGCGGTTGGGGCCGAAACTGTAAAGCAGGTACGGACGCCATGGCGGTAAAAGAAACGGATCGTCGGCGGGGGGATACTTCGCCTCCCACGCGGCCTGCGTTTGCGGATTGTGTCGGTACGTCAGCGTGTTTTGGCCGGTAAACGCGTCGAATGGGTCGGGGGTTTCCAACGCGTCGAGCGTGTCGGGATAGCTCCCCGTTTGCAGTCGAAAACGTTCCACCGAAAGGGCCAGCCGGGTCAATCGAGTTTGAGCGTCCGCCATCTGGAAAGCGGTATGAAGCTGCGTTGCCGCCGGCAAAAGGAACCCCGCTGCGTACGCTCCCACCATCTCGGAACGGGCTTGAAGGGAAACGAATATCCAGCAAAATGCGCGTTCCGTTCGTGCCATTTCCTGCTTCGTATGTGTGTCGAAAGCGGCCAGCAGGTCGGCACGCCGGGCTGGATTTGGTTCGGCGGACACCGCCTCCAACGGTTTCCAAAATTCCCCAAAACGCCGACGAGCGACCTTTTCGTCCACGAACCGCAACACCATTCGGGCCACTTTCTCGGTGCTTTCCGCATGTTCAGGCTCCGTTTCCGCAATGCGTCCCCAGCAATTCGGACGGGAAAAAAGCTCCGACAACGCTCCGTAACACAACAACTTCTCGCCATGCAGCGCCTGGAGAAACGTCTGACGCACAGGCAGGGTCTCCCACTCCCTTTCCAACCGGGCAAGCTGGGCATCCGTCGCTTTGCCGGAATCGAGAATCTTCCGCGTCACGTGATTCCCCATCCCCTCCAACGCAATTCCCACCAGGCTGCAAACGCAAACCGGCCCCTTCCCCAAATGCCGCCCCATCCGAAGGAGCGTCAGGGCATCGTCCACCGCACGATCCACGTCGCCCGACTCCACGGCAGCTTCCGCCCGCTCGGACAGCATCCGTCCCAACGTGCGGCACGTCTCCCACCCCTCCAGAGAGATTTCCAGAATCGACCCCTCCGGACGCGTTATTTCCGGCATGAAGTACCGCTCTTTCGCCGCCCGTTTCAGTTGGTCGAGAAACGCGTCATGTTCCCGTGCCCACGCTTTTTGTTCCTCGGCGTCGTCGGGAATTTCGGGGAGTTCCCCCAGTTCCAGGAATCCGTTCTGTTCGGGGTGCCGGAACGCTTCCGCGTTTTGCTCCCACAGGGCCATGAAATAATCCACATCCCCCTTGGCCGTCCGTGGTTGCGTGAGGAAGAAACATTCTTCCGTAACCTCCACCGGACGCCAGGAAATTTGCGTGACCAGGAATCCCGCGAAAAGCCCCACCAGGGTGAAAAACGTGGTGACACAAACCACACCTGCCGTTTTCCAGTGGATTTTGGTGTCGGTGTCGTATCGGTTGGGGCCGACGGTTCCGGGGAAACAGAGCCAAACCCAAAAGACCACCCCCCCGACAAACGGAATCAAATTCAGCCAAAGCCACCACCCGGAATGCCCCATGTCGTGGAACCTTCGTACCGCAACCCCGATCATTGGCAAAAACATCAGGCATTGCAGCCCATATAACGCCAACCACGTCTCCAAACCGCCGTCGGTCAAAACCTCAAAAAGGACCGCCGTTGCCACGAACAGCAGGAACCAGAGCAGCACAAACCCCCAAAACTCCTTGCGATTGGCCCGCCCGCGAAACGAGCAGTATTTCTCCCAAAGGCAGACCTTGGCCGTACGTAGCAGAAAAAGCATGAACATTCCTTTTTTTGCGTTTTTTGTCTTTTTTTTCATAATATCATGCCGGCGTTTAAAAGTCAAGGGATTCGGGAGATCGTTTTTCGTTTTTGTGGAGTGCCTTCAAATTGAGTGGAGGGGTTAGCGTCGGCCTTTAGGCCGTTCCCACCACACGATATAAAAAAACGTTTTTCCCCCATATGCCCCAACGGGGCAATATCAATAGCCTGGGGCAACGCCCTAGTGCTGTGTCCAAAAAATAAATAATATTCGTCTAAAAGTTTTCGGAGGGGTGGGCGTCCCCGCCCACCCATTAGGGCGTAAGCCCTAACAAAAGGTTAGGAAAAGGCTAACGCCTTTTTGGTGGGCGAGGACGCCCACCCCTCCGTAGATATTGCCATAATTTATAAGAGGGACGGAACACTAGGGGAATAGAAAAAACGTTTATTCCTCCCATGCCCCACGAGATTCCCTCCGAACGGCCTAAAGGCCGACGCTAACGATCGTGCCCACTCAATTTGCAGGCATCCGTTTTTGTGAAAGTTTTCCATTCCCCCTTGACGTTGTTGGGAATCGTGCTACAATGTTTTGCATATGAAGGGGAATCGTGTAAAGGCAGCACAAATGATTCTGGTTCATTTAGTCGGGGTTCGAATCCCTGTTCCCCTGTTTGGCCCGTTTGCAACGAAATGCAAGCGGGTTTTTCTTTGCGCGTAAATTTCGGTATGCTGCAACACTAGTGCTGTGTCCATGTTATAAACAGGACAAAAAAGAAAATAAACACTCATAACATAGCGAACGCAGTGAGCGCACTAAAAGTTT
>JAUNBJ010000064.1 GCA_030535245.1 Planctomycetia bacterium | reverse complement strand
CAAAAAAAGATGGAATCGAAATAATTAACCATTAACCATTTACCATTAACCATTATTTAAGAGAGCATTCTGCCAGTGCGGTTTCGGCGGCTTTGATCGTTTTTTCGATGTCTTCGGCAGTATGTTTTGCCGAGACGAACATCGCCTCAAACTGACTGCATGGCAGATAGACGCCCCGTTCCAGCATTCCGTGGAAAAAGGTGGCGAAACGCTTGGTGTCGGACTTTGCGGAGGTATTCCAGTCGAAAACCGGACCGGGCTGGAAGAAAAACGTCATCATGGAACCGACGCGGTTGACGCATAGTGGGATATTTTTCTTTTGGGCGGCGTTTTGGATTCCGTCGGCCAGTTGGTGGGAGATTTGTTCCAGATAGGGGTACGGGTCTTCTTTTTTCAGTGTTTCGAGCGTGGCGATTCCTGCCGCCATGGCCAGCGGGTTGCCGCTGAGGGTTCCCGCCTGATAGACCGGGCCGGCCGGCATGACCTGCTGCATGATTTCCCGTTTTCCACCGTAGGCCCCCACGGGGAGTCCGCCGCCGATGATTTTTCCGAGCGTGGTTAAGTCGGGGTGAATCCCAAACAGGCTTTGTGCACCATGGTAGCGGACGCGGAAACCGGTCATCACCTCGTCGCAAATCAGGAGCGTCCCGTAAACTTCGCGAACTTCCCGCAGAGCTTCCAGAAAGGGCTGTGTCGGCAAAACGCAACCCATGTTCCCCACGACCGGCTCGAAAATGACGGCGGCGATGGTTTCCCCCAGCGTTTCAAACAGACGAAGCAGTGCTTCATGGTCGTTGTAGGGGAGCACGAGAGTATCCTGTGACGTCCCCCGGGTGACGCCGGGCGAATTGGGAACGCCGAACGTTGCGGCAGCGGAACCGGCAGCGACCAGTAGGCTGTCGGCATGTCCGTGGTAGTTTCCGGAGAATTTCACGATTTTGTCCCGTCCGGTGAAGCCGCGTGCCAGACGAATGGCGCTCATCGTCGCTTCGGTACCGGAGTTGACGAACCGCACCATCTCGACCGAGGGGATCGCTTCGGTGACAAGCTCGGCAAGCCGGGTTTCCAGCAGGGTGGGGGCGCCGAAACTGGTACCCTTTTCGAGCGTTTTCTGAACGGACTCGACCATGGCGGGGTGGTTGTGGCCCAAAATCATCGGCCCCCACGAGCCGACGTAATCGATGAATCGGTTCCCGTCGATGTCCCAGAGGTACGCCCCTTGAGCACGGTCGATGAACAGGGGATTTCCCCCTACGGCGCCAAACGCGCGGGCGGGACTGTCCACTCCACCGGGAATAAACCGGACGGCCTGGGCAAAAGCGGCAAGACTTTGCTGGTTGGTCATGATGTTATTTCTTGAGCAGGTTGCGGCCAATTTTCCGGGTCGGTTTTTCCAGGGTAGCCGTTTCCCGGGCCGGTGTTTCGGCTTCTTCCTCGGCTTTTTCTTCGGTTTTTTCCTCCACGGGCTGGGCGGCAGGAGCTTCGACGGGGGTTTCCGCGGGAGTTTCCTCCGCAGCAGGCTTCTCCGCAGGAGCTTCAAGCGGCTTCGTTTCCGACTCGTTCAGGTCGAGCAAGTTGAGTGGATCGCTATCGGTTTCTGATTCCGTGGGTTTCTCGGCAGGTTCCGATGTTGGTTTTTCCTCGGTATTTTCGGCAGGCGAATCAACCTGGGGTGCTTCATCAATTTCGATTGTTGGGGAAGCGACCTGCGGTTCTTCCGTGGTTTCGGGGGCCGCCGGTTCCGGTTCCGGTTTGGGTTCCGGTTTGGGAATGATTTTTCCATTGAACACGACCTGGGTTTGCGGGGTATCCTCAATGTCGGTCAGGATGGTGATGGAACCGTTGACGGTTCGCGGTTCGTCGGCACGATAGAGGAGTTTGACGACCTGCACTTTTTGTGGGGTGTGATTGATGGACGCGGCGATCTGGCGGTCGTCGGAGGTAATGTCGCGGATGAGGAACGGTTCGGTTCCTTGCAGGACGAGCGATTTGGCCGCAGTTTCACCGACTTCGATCAGGCCGAACGACAGGGGGGACGGACTGACCGACAACGGCTGCCGGATACGTCCTTCGACCGGCACCAGGAAACGGGAGTTTCGGGAGTCGGGGTCGTTCGTAATCAGTTCGAGGTATTCGCTGAAATTTCCTGGCGGGGCGTTGTTTTTCAGGTGAACGATCATCTGGTAGGAAACGAGTCCATAATTCCTTGCGGTTTGTTTCAGCTCGACGGAGAGGAAACCGCAGGTGCTTTGGACGTCGTTGATGGTCCAGTTCGCACCCTTGACGCTGTTGATATTCACAGCAATGGCGGGGCTGGAGCCGGAGGTGACGGTTCCGAAGTAAACGACACCCGGCTCGACCGCGACGTCGGTTCGGATGTAAACGTACGAATGGAGCTGGACTTCGGCATAGTACGGTTTTGAAAACCTTACCGTAATCGTGGCATTTTTGTTGCCGACGAAACTTTTGGTGTTGACGGAGACATGTATTTTCCCTTTTCCCCAGGACTTGATCACCCCTCGCGGTTCGAAGGATGGGGTCGTGCATTGGCAGGAGGACGTAACGGAGAGAATTTCGACGTCTTCCTTATACTTATTGGTGAACACAAAGTCGAACTCGGTTTTGGAACCTTTCACCACAACGCCAAAGTCGTGGGAAGTCGTTTCAAACATGTCGGTCGCATAGTTCGTAGTACCGCCATACGTGCCGAACACCATCATCCATGAAAGTAAAATTGCTTGCATTTGTTTTATCCGCCAGGGTTTTTTGTATCGGAGAATCTACGCTCCGAATTACTGGAATTATACAGGAGAGGAACACCTTTGAGCTGTTCCCATTGCCACTTCTGGACATAGTATAACAATATTTTGGACAAAAGTCCAGACGCTACTATCGTTTTTATCGTCATTTTTTAAAGATAAAATCATTAAAAACGTCAAATTTAACTACTTTTTATGCAAAAGACACAAAGTTTCCATTCTCCCCATCTCCTCATTTGAATCTGCGTGTTGTATAATAGAAATGTTGGAGAAAGTAAGTTGGACAGATTTTAACGAGGCCATCCTATGCGGCAGAAGAAGATTCTACAGAACCGTTTGCCGGGGGGAGTGTGCGCCTGGATTTTTCTGGGATTGCTGTTTTTGGGGGGAATAAGCGGATTCGCGGAGGAGCCGGGGGATGTTCCGCAGGGGGCTGTAACAAGTGCGGCGAGTACGGCGAATGCGGAGGATACCGGGAATACAGGGAATGCTGGAATTCTAAAAGATGAGGCGACCGTGCCGGTACCGCTGGATGGGGGGAAATCGGAAGAACCGAAAACGGAGGTAAAACCGGAGGAGCCGAAGCCGGAACGGGGGGTGTCGGTGGAGGAGACGCGGAGTGTTCCGAAATCGGAGCCGGGGGAGGGGGTTCCATTATATTTAAAGCGGAAAGATGGCAAGCTGATTGCGGTTCCGGGGTTGGGTCTGGAGCAGGTGGAGGAGATGCTTCGGAAATACGGCAGCGAATCGTTGGGGGCGGGCGACGCGACAAAGGTTCCGGATTTTGTATTGCATTCGCTGATGGCGGACGGGGTGGTGGAGAAGAACGTGCTTCGGATGACGGTGACGTTTCGGATGGAGACGTTTCAGGATCGTCCGGTGCGGGTTCCGTTGCGGTTTGACGAGGGGATTTTGTTATCGGTTCCGGGGGAGCCGGCGGGGGCCAATGCGGTGACGCAGGAGGAGAAGGAGAAAAAGCCGTCGGACGTGCCGGGGGAGAAACTCGCAGAGACGGCAGCGGCGCTGCAAAACGGTTTGCGTGTGGAGCGGAAGTACACCGGGCCGGGGCGGCTATGGGTGGAATATTTGGAGAACAGCGGGTTTGTGGCGTGGATTTTGGGGGCCGGGGTTCACGAGATGGAGCTGACGTTTTTGGTTCCGGTTCAGGAAGGGTTGGACGAAAACGAGCTTCAGATACAGTTTCCTTATGCCACGTCGTCGGAGTTGAAGATACGGATTCCGCAGGATCGTGCGGAGCATGCGGCGATGAATTTGTCGCTGACGGGGGCAACGACGCTTCAGCCGGCGCATTTTGTTGCGGATTCTTCGGACGCGGAGAAGGGGAGCACGCTGGTATCGGCAATGCGACTGGGGGGAGGATTCCAGCTTCACTGGAAGGTGCAGCGTCAACAGCATACGGAGCGATCGCCGTCGATTCTGGAGGTGGAGGGTCTGGTGGTGACATCCATCGGGAAGGACGCGATTGTTTACGACGCCCGGCTGAAGGTGTTGGGGAAAGAGGATCAGACGAGCACGTTTCGGGTGCGGCTTCCTGAGAAGGCGGAGTTGATTCCGACATCGACGCCGGACTACACGGTGACGGCGGTTTCGGAGAAGGGGGCGGAAGGGACGACCAGGCCGCTTGCGGAGGTGCGGTTGAAGAACCGTCTGTCGGGGCTTACGCGGGTGGACATTCAGGCGAAGCGTGCGTTGGACACCGGTTCGGCGACGGAGTGGTTCGACATATCGGGATTTGAGGTGCTCACGGCGGTGCGACAGTCGGGGTATTATGCGGTGCGGACGACTTCGGGGCTACACGCGAACTGGGCGGCAAGTCCGGGGGTTCGGCGGTTTGAGGAGCTTCCGATTTCGTTGGAATCGTGGCAGCCGGCGGTAGCGGACGGGGGGATCAACCCGGAAACCACGTCGGTGCCGGAGTGGGACGCGGTGTTTGAGTACGTTTCGCAGCCGTCGCCGTTGTGGACGCGGATTGTGACCCGAACGACGCGGGTGAATATCGAGCCGTCGTACGTGATTACGGTGAAACGTGACGAGGTGCTTCTGGAAGCGACGTGGAACTGCACGATTCGTGGAGGCAAAATCACGTGGATGGATATTGATCTGGGGGACTGGGTGTTTACTTCGGTGGGGCCGGACAATCTGGTGGCGGCGGACGCGTTGGAAGTGGACGCGTCGGGTCGGATTTCGGTGCCGTTTGTGCAGGCGTCGGGGGGGCATTTGACGCTGACTTTCCGGGCGTCGCGAAAGATTCCGGAGGGGGAGACGGAGTTGTCGCTTCAATTTCCGAAGCGGGTACCCACTTCGATTTCGTCGGTGGTAACGACGGTGACGCCGGCGGAGTTGATTATTTTATCGGCGGCGGATGTGGAGCTGACGCCGCAGACCGACACGGCAAGTCGTTTGATTCGGCAGCCGGTGCCGTCGCAGGGGCGTTGGGTAACGCCGGAGACGCCGGAAATGCTACTGTATCGTTGCGAGTCGGAGGATGCGGTCTTTCGTGCGGCGCGGAACGTTCACAAGCGAACGGTTTCGGTGCGGGAGTATTCGCGGCTGGAGATTTACCGGCAGGAATACCGGGTGCGGCAGACGTTTGATTATACGGTGACATACGGCAGCATGAATCAGCTGAAATTTTTGCTTCCAGAGATGAACATCGAGAAGCTGGACATTCAGGTTTCTGCGGCGTCGGTGGAAGCGGCGACCTCGGAAGGGGAGAATGCCGCCCCGGTTCAGCCGGCGACGGGGAGTCCGGCGCCGCTTCCGGGCGAGCTTCCGACGTTGGAATCACCGCCGGCGGCGAAGCGTCCGGTGATCAAGGTGAAGCCGACGGCAGACCCCACGAAGAAACTTTTGGAGGCGGACGTGCTTCTTCCGGAGGAGCGATTGGGGTCGTTTACGGTGACGATTTCCTATGCGTTTCCGTTGGAGCGGCTTCAGCCGGAGACGGTCAGTTCGCGAGAGTTCTTGCTGGCGTCGCCGTTGGAGGGGACGGTGACGGAGAATCTTCTGGAGGTGGCTTCGGAGGATTCGGTGCAGGTGCTTCCGCCGCAGACGGTCAATCCCGACACGCCGTGGGAGGAGTTGGGAACGTTTTTGGCCAGTCGGCAGTTCTATCAGGATCGCGATTCGGGGAATCGGGATCGGGCGTTGATTCCGTGCATGTTGTGCCGGACGGCGGGGGTTCCGAATCGGATCCTGTTGGGGTTGGATTTGAAAGAGGTGTCGGCGCAGGACATCACGATTATCGACCGGTACTGGCTCCAGACGTGGTTGACGGGAACGACGCGGCAGGATCGGGCGGTGTTCCTGTTCCCGCCGATTGTGGACGTTCCGGAACAGAAACTGCTTTCGTTGCCGGACGATTCGGGAGAAGAAACGACGGTTCCGGCACGAACGTTTACGATTCATCTACCGCAGGCGGCGTCGGCGGACGAGGCGGAGGTGTGGATCGATCGCCAGAGCGTGCCGATGGGGACGCAGATCAAGCGGCTTTCGGCAAATTCGCTCCAGGTGGTGCTTCCTCCAACGGATCGCAATATTCCGCGAACGGTGGAAATCCGGTATCAGTTTGAGGAGATTCTTCCTTTGGAGGGAAACCTGCACCTGGAAGTGCCGTACGTTCGGGATGTGACGTGGATTCGCGGCATGTACTGGCAGGTGGTGCTTCCGGGGAACACGCATGTGCTGTCGTCGCCGTCGGGATTTTCGATGGAGTATCGGTGGGGTTGGAATCAATGTTTTTGGGGGCGGGTGCCGATTTGGGAGCAACCGGCGCTGGAGCGTTGGTCGGGAGCCATTACGGGGACGCCGGCGCCGCACAGGATGAGTCGGTACGTGTTTGCGGGGATGGGGTCGCGGGACACGTTTGCCACGGGAGCGACGTTTTATCTGGTCAACCGGACGACGTTGGTCGTGGTGTTGGCGGTGGTGGTTTTTTGGCTGGGCGTGATGTTCCTTTATTTTTCGTTCATGCGGAAGCCGGTGACGTTGTTACTGCTTTTGGCGGTGATGGGGGGATTTGTGTTGCGTGCTCCGGACTGGGCGTTGTTGGGGCTTCAGGCGATTTCGCTGGGGGGCGTTTTGCTTTTGGTTTCCATGCTGTTTGGGCTGTTCCGGCTGACGGGGAGCGATTCGGTATATCGGGTACGGCAGGATGAGGAAACGACGGTGGTTCAATCGGGGCGGAACGTGATTTCGGTGTTGGATCGCGACGCGAAAACGGTGACGTACGAGCAATCGTTGCCGGTGGAGCCGCCGGACGATCCTTCGACGGTGATACGGAATCCGTAACAGAGTGTTCCGTGTGGTGTGGAAAAATCAGAGACGTTTCATGGACAAAAGACGTTGGATAAACCGACTGTTTTTTTACGGTACGATGGGAATCGTGCTGTTGGGGGGCGTCGTATTGGCAGAGGAGGCGGCGTATCGTCGGGTTTTTGTGACGCCGGAGATGGTGGACGCGTTGCCGACGGGGGGCAAGACGTACTGGCCGGTGAAGGCGGAAGAATTTGAGCGGTGGGCGAAGCGTCGCACGGGGGAGACTTCATCGACGGTGGGGCATGGGGGTGTGGTGTGCGAGTCGTCGCGTTATACGGGGGTGTTTCGTGCGTCGGGGGTTCTGGAGGGTTCGGCCGAGCTGGTGTTGAAAAGTTACGGAACTCAGGGGGACGCGAAGCCGACGGACATCCTTCCCTGGTCGTTTGGAAAAACGAGTTTCGCGTTGGACAATCTTTACGGCATCCGGCAGACCAACGCGGGGGGGGCGGAGCAGACGCCGGCGATTCGGGATATATCGGTATTTCAGGACGATTCGCGGGAGCTGATGCTGTTTCGGTCGGACTTTCCGGACACACGTTGTCGGCTGGTGTTTCGCTGGTCGCAGCGGGCCGAGGCGGAGGTTCCGGGGCAGCGGGTTTTCACGTTTGCGTTTTTGCCGTCGAATGATATTGTCATGGAGGTGGCGTTTCCGAAGGGTTGGACGCCGAAGTTGGATCATGGATTGGTAGAACGGCTGGAGGAGAGCGACCTGCTGGCGGAGGGGGACGGAGAACGTTGGCGGTTTCGTTTTGGGGGGAATCGATCGGTACGTTTGACGCTGTTGCTTCCGGAGGCGGAGCAGCCTGCCGCGGCGCCGCTTTTGGCGAACGAGCGGACGGTGTATCGGCTGGACAATCGGGGAATGGACGTGACGGGGCAGTATCTGCTGGATCTGCTTTCCGACCGGCTGGACAACGTTCCCAAGACGCTTCCCGTGCGGGTGGGGCAAACGTTGCTTTTGACGGCGGCCCGATTTAATGGTGCGTCGGTATCGTGGCGGCGGGACGAGGCGAACGAAGATTTGCTGATTTTGGAGATTCCGGACTTGTGGAAGTCGCGGGACAACACGTTGGAGCTGACGGCAATGCGGAAGAAGGGGGCTGCGTGGAAAGGTTCGCATCCGTTGCCGCTATTGGAGCTTCCCGACGTTCGGTGGTCCACGGGAACCTTGCGTGTGGAGGTGATGGAGCCGTTGGAGCTTCTGGATGTTTCCACGACCGACGCCCAGATTCTTTCGAGCGGACGGATGGCGGAAGCGTCGGGAATGGAGTTGGAAATACGGAAATTCGTGTCGGCGGCGGGGGTGCGGTTGTCGCTTCGGCAGGGGGAACCGACGATTCGTATCGACATGGCGACGGCGGTGGATTTTCAGGAAAACGAAATCGTGGCGCAGACCGAATTGACGGCGCAGATTCAGGGGGGGGAATGTTTCGAGTTGTGGGGGGTGGTGGATCGTTCCTGGGCGATTGACGCGGTGGAAGCGTCGGTGCCGGGGGTGATCGACGACTGGAACCTGGACACGCAGCCCGAAGTGGTGCGGCAGTTTTTGGAGGAAAACGCAGAGGCGGCGCGGAATCTTCCGGTGGGTTGGAATCGGGAATCGTTGTGCCTGTTGCGGATTCATCTGGCGCATTCGTTGCGACCGGAGCGGGGCATTTCGTTGGAAATACGTTCGCGTCGGCTGGAGTATACGCAGAATTTACGATTCTCGGCCCGTTCGTTGACGCCGGTTTTTTTCCCCTCCTGCCAGGTGGGGGAATCGTGGCTGATGGCGGGGACGATGTTCCTGTGGCGGCTCGGATTTTTGGAACCGTATCGACCTTTGGACATGTTTTTGGAGAACGGCTCGGAGAAGCCGGAGACGACGTTTTCCGCCACGCTGAATCGGGCGCGGGCGTTGTTTCCGGCGAACGTTTCGTTCCTGGTAGCGTCGCAGGATTTCCGGGATTTGCCGATGCTTCAGGTGGAGCGGCGTCCCCGTGCGTTTCAGGCGGTCGTCGAGGGATTTTACGACCTTACCGTGTCGCCCCGTGCCGTTTTCAAGATTCGGTGCAATCCGCAGGGGTCGATGGTGGATCGGGTTCGGGTGCAGATACGTCCCGCGACGCTGGCGGGGACGTCGTGGAAATTCCCCAAAAACCTGCTTGGCAGCGAGGCGAAGTGCCTGGAACGCAAGTCGTTTTCCGAGGGGGATCACCCCAACGACACGTCGGAGTTGTGGGAGATTTCGCTTCGCAACCCGCGGCAGGAGCCGTTTGAGTTTGAGTTGGTGCTTTTGTCGGAGGAGATGTTGATTCCGAAGCGGCAGGCGGGAAACGAAAAGAAGAATCCTTCGTCGGGAAACCCGGTTCGGATTCGGGAATGGTGGACGTCCCATTTTCCGGAGGGGCTTGGTTTGCCGCTGGTGAACTTGCCGGACGCGCAGACCGGGACAGGAACGGTGACATGCCGTCGGGACGTTGCGGACGATATTTCCATCGAGACGCATGAAATGACGCCGGTACTGTCGGTGCCCTCTCCGGGGGAAAACCTGGTTTCGACGGACGGTTGCTGGACGTACCGTTACGCTCCGCTGTCGCTTTCCAACACGATGGCCCCCTATTGGAAGCTCTGCTGGCGGGCGACGGGCGGTGAGGCAATGTCGTCGTGGATATGGAACCAGGAGGTGCAGACGCAGTTTTTCCCCGGTGGCGCTTCGTTGCACGTGGTGACGCTCAACGTCGAGAACCTGGGCCACGACGCGTTGACCGTGACGCTTCCGGGATTGACGCCGGACGAAATATCGCTGTTTGGCGTGATCGTCAACGGCCAGCGTCTTGCCAACGTGTCGCTTACGGAGGAGTCGGGGGAACCGTCGATTCGGATTCTGCTGCCGCCATGGAAACGGCACGACGAGGTGATCGTGCAGTGGATTTGCCGGGAGAGCGTGTTGGGCGTCAGCTCCCGACGCCAGCCGCCGGAAATTCAGACGAGTATCCCGGTGCTTCAGCGGTCGTGGAAGGTCTGGATTCCGGAGAACTACGTGACGCTCAACACCCTGCGGATGGAGGGGGACGATTCCATTCCATTGCGGATTTTCGGTCGCATTCGTCCGGGAAGGAATATTTTTACTCCGACGATGCCGCAGAAAAACACGATCCTTTCGCCGGAAGATTCGGTGCGGGAGACGGAGACGGTGGATTATCGTCAGCCGTTGGCGTTGATGGCGATTTCCGACGAGGCGGGACTGTCCCGGACGGCGGTCGGTTGGCGACGTTGTGAAATGGACGACCCGGCCCCCCTTTGGCTGATTAATTCCAACGCCATGGAAGCGTCGCGGTGGATGGTGATGTTGTTTGTGTTCCTCATTTGCATGAACTGGCTGGCGAAGAATCGACCGCTTCGGTTGGGGCTTTGCGGGATTGCGGCGGTGCTTGCCATGGTTGTACCGTTGGTGATTTCGCCGATTTTTTCAGGAATTTTTCTGGGTATTCTGGCGTCGTTTGCGGTTCACTCGATTCAGCGTTATCGAAAACGCGTGGAGAGGAATCGTCGCGCCATGATCCATATTCTGGGAGGAGCCGACCGAAAATGAACCCCGCACGCTGCTTTTTCATCCTGTGGACGCTGTTTGGTTTTGTCGTGGGAATTTCCGGGACATACGGCGAAGAAACTCCGTCGGAGGGGAGCGTTCCGTGGGTATTCATTCCGGTGGACGAAAACGGACGTCCGACGGGCGGGGAATATTACATGCCGTTCGACATGTTCCGCAATTTGAATCGTCGGCAGGCGGCGACGACCGGGCAGGAGGCGGGCTGGGTCTATCACAGTGCGGTGTATTCCGGGTCGCTTGTTTATACGCTCTCCCCACGCGACTGGCTGGTGGAGTCGATGAAGGCGACGTACAGCCTTGACGTGCTGAAACCGAACACGAAGATCGTCTTGCCCCTTTCGCCCGACGAGGCGTACCTCTCTCCCGGCTCGGTGAAGCTCAACGGGGTGACGCGGAAAGTGGATTGGGAAAACAATCGTCTGGTGCTGGTCGTGGCGGAGCCGGGGCGATGTTCGCTGGAATTTTCCTTTTTGCCGGTGCTGATGAATCCGGGCGAGGGGGGGAGCCAGCGTGAGACGTCGGGCGGGCTGATTTCGGGATTCCGTCTTGCGATTCCGGCGATTCCCAACGCGCGGCTGGAGCTGCGGGCGCCGGCGGTATTTTCGGACATCTCGTTTCCGTCGGCGATCGGGAGCCGGGAATACGACAGCGTTTCCCGAAGCTGGATGGTGCAGCTCGGCCCAACGCGGGAGTTGGCGGTACGTTGGAAAACGCCATACAGTCACCCCTCTTCCGACACGATTTCCGCCGAGGAACTTTACAACTGGATTCTGGAAAAAGAGCGTCTGACCGTGCAGTGCCGTTATCGGTTCCTTTGTCCGGAAAGCGGGAGTGAGCGGTTGGAATGGCGAACCGATTCCCGGCTGACGCTGAATCCGTCCAGCGTGCGTGTTTCCATGCTTCAAAATCCTTCCACGCATACCGAGGGGGAAGCGGCGTCCGCTTCGGGAATCGCGCAGCGTCCTGAAATTACGTTCGTCGAGGAGGGGAATGAGCGTGTCCTCCGCATGACGTTCGATACGGCCGTTCGGGGGCGGCTGCTTGTGGCGTTCGACCTGGAAGGGGAGGGGATGGAAACGCTCGGCAGTGTCCCGTTCCCGAAAGTCCGTTCCGTCGGTTCCAAGCTGACGCGTCGCTGGATCAGCGTCTGCCCGGACGTGTCGCTTCAGACAAGGCTCGACGACCCCCAGCCCGCGGCGGTGGCGGTGCCGGAATTCCTGTCGCTTTGGGAAGATTTTAATCCGGAAAAAACGGACTTCGGAGCGGTTTCTCAACGGTCGTCCGTCTGCGTGGCCGACGAGACCCCCACGGCGTCGGCCCCCCTCGCGCCGCTTTGGACGCTCAACGTCCGCCCGATTCCAGAACTCTGTTCGTTTCAGGAGTCGCTGACCTGCCTGTGCGGGATTGATGCGCTGACGGTTCGTTACCAGCTTCAACCCCCGTCTGCCGCCGTGATACCGCCGGTGCTGCACCTGGAGATTCCCGACACGCTGCGGGTGGAAAACGTGCTGCTTCAGGAAGGTTTTCAGCAGAAAAACCTCCGATTTACGCGAATCGACAAAAAACATTTGGCCATTTTTACGGAACCGACAAAGGAAGTCCGGGAAACCCCCGCCGCCAGCCGCGTGGTTCTGACCGGTGCGATTCCCCTGCCATATCGGGTGACGGCGAAAAAACCGCGAACAGTCCATGTGACCGGGATTCGGCTGCTGGGGGAAAATGTCCGAACGACGGCGCGTTTGGTGGAAATTTATCGCACCGACGGCGTGCTGGCGGAATTTACGCCCAACACCCCCGCCGGAGAAGAACCTGCCACGCCCACTTCCGAAACCTCGTTCGTTACGGAAAGCTCCGCGTCCCCGTTTGGCACGGCGCGTTTGGTGACCAGTTTTTCGCCCGCTTCCAGGGAACCGATTTCCGGGAAACTGACCCTCTCCCTGAACCGTCATGTTCTGGACGCTCAGACGCGAACCCTCCTTTCCCCCCTTCCCCCGGAGGAAAAAACAACCGAGGAACCGACGCCGACGCCAGAATCCGATCCCTGGAACGTCCGGATGGAAATGCGGCTGGAAGTGCGGGAAGGGGTTGCCGATATGTTCCGACTGGAACTTCCCGGAAACCTGAAGGGGCCGTTCGTGCTGGATCCGCCGTACCCCTACACGCTGGAAACGATTCCTGCCGAGGATGTCGCCGTCACCGAGGAGGAAACCTCCGAAGAAACCGGCACGGCCCTGAAAAAGAACGTCCCTGAACGGGTTCGCATGGTGGTGCGTCCGCTGCGATCGCTTACCGGAACGTCGTTTTTGACCCTGACCTGCGAGTTGACGGGTGCTCCGGAAACGCTTTCCGAAACAGGCGTGCTGGCCGAATTGCCGGTGTTCCGATTCCCTGATTTTGAAACCGTCGAACAGGAAGTGATGCTCCCTGTGCCTGCCGACGATAAAACCCGCTGGACGACCGAGGGGATGCTTTCGCTGGAGCGTTCCCGCTGGACGTTTCCTTCCGACGAAACCCCGACTGCCATTTCGGATGGCACACGCTATCAGGTGTTCCAGGTCGTGGACAAACGCTTTGAAGCCCGCCTGCAAATGACCAGCAGCCTGTTCCTGCAGCCGCAGTCGGTCTGGAGTTCGCACTCCCTTTTTTGGAATACGGGAAATTCCATGCTGGGGTTGACGACGCTTGATATCGACCCGCGAATGTCCCGAACGTGTGTCGTTGAAATGGACAAAACGCTCGGCCCGCTCGAATTCCGGCTCGATTCGCAGGCCGCCCAGGTGGAAGAATTTACCCCCGAACCGTCCCCGGAAACGAACACCGCGACACGACGCTATTTCCGCGTCAGCCTCCGTTCCGTGAACCTCGTCCAACGGCTCGAAATCCTTTATCGTGGAGAGACCGATACGCTTTTATCCCCCACAATGCCCCGGCTCAAAACGGAAAAAAGTTTCCACATCCGCCTGCCGCATCTGTTCCGAAATGGGGAAACCGGGGAGAAAAACGGCCAACGGGGAACATGTATCCTTTACGTGACCGGAACCGACCCGGTACGTCTGTCGCAGGAAAACGGAAAACCCCTCGCCGTGCGTCCCATGGCACGAATCGAGCTGGTTCGCATGGAGCAGGTCGTTCGGTTGGCGCGTACCCTTGCCGGATTCCGTACGGTTTCCGACGAAAAAGTCGAAATCGCCGACGCTGCAAGCATCGAAATGCCCGATCTCCCCACGGTTAACGAAACGGAAAACTGGTTCCGGCTCTGGTCGCCGCTCTGGAACGCCATGCGGACACGAATCCATCGTCAGTTTGACGGCGATCGGGCGACCGAGTACCGCGACTACCAAAAAGAGCTTGCCGCCATCGAGAAAGAGGGGGAAAAACTTTTCACCCACCGCGACAAATCGGCGTCCGGCCCGTCGCTGCAAACGGTCTTTTACCACAACGTCCCGGAGGCGCGAATCGCCCGCACATTGGCGTTCGACACCTCCGGCGACTCCGGGTTCCTGCTGAGCGAAACCATCCTGCCCGCCAGCAACCGTCCACGCTTTTTATACCCGGCCATCGTGGTACTTTTGGTCACGATCGGAACCCTGCTGGTCTTTTTCGCCTTTCCATGGCTTTTGGAAACAACCCGGACGTCCCCGTTTTGGCTGCTGTACGCGGGGATTCTCTGGCTGCTTTGCCTTTCGACGCAGTGGGTGGGAATCCTGCTTTGCCTCTCGGCCGGGATTCTGGTGGGGATTCGTTTCCACCAAAAAGCTGCCGAACGTTAAACCCACCCCAGGCGAATCGGTTCCCTACGACCGGGCATGACGCACTTCGTTGGGGGTCTGTTTGTAAACACGCTTCATCGCCACGCAAAGGTGCGAAACGCTTCGGAAACCGGTCGCGTCGGCAATTTCCCGCAGCCGCAGGTGGCTTTCCTGAAGCAATTTCCTGGCCGCCTGAATCTGCGTTCGCAAAATCTCGTAATGCGGCGAGGTGTTCAGTTGCCTCTGGAAACGACGCTCCAAAGTTCGCCGGGGAAGCCCGGTGGCTTGCGTCAGGTCGTTTACGGACAACCCCTGGCACGCTTTCTCTCGAATCATCTGAACCGCCAAAAGCAATACCGGATCGGTAATTTCCGTATCCTTGATGGATGAGATGACCGGCATGTCCAACATCTTGACAAACATGGCAATACTTCCTTTTTTGTAATAGTTTCCCTTTACGAAATAAGTGGTTTCTCTTTTAGTGGTTGCTAAAAAATTAAGAAACCGCCATTTTTTTGAGGAAAGACGAAATAAAAAATTAAGGAGTTTCCACGTTTTTTCTGTACCCTTACTCTTTGTCGGAAGCGTTTATCCGGCGGATAATTGCGACGAGTGTCCCCATCAATCGCACCCTTTCCCACGGAATCCGCTGCGTTTCGGTGACGAGAAGTCGCCGTCCTGAAATCGGGTCGTAACTGCCTTTTCCAACATGAATCTGAAAATCCGCATCGACAAAAATACCGGTCTCTTTCTCGCGGAGTTGCGACTTGGGATGAACCAGCAGCAAATCCCCCGGAGAAACCAGCGAACAGGAAGCGAGGTGTGCGTCCGCCCTCAGGTAGAACATCGATTCCGGGTCGGAGCAAATCGTGTTGTTGACCCTGGCGGGGTCGGATATGGTAAATCGCGAAGAAAGAGTGCCGGAGAACGGAACCGAAGATTTTTGACACAAGACTATGGAACGTGACTGATTGGCTTCCCGTCGGATGTACCCCTTCTTCTCCAACGCGTCCAGATGTCCCAGAACGGTACTGGGGGACTGAATATTCAACGAGTCGGCAATCTCCCGTACGGAAGGACAGACGCCACACCGACGCAGTTTTTTCTGGATGAAATTCAGAACTTCCCGCTGCCGCGAAGTCAACGGACGAAAGACTTCCCCAATCCTCTTTTCAGCTTGTTCCTGACACAACATAAGCATTCTCCTTTTTAAAATAGTATACATAATTAAACCCTTGGCGAAATCCTTCTCTCATCAGCTTTCCTAGCGACCTGTTTAGTGTACCACAAACCATGGAAAAGGCCAAAGGGTGGAACGTTAAAATAATGTAAAATTTATCAAAAGGGGTGTCGAGGCTGTGTAAAAGACGGAAAATTTTCCCAAAACGTCAAACTTTTTGCAGACGATTCAGGGGTGGAGTTTTGCCTGACTGTCATTCTGTGCCGAAACGTCAAGTTCTTTGGGGCGGAGGTCGATGAGAAAAAGGATTTGCAGAGGAATCGCTTCATGGAACAGGTTGATTGGACAAAACGCCCCTTTTATTCGGAACCCAGCGCAGAAGGTTTTTGCGCGGTGGGGCCTGTGGAGGAGGTACGTCAACGGATCCTGCGGTGTGTCCGGCGTTCGGAGGGGGCGGCCATGGTGGTGGGGCCTTCGGGAACGGGAAAGACGCTTTTGTGTCGGGTTCTGGCTCAGGATATGGAAAACGAGCTGGACGTGACTGCGGTCAACGGACGTTCGCTTTCCGGGGTTTCCGATCTATTTCAGGCGATGCTTTCCCAGCTGGGGATTCCTTATGGCAGGGGAGGGGAGAACGAACTGCGAATCCTGCTTTCACGGTATCTGGCCGAATATACGATGGACGGGGTGCTTTTGGTCGTGGACGACGCGCACGCCCTTCGGGGTCGGATATTGGAGGAGTTGCGGCAGTTGATGGACGCGGTGTTCAGTCGTCGAAATGCGTTACGGCTGGTGCTGGTGGGGAATCCGACGTTGGAGGAGAAGCTCAATCAGCCACGGTTGCACGATTTTGCTCAACGGATTACGCTGCGTGGCTTTCTGGAGACGCTCAGCCGTGACCAGACGGTGGAGTTGCTTCGGGGGGAAATACGTCGTGCGGGAGGGGTTCCGGACGGGTTTTTCGACCTGAAAGTCTGTCGCGAGATTCACAAGTTGGCCGACGGGGTACCACGAACCGTGAACCAGTTGGCCGATCATCTGTGGTATCTTTCGGAGAGCGGTAAAAAATCAAAAATCAGCGTGGAAGACGTTCGGGCCGCGTGGCGCAGTTTGCAGCAGCTCCCGGAAATTTCGGACGATTCCATTTTAGATAGACCAGAAATTCAATCTTTGGAAGACGCACCCATTATGAAATCGGAAAAACCATCGTCGGACACCGTGGAATTTGGTGAGCTGGACGACGAGCGGGACGACACGCAAAACGGCGAACAGGACGAGCAGGACGACGGTTCGCATAGTATCGAGTTTGGCGTTTTAGACGATTCGGACGATTCCACACTTCTCTGGAAGCGGGACGAGGAGGAAAACGAGGATCGCGAACGTGCGGCGGCAGCCGAGGCGACGGCGATTCCCGATTGCTGGAATCCGGACGGGGCGGTGGCGGAATCGGTTTCCGAGGAGAATCTGTCCCAAACGCTCAATGCGTCGGAGATGCGGGAGCTTTTGAACGACGCGACCGCAGCGACGGGAGAGGAAACGTATCCTCAAATTCCGTCCGGCCCGCTTCCCAAGGCGGCGGAAGACGATTTGTGGGACATTGCCAAGGAGCCGAGTACGTACATTCGCCCGGCGGAAAAACCGGAATCGGACTGGGCATATCAGGCTCAGGGGCGTCCTGCGACAGGTTCTGTCGTTTCGTCCGGTTCGTCCATGCCGTCTGCGTCGGTTGTATCGGAAGCGTATCGTGAAAAGTTTCGGCGGAACGGTCTGCGTCCTGTCGCGTCGTCCGTGGAAGCGGTCAATGAAACCAACCGTATCCTCACCGAAGCGTACCTTGAGGAAACCGTCCAGTCGTTCGACCGACTTCATCGGGTGACGGCGGCCCTGTTGCGGGAAGTCCAGGAACTTCACCTCACCGGCAGCCCCAGTGCCCTTTGGAAAAACCTCCACGATCGTGGTCAGTCGGCACTCCAGAACATCCTTCGCGAACGGTTTCACGATACGGACGAAGCTCCCCTTTCCGTGCCGCCAGCTCAAAATCAGGTTTCCTCCCCCGAATCGGTTCCGGAACCGGATTTTTATCAACCGGAATCGTTGCTGGAAGAAGGAACCCTTTTGCGTAACGACCCGCCGGAAGCGGAAAAACCGGATACGAAACTCGATTGGGAAGAACTGCGGCACATGCTCGAAAAATGCCGCGGCTCGATCGGAACCGAAACCGACATGATGAACAAATGCTATGAAATCCTCAGCAAGCTGCGAGAGATTTAACCCTCTTAATTCTTAACAAAAGAGAAACATTTCAAAAACAATTACATTACGTTATAAAATTTTTGGAAAAATAGCAACATCCGTTGCGGTTCCCTGGTGAACTTTGCGTTGAAAGAGGATGGTTTCCGTCGCCGTATCCACCAGAAGAACGCTTCCCCCGGAAAACGAGACGGCCAGATACCGGCCCTGGGGGGAATACTGCAACCCCCAGACCGCACCGTGACTACAGCGAATTTCTCGAACCTGTTCCCCATCCTGAGGGCGCAGGATACGAAGAACCCCGTCGTTTCCTCCGCACGCGAGGTATTTTCCGTCCGGGGAGACGACCACCATCCGCACCTCCGTGGGGAGTGTGAAGTGCCGCGATTTTCGACTTTTAAGGCTCCAGATACGCAGCGTACCATCCTGGCTTCCGGAAACGAGCTGGTCGTTGGACAGAAACACCAGGCTATTCACGACTTTGGTATGCCCGGAGAACTGCCGGACGGTTTCCCCGGTTTCCAGAGAAACCACGTAAATGTTGGTGTCCGTGCCGCCGACGGCGAGGTATTGGTCGTCGGGAGAAATGGCCAACGCGTAAAATTGCCCTTTTCCCGCATGGTAGGTTTCGGTTAACGTTTTCGTTTCGACGTCAAAAACAAGAATCGTGCCGTTCTGAAGACAGCAGGCTACGATTTTTTTCCCATCGTGCGTGAAGCGAACGCAATCCGGCGGGCAGCCGCAGTCGAGCGTCGCTTGGGGGGTTGTCGCGTTGCGAGCGTAATATTCCAGCATGGCTTTTTTCTGTCCCACCGCCACGACGTAATGCCGGCCGTTGGGGGCAAACGCGATGCGACGCAAATACCGGGACTCCCCGGCAAGTTTTTTCACGACCGAGTTGTCCCCCGTTTGGCTCGTGTCCAGAAAGAAAATCGTGCCGTCCCTGCCGACGGATACCAACGTGGGAAGCGGTTCTTCCGGAACGGTTCGGTCGGTAAAAAGAACTTCCGGAGAGGTTTTTTCCACCGTTTTTCGCTTTTCGATTCCGTCGGGTTGGGAGGGGGACACGACGGGCTTTTCGGGTTCCGCAAAGGTTTTTTCTGCCGTTTTTCGGGAATCTTGGGGGGCCGTCCTGACCGGAGCCGTCGGCGATACAAGCGAGAGGACCATCCACAAAAGGAGCAAACTCAAACCGGCCGCCAGGCACCAAAGCAGCGGCGAGGAGGAGGGCTTTTTCCGACGGTTGATCGCCGTTCGTAACGCAATGGTCGGAGTCGCTGGCGGAGGGACGAACACCGGAACTTGCTGTGCGGGAACCGGCTGCACCGATGTTTGACGCAACGTCGCGTCGTATGCCAGCTTGCGGGCCGGATTCAGAAGGCAAATGCGTGCTGCGGAAACCTCGTTCAGCAGTTTTTGCGATTCCGCCGAGTATTTCCCGGTCTGGAACGTGCGCAGGAAAACCATCTGTTTGTCTGCCGCCCGCGAAATGATCCCCACATCCGATTCAAACATTTCCAACCCCAAAAGGCGGTAATGATTAGCGGGGAGCTGCGATTCCGGGATGCCGAGCCATTCTCGATACGGATTGAAATTTTCTGCCATGGTGCTGGGAATTTTTAGGAGGTTGGTTTTTCAGAAAGCACCTTTATTGTAACATACCCCACCGAGGAATGCAAGACCCGTTTCCCTCACCCCCACCCTGTTGGCCCCGGTACGATCGGAGCCGTGGAAAACGGCAGGCTAATTGATAATTGATAATTGATAATTAATGGTTAATGGTTAATATAGAGCCGTGAACGAAGCGAAGCGTAGTTCCGGAAGCCGTGGAAAAACGGCTGGCACTAACAAATCTACGCGAACCTGTGAGCCGTGAACGGAGGGCGTAGCCCGTAGTTCCGGAGCAGTGGAAAAACGCTCGGCAGTTCTCCGGGACTACGCTTCGCTTCGTCCACGGCTCCGACATCATCCTTCCCAAAGCTGGAAGCGGGAGAGTATAATACTCCACGTAGGCCGACGCTAACGTTTCTGGTTGTTATTCGCGATAAATTGCACAATCTTTTCCGATTTTTCCTTTTTTTCCAAATATTCCTATCATGAGTGCCGATAGGGGAGATATAGGAAACTGTACAAAGTTCTTGTGAACAAAGGAATGAAATCCGAATCATACAAGGAGGTTATCATGTTGAAGCATGATACAAAACGGGTCACTCGCAACCGACGGTGGGGCAGATTTTTGTGCGGCGTTTGTTGTGCCGTAATCTTTGGGCTTCTTATGCCTGCACCGAACGCTTGGGCGCAGGACATCATTATCGCCGGCGGCGGTGGCGGTGATGGCGGTGGCGGTGGCGGTGATGGCGGTGATGGCGACGCTGTCACGGTTACAAACCCTGTGGTATATGAAGGGATGATAACATTTATCGGCGGCAATGGTGGCAATGGCGGCGCTGGCCGCGATGCCGCTGCCGACATGTCCGGCGGCGTTGGCGGCAATGGCGGCGGTGTCACGGTTTCCAATGTCGAGGTAAATGGAGGAACGATATCGCTCACCAGTGGCGATGGCGGTGATGGCGGCGCTGGCGCCGCTGGTAACGATAACTGCAATGGCGGCAATGGCGGCAATGGCGGCGGTGTCACGGTTTCCAATGTCGAGGTAAATGGAGGAACGATATCGCTCACCAGTGGCGATGGCGGTGATGGCGGCGCTGGCGCCGCTGGTAACGATAACTGCAATGGCGGCAATGGCGGCAATGGCGGCGGTGTCACGGTTTCCAATGTCGAGGTAAATGGAGGAACG
>JAUNBJ010000208.1 GCA_030535245.1 Planctomycetia bacterium | reverse complement strand
AATTACCCCGCGAGCCGTACGAATTCCCCTTCTTTGAAGGGGTACGCCCGTTAGGACGGGGGGTAGTTCCGAAGTGGTGAACGCTTTCCCGGTGCCAAAACACCCCGTCAGCCTACGGCTGCCACCCCTCTAAAAAGAGGGGAATTACCCCGCGAGCCGTACGAATTCCCCTTCTTTGAAGGGGTACGCCCGTTAGGGCGGGGGGTAGTTCCGAAGTGGTGAACGTTTTCCCAGGTCAAAACACCCCGTCAGCCTACGGCTGCCACCCCTCTGAAAAGAGGGGAATTACAAATTCGCAAGGAAGTTTGATCGTCGCCGTGTCGCAAAAGAGGACTATCTGGGGCGCAAATAAGCACCATTTTTGGCGGTGATTTGCTTGACTTTTAAAACTTTCGGGAACATAATAGATGGAGTAACGTTCGCTATGAATGTTGGCAAAACGAGAAGTTGGGGCATTCCCCAGAAAAATCCTATTTGGAGAAGATCATGAAGAAAAAAATATCCTGGACAAAACGGTTGCGGTCGGTTTTTTCGATGTTGACCATGTTTCTGTTGTTGTTCCACCTGTCGGGAGGCACCTGCGGGGCGGCGGAATGGCTGGGGACGGCCAGCGACAACTGGAACGACACCAATAAATGGAGTGGTGGATTGCCCTCGTCCTCCATTAACGCCACGGTCAATGGAGGCAGAACCCTGACACTGAAAGTCATCGGTTCCGCGAACCAGCTGACCACCCAGAACCTGCTGGTAGGACAGAATGGCGATGGAAACGTTTACATTGAGGAGGGGTTCACGGTGACCTCCGTTGAGAACATGACGACCGGACGCGGCAGTGGTTCTGCCGTCACCGGCGAAACGTTCGTGAATGGGGGAACCATTATCGCCAAAGAAAACATTGTCGTGGGATACAGCAGTGGAACCGCCGTCGCCACGGGAACGATCACCCAAAACAGCGGAGCGGTTAATATCAGCGCTAACCTTTATTTAGGCGGGTACAACGCCACGACTCATTTGGGCAACGGGACGTACAACATGAAAGGGGGAACGCTTTCGGCCACGAGCATTTCTCTTGGCGTTGGGGCACAGGCGACGGGAACGTTCAACTTGGAAGGGGGAAACGTTACGGTTTTCTCTAATTTTGGTTTTCCCCTAAATGCTGGTTATAGCAGTTACGAAGAACTCAAAGAGTGTGCGTTCAACATGAGCGGCGGAACGTTGAAGGTGGATGGGAATCTGTATCTAAACCGTGTGAAAACGGTGATTTCCGGCGGCACGATTACGGTGAAGAATGAGTTGCGTTTGGCCGGCACCGGCGAGTATACGGATGTGCCATACGCGGACATAACGCTTGTTGGTGGGGATGTGAACTTTACGGCCAATCGGCTGGCGATTAACACGAACAAGCAGGACAAAATCACCTTCTCGGCCACTTCGACGGGAATTTCCACGCTGGTGGGAGATCCGAACAAGACGGCAACAAGCAGTGTGATTTCGGGTATTTTCACGGCGGACATCGGTGGGGGGATTGCGGTGATGGACAGCAAGACTTACACGTTGCTGGACATTGGAAAGGTAAATTCCAGCTCGGACTTCACGCCGGTCCTTCAGAGTACGGACATTTGGAATTTGGCCGCTACGTACACAGAACAGACGGATTATTATGAGGATTATAAACTGACGGCCACGCTCAAAGGAACCTCGAAGGCTTCCCTTGTTATCCAGGACGAACAGGTGACGACGCTTGATTTTTCGGATGATCCTCTGGAGTCTGGCTGGCTGGAAGTGACCAACGAGGGGTCGCGTTTGGTGGAAACCTTGTCGTTCGATTTGACAGGGACGGGCGACATGGACGAGTTGGTGGAGTGGATGCTGGCAGACAGTGCCGGGCAACTGAACGTAAGTCGGGTGGGGGATTTCTCGATTTTGGTTTCGGGGTTATCGTTGGCACCGGGAACGACGTCCTATCTTGCATGGGATTTGCGGGGTTCCGAGTTGGATTTTGCACTTTCCGGCGTGACGGGATCGCTGCTTCCAGAGCCAGGTTCCCTCTGGTTGCTACTGCTTGGACTGGCTTTCTTCCTGAACAAGGCACGGACAAAATGCTAATGGTAAATGGTTAATGGTTAATGGTTAATGATGAACGGTGAATGGTGAAGGGTGAAAATATATAGAAAATCACAACTCACATCGGACAGGCCGGAGGCCGTAGAGAGGGAGGCCAGAAGCGTAGCGCCTGCCTCCCGACGCCACAGGCAACCGGCGGTAGCCGTAGTGTGCCGCCCCGCACCCGGGGCCGGTAGCCATAGTCGCTCCCGGTCGTACCGGGCGGCATTCACTCTGGTGGAACTTCTGGTGGTGATAGCGATTATAGGGATGTTGGTGGGGTTGTTATTACCGGCGGTGCAGCAGGCGCGGGAGGCGGCGCGTCAGATGCAGTGTGGGAATGGGATGCGTCAGATGGCGTTAGCGTCGTTGAATTACGAATCGTCGATGAAGTCGCTTCCGCCGGCGGGGTGGACGTGGTTAGCGACGGGGGATCCGGATCGTGGTGGGGTGGAGCAGCCAGGGGCGTGGACGTTTAGCATTCTGCCGTATTTGGAGCAGAACGCGTTGTATCAGCTTGCGTCGGACAACGATCCGGCGAATGTAACGGCGGAGCAGAAAACGCGGGCGGCCACGGTGCTTCAGACGCCGGTTTCGGTGTTTAATTGTCCGTCACGTCGTCCGGCGCAGTCGTATCCGCAGGTTTCGTTATCGCACATCAACGCCGACAAGGTAACGAGCGTCTGCCGAACCGACTATGCTTACAATGGGGGATCGGTTTATGTTACGACGGGGAATCCGAGCAGTTACAGCAAGGAGACGTACCGGTCGTCCACGGTTTTGAGTGCGTTGGGGAGTACGAACATACAGAATATCAACGGCATTTGTGGTCCGGCCACGTTGGTACGGCTTGGCGAGATTCGCGACGGCATGTCGAACACGTATTTATTATGTGAAAAGACGGTGGGGCCGGAGAGTTACATGGGGAATCAGACGGGCAGTTTGTACGATGGTGGGGACAGTCAGGGGATTTATTCGGGATGTGATGCCGACAACATGCGGTGTGTCTCCAGTTCGGCCACATCGTCGTACCGTCCGGTGCAGGATCGTTCGGGTTACACGAATTACTACACGTTTGGGAGTTGTCATGCGGGTTCGTTTGGAGCGGCCATGTGTGATGGTTCCGTGCAGCGGATTCCATACAGTATTGACTGGGAGGTGCATTATCGGCTTGGGGTGCGGAAGGACGGCAAACCGGTGGTGATTCCTCAGTAGAATTGATACAAATAAGAAATATTATAAATATTTAGCGAACGCAGTGAGCGTAGTAAAAGTTTTTTGAAGGAAAATTTGAGAGGAAACAATTTTTCAAAAATGTTTCCTCTCAAAAGGCTGGAAGCGCGATAGTTCTAACAATCACACTTCCAGCCTCTGGGGAGGAACCCTTTTGAAAAAGCGGTTCCTCCCCAGACCCCA
>JAUNBJ010000207.1 GCA_030535245.1 Planctomycetia bacterium | reverse complement strand
ACGCCGATGACGACGCCGACGACGCGGAGATGGACGAAGACCTTGTGGAGGCCCCCTTGTTTGAGGGAGATGAGGGCGAAGAATAAGAGAAATTCTTTTTCAGGGGAGAAGCTCGTGGTGGGCTTCTCCTTTTTTTAATGGAGGAACGTTTCCATGAATATCCTGGTGGAACCACATCCTCAGGGGGTGGTGCTTTCGGTCAAGGCATTTCCGGGGGCGAAGAAAAACGAAATCCGCGAAACGGTCGGCGGCGAGTTGAAAGTCTGCTGCACCCAGATTCCGGAAAAGGGAAAAGCCAACAAAGCGATTTTGGAGGTGCTGGCCAAGGGTCTGAAGCTGCGGAAATCCCAATTGACGTTGCTGTCGGGCGAAACGGACGCGCATAAAAAGATACTCCTGGAGGGAATTACGGCGGAAGAACTGCGGGACAGGATTCCGTCGTGATTCCGCCTGGGAGAAATTTTCATGTTTCCTGTGCGGCGTAGGCGGCCCACTTCGACAGGGCCATGAGCGGGAAATATTGATGATAATAATGGTATCGTAAATAAAATACCGCCGGGAACCCGGTGCCGGTAAACTCCGGTTGACTCCAGCCGCCGTCGGCATTCTGATGCTCAACCAGCCACTGAATCCCCCGCACAACCGCCGGGTGCTTTGCCAGTCCATGGGGAATCAGGCCCAAAAGCGCCCATGCCGTCTGGCTTGGGGTCGTGGGGCCTTGGCCACGCAGGGTGGAATCTTCGTAGGAATCGGCCGATTCGCCCCAGCCGCCGTCGGTGTTCTGGTGTTCCAGCAACCAGCGAATCCCCGCCGCAACCGCCGGGTCATCTGCCGGGACACCAACCGCCGCCATGCCCGCCAGCACCTCGCCCGTTCCGTAAATATAATTCACCCCCCAGCGTCCGAACCAGCTCCCATCCGGCTGCTGTTTGGCCCGCAGGTGGGCGATCGCTTTTTTCAGCGTCGGCATCTTGTCTCCGTCGGCACGATACCCTAAATGTCCCATCGCCTCCAAAATCCGCGACGTCAGGTCGGGCGTGCTGGGATCGGTCATGGCGTTGTGGTCGGCAAACGGAACGTGCGTCAGGAATTCGCGGTTGTTGTTTCGATCAAACGCCCCCCAGCCGCCGTCGTCGTTCTGCATCGCCCGCAGCCAACGAAACGCCCGGTCGATTGCCGCGTCGATTTCCTCGTCCGGTTCCGGACAGACGCCACGCAGCGCCATGATGGCCATGGCCGTATCGTCGGTATCGGGATACAAATCGTTGTGATATTCAAAACACCACATTCCCGGCTCGGCGTTTACCGTTTCGCTCCAATCTCCCGGCACACGAATCTGACGGTCGAGGAGCCAGCGAACGGCACGGGCGATCTCTGGACGCGTTCGCCGCACCCCCCCCGCCGCCAAAGCCCGCAACGTGATGACCGTGTCCCACACCGGGGAACGGCACGGCTGCATTCGGGCGGTATCGTCCTCCGGGGATTCCAGAATCAAATCCATAAGCTGGTTCCAAAAATAGCGTACCCGCTCGCTGTCGTCGGCATACCCCAGCGCTTTCATCGCCACCAGCCCCCACACGATGGGCGGTTGGATGGCTCCGGGGCCGTCACTGTTTTGGCAATGCTCCCACAACCACGCCTCGGCACGACGAATCGCCAGCTTTCGCGTCGGTTTCGGCCCCGCCTGATACCCTTTCAAAAGCCGATCGGTCACACGGAAAAAGGTGTCCCAGCTGAAAAGACCGGGATGTTCCGGCTTTCCCGGCGCACGCAGCGGCGGCCACTGCCTGGGTGGTTTGAGGAAAAGCTCCGCAATCCCCCGCTCCGGCGGCAGCTCCCGCACCGGTCGCAGTGCCGAAACCAGCGACAACGGCACCACGATCGTTCGTGTCCAACTGCTGATGGAATAAAGATTTACCGGAAACCATTTCGGCAGCAGCACCATTTCCGGCGGGACGGCAGGACAGATGGAGTACGGAATCTGCCCCAAAAGCGCCAGATAAAACCGCGTGAAACTGTTGATCCTGTCCGCTCCACCCAACGCCAGCACGCATTCCCGTGCTTTTTTCATCGGTTCTTCATGTACGTCGTGCCCCAGCAGTTTCAGGGCAAAATACGCCTTGACCGTGTTCGTGACGGTGCTTTTTCCCCCCAGATACATCGGCCAGCCACCGTCCGCCGTCTGCGTTTTCAACAACTGATTCCCCAGTCGTCGGGCCAGCGGTTCATGCTCGCGACCCAGGAACGTCATCAGCAGAATCATCTCGCTCTGGAGCAGCGAATCCCCTTCCAGCTCGGCACACCAGTGCCCGTCCGGATGCTGTCGCCCCCAAAACCACTCCTGCGATTTCTCGATTGCCGCTGCCGTTCGCTTTGCCAGAGTCATGCCGCCTCCACTAAAATCCAAGAAAAAAGGCAACTTCCAAAGATCGGGTTCCGGCATGAAATGGGGATTGAACCCTCCATTGGGCCGAGGAAGCGATTTTTAGAAGGTGCCTAAAAAAACCAACCGCAAACATCGGTTGGTCAAATCGGGGCGACTGGATTTGAACCAGCGACCTCTGCGTCCCGAACGCAGCGCTCTAGCCAGGCTGAGCTACGCCCCGTCAATTAATGCAAATGTTATAACCCTTTTTACCGATTTTACAACGGGGGGGGAACGGTTTTTTTGAGTTTTTTTTGTTAATTTCCACCCCCTTTGTAGTTTTAAAGGGTATAATTCAGGGTGAAGATATAGGTTTTCTATCTTTCTATAGTGCACGTTTTTTATACGAGGCGGTCATGTCCAAAGTCCAAAAAATATCGCTGTTTTTGTTTACCCTGTTGCTGGCCGTCGCGGCCTTTATCGCTCCCGAGCGGCTCTGGAATGCTGCCGGAACCCATGACGAAGGGTTGGACAAAGTTTCCAAAGATTTGGAAATCCCCATGAAACCGGAAAATCTGCCGGAATTGGTCGTCGTTGAAAGACCGCTTGAAGAATCGACCGCCAGCAATGCGGAAAGCACGGCAACCACCGCACTTGTTGGCGCCTACCCCGAATCGGTCGTTTTGAAAGACACCGTTCCCCCCGCCACCTCCCCCGCCGCGACGGAAATGGAGGATTATTACGACTTTGGTGCCGACGCCAGCCCCATGGTTCCCAACGGAAGCCGCAGCACCACCCGCCGTATCGGAGAACGTGGCGACGACTGGATCCCCGCCGACCCCGGCATCAATGGTCGCGCCCTTTCCGGCCCACGTACCCACATCATCATGGACGGCGATACGCTCGAAAGCCTGGCTCGACGCTATCTCCATGACCCCGCACGGGCCAACGAAATCTACGAGTTCAACAAAGACCGACTCCATTCCCCCCAGGAACTCTCCATCGGAACCCGTATTACCCTCCCGGAAATGTAGTGCTTTTTTAATTGATAATTGATAATTGATAATTATTTTTGTTCAAGCCCGTTTTTGAGTAGTGGTGTTTATGCCAAACTCCTAGTGCTGTGTCCAAAAAATAAATAATATTCGTCTAAAAGTTTTCGGAGGGG